>DATEKA010000226.1:0-2834 GCA_035277685.1 Candidatus Acidiferrales bacterium
CGAACGCGAACTGCGTCATAAACGTGACTTTCGATCCAATGTCCCCGGGTACGCGGAGCGCGGCTCTTAGCATCGCCGACGATGGGCTGGGCAGCCCCCAGACTGTGACATTGACTGGAACTGCGATCCAACCCGACTTGAGCCTGTCTACGACGGCTGTCAATTTCGGTAACCAGGCCGCGGGAACACCGAGTTCCGCCGTTACGATCACGGTAACTAACTCGGGGAACGGCGCGCTCGTCGTTAACAGCATCTCCGTCGCAGGTTCCAACGCGAGCGACTTCACGGAGACGAATAATTGCTCCGGCAGTTCCGGCATCGCGCCATCTGGTACTTGCGCAATTCAGGCCACGTTCAAACCTGCGTGTGGCCCAACACCAGCTGCAAGAAGGGCCACGCTCAGCCTCGCTGACAATGCCCCGGGAAGCCCGCAGAGTATTGCCTTGACCGGCACCGGAACAGGCGCCTTCTGCTTTCTAGTGCCGTCCGGCGGTTCAACATCGGCGACCGTTGCTCCCGGACAAACAGGCAGCTATGCACTCCAGGCCGAAGCTGCGAATGGGTTTTCAGGGGACGTAAATCTGGCATGCACTGGCGCGCCTTCAGCCGCGACATGCGCGCTTACGCCCACAACTGTCAACGTAGGCGGCAGTGAGCTTGCGGCCTTACAAGTGCATGTCGCTACTTCCGGCGGAACTGTGGCGAACATCGCATGCCAGCCGGACGGCACTCACCGTGTTTCAAAATGGATCGATCGCGCCGGCATTCTCGTGCTCGCGATAATCGTGCTGTCTTTCTCTCAAGGAGGATTGGCAGAGATTCTGCGCGGAGAGCCGCACTTCGACAGAAATCGCGTGCGCTACGTTTCCCTGTACGTCGCGGCCCTAAGCCTGACGTTCGCGCTCGCACTTATCCTGGGCGCCTGCGGCGGAAGCGGCGCCTCGCCGGGCACAACACCCGATCCCGTCACGCCCGCAGGCATGTATCCGATAACAGTCACCGGCACGACCAACACCGGAGCCTCACAATCAATAACGCTCTCTCTGACCGTACAATAAACCCAAGGGCAGCTAGCTCCACTCGTTCGGGTAAAGAGGACAAGGGAGGTCTAAAACAGCTTCACCGCTAGATCCCGCGGCCGCCTTCCCAGAGGAATCAGCGTGATCGGTCCCGGAGGAGGTGCCAGGGTATTCTCGGCTGGCCCGGCAGTCCGTGTGCGAATCACGGCCAGATCGTCCGAGGCGGAGTCCACGACCAGCAGTTCATCGCCGCCCGGCGTCAATTGGCAGATGCCCGGCGCCTGTCCGACAGGAATCGGATGCGCGACCTGCCGCGAGTCCACCAGAATCGGCGCGACGTCACCCCCCGCTGTGTCAGACACGTACAGCACCCCGCGATTTGGCGCGAGAACGCCCTCCGTGGGGGACATTCCCAACAGCAGAAACTGCACCACCTCGTTACTTTGCGTATTTACGATCAAGAGTCCGTGCGTTTGGCTCGAGGGAATAAAGAGTTCGCCACCGTCGGGCTTCAGGATTAAATCGTCCGGCCTTCCGCCAAGGGCCAGATTCGTCAACAGCACTTTGCGCTTTAGATCCACGACGGAGACTTCGTCCGCGGCGCCGGACGTGATGTACGCCTTCGATGAATCCGGCAGGATCGCGACTTGCTCCGGCTTCGGCGCGACCTTCACCCTCGCGAGCGCCGCAAGCGTCGAGGCGTCGAGAATGGATACGGTTGAGTCATCCCGGTTCGAGACAACCAGCAGCTTTCCGTCCGGAGAAACGCGGGCGATCCACGGACGATGACCTCCAGTCCAACGCGCCACGATCTTTCTTGTCGCCGAGTCGATTGCCACAACCGAATTTGATCCTGAAGACGCCACGTACGCGCGCGCACCGTCCGGCGAAAAATCCAGGGCGTAGGGCGCTATGCCTACCGGGATCCGGGCGACAACCTGATTCGAGTTTGCATCCAGAACCCAGGCGTACCCTCCGGCCGAACTGAGCCCCCAGATCTCCTTCCGAGTAGGATGCGCGCGAATTCCGCTTGGTCCGCCTCCGACGGGAATCGTCGCTACCGCCGCGAGCTTCACAAGATCGACTGCCGTTACGGTTCCGTCCGCCGTGTTCCCCACATAAGCAAAAAGGTGCAGGCCCGGCCTCAGAAAGGTCGGCCGAAGCTCCAGCGCCACCTCGCGCGCCGCCAGCAACCCTAATAGCGCCAACAGAAACACCAGCCGGTAGTTGAGACGAAATCGGAAGTTCATAGATAGACGTGCGGCTCGCTTACCTTCCGGAGTCGAAGATACAACATAGGCGTTCTCCGTGGGAAGGGAAGCGAGTCATCGAGGCTGCCCTGCAACACTTGCTACTGTTACTACCGGATTCGTGAACCAACGAGGTGCGTCTGCCCTCCATGCGGGGCTTCGCAGCCCGGCCAGCTTCTTCGCAAAAGCCGTGTTGGCGAGGGCTTCACCATAGCTGTTGGTCTCCCTCCGCCGCCAGCTTTGGTCCCGCCGCTCAAACCCGCTAGCACGAGTCCTGCCACAGGTTGTTGCAACGCCCCAACGCAGCGAGCAGGTGCTCGGCTGCTTCCTGCTCGCTGCTGAACAAATGCATCGCTGAGACAAACTATGCGCCGGAGACACCATCCTCCGCTTTCAACAGAAATCCTAGACAGTGCTGCGCGATAGGTGACGTCAAGCCGCTTGTGTAAATAGGTGGAGGGTGTGGGTTTTCCAATCCTGGTTGAAGCGACTGAAAATGGCATAGATGATTCGCTCCACGCTTTCGACGTTGGTGAAGACGACCATGGGCCGCGTGCGGCGGCGC
>DATEKA010000227.1:0-3409 GCA_035277685.1 Candidatus Acidiferrales bacterium
CGATAGCGCGCTCATGTTTCTGGCGCCATTCGTGCGCGGCGATAGAGGCCGGATTTTTCTGAGCGAAGGCCGGAATGCCTAGCAGTACAAGAAACACGAAACAGGCGGTTTTCTCCACAATTCCCTTCCTTTTGCTGGACCACTCGGCTCGCACATCACGGGATAGCCGGCAAGGCATCCAGGAATTCGTAGCGAGCACGATGAGCGTCGCGTTGGGCCTGGGGATGAAAACCGAGATGCATCACCTGGAAATGATCGGCGGAGGTGTATGCGGGCCAGCGCGGAAGGCCGGGGCCGTTGGGATCGCCGGTTTTCGCGAAATTGGTCCAGTAGGAAGAAATCTGGCCGGAGAGTTTTTCATCCGCCGGACGCCAGGGCAGGTTTTTCGAAGACAGGGCTTCAAAGACGAACTCGATTTCCGAGGAATGATATGCGCCATGGGACGGCTGTCCTGCGGGCTGAGGGGGCGCATCGTCAAATTCGTAGCGGTAGACAGTGGCGTTGGCGGTAGTACGCTGCAATTCGATCCACTTCCAGGTGCCGAAGGCGATGAAGCGGTCTCCGGCAAGATCGGCGGCAGATCGTTTCGCCTGCGCGTCAGTTTTGCCGGGATAGAGTTTCAAGAATTCGTTCGCGTGGTCATCGAATTTGGAGCGGGCAAGGTGGACGTAATTCTCGACGGCGGGATCCTGCTTCTGGAAAAAGGCTTCGTAGTTTCCCTCGTCCTGGTTCCAGCCGGCGAGCAGGGGTACGCGCGCCTGCTTGCCGGCAGCGTAGATGGCGTGCGGGTCTTCGGGGAAGAAGTAGCCGTCCACGTTGGGCCAAAAACGCGTGATCGTGTATTTCGTGGCAGCCGCCAGCAGGCCGGACGCGGACATGGCGCGGAGAGCGTCGAGGGAGGCGGCGCCGATAGATTCGGCGAATTTCTGGCCGTCGGCTTCCGAGTCGGCGAGCGATTTCGTCGCGGGACTTTTGCCGAGGAACGCGCCGCTTTCGCCGATAGCGCGCTCGAAGAGGCCGCGCGCGAGAGGCGAAGCCATTTGCGCGCTGACGGAGAAGGAGCCGGCTGACTCGCCGAAAATCGTGACCTCCTGAGGATTGCCGCCGAAAGCTACGATGTTTTGTTGGACCCACTGGAGCGCGGCCAACTGATCGAGCAAGCCGTAGTTGCCGGAAGCGTGGTGCGGCGACTCCTGAGTCAGGCCTGGATAAGCAAAAAATCCGAAAATGCCGAGCCGGTAGTTCATGCTGACGACAACGACGCCTTTTTCGGCCAGCTTCGAACCGTCCTGACGCGGCTCCGACGAAGCGCCCGCAGCGAAACCGCCACCATAAATCCAGACCATGACAGGAAGATTGGCGGCGGCGTCCTTCGCGGGGGTCCAGACGTTCAAATAGAGGCAATCTTCGCTGGGGCCGTCATCGCGGAATATCATGTCGCCGTAAATGTCGCCCTGCATGCAGCGCGGGCCGAATTTTTTCGCTCCCTTCACGCCGCTCCAGGGAGCGAGGGGCTGCGGAGCTTTCCAGCGAAGAGCGCCTACCGGAGGGGCAGCGTACGGAATGCCTTCGAAGACGCGGACTTTGCCGTCGGCGCTTGTCGTGCCTTCGACGGCGCCGGAGGCGGTGCGGACGACGTCCGCAGCGAAAGCGGTTCCTGCAATCAGTAGCGAGAAGAGTGCGGCCAGGATCCGGGTCCATCGGTGATTGCGGTTCACGCGTCCTCCGTTGAGCGGCCGTTTCGTTTAATGCTTTTATTTAATCAAGGTATTTTTCTTGCAGCCTCCGGCAGAGGCTTCAAACTGGCCGGCGAACTGGCGCGGCTAACCGGAGACGCATTTTGCTCCGCCGTACAGCAGAAATGCAAATCCAAGGCCGACAATAGAGGGCATCGAGAAACACAGCAAACGAACCGCAGAGGGTGCGGAGAAAAGCTCGACTCAGCGCGAAAAGTTCTGCGATCCACTTTTCTCAATCGTGCGCGGCGCTAGACCTTGCCCCAGAAGGCGAACGTCACGGCTCCAACGAGAAAGAGGAATGCGACGCCCTGGTTCCATTTCAGCTTTTCGCCAAAGTAGAGCCAGGCAAAGACGCCGAACACAACCAGGGTGATCACTTCCTGAATCACCTTCAACTGCACGACGGTAAATTCGCCGTAGCCGATGCGGTTTGCGGGCACCTGAAAACAATATTCGAAAAAAGCGATCAGCCAACTGACGATAATCACGAGCGGAAGGGGCGACTCGCGGTATTTCAGGTGACCGTACCAGGCAACGGTCATGAAGGTGTTCGAGCAAATCAACAACAGAACTGTTCTCATAGTGCTCCGTGTGTATATAAGGATCAGGGCGCCGCAACTCGATGCGGCCTTCCCGGAGTTTTACCGCTTCTTCCGCGGCGGACTCGCGTGTCGTTACGGATAATACGACGCTTCCAGTGAGGAATGGACGACTTTGAATCTGCGAAACGCTATGGTACGGTCTAAATTGTGAGGCTGCTTGGGCGAGCAGCAGATTTTCTCCAGGGGGTACAACAATTTCAGGACTGGCACTGCTTCTCTTCGCCAGCCCGCTCACCTTGCTCGAGCAAACGGGCTGGGTGGCGCGCGCTGTTCTTGCGTTGCTTCTAATTCTTTCGATCTTTTCCTGGGCAATCATTCTCCAAAAATCCGCTCAGATGGGCGGGGTTAACTCCGGGACGAAGCGATTCCTGCAGATGTTCCGGTCGGGGGCGTTGCCCGATCCTCGAACGCTGCGGGCAGGAGCGGGCGCGAATCCTCTGGTGTCGGTTTACGAAGCGGGTTACCGCGAACTTGAGGCGCAGATGGGGTCGCTGAATCCGCGAGGCGGCGGAACGGCGACGGCTGTCCGCGGTGTGAAGAGCACCGGCGCGGTTGGCGTGGAAATGCAGATCGCCGCCGCGGAAGAGGTCGGCCGGCTGGAAAAAGGAATGTCGTGGCTGGCAACGATCGGCTCGGTTTCACCGTTCATCGGATTGTTCGGCACGGTGTGGGGCGTGATGGACGCGTTTTCCGGGCTCGGCGATGCGGGCACGGCGAGCCTTCGAGCGGTCGCGCCCGGCATAGCGGAAGCGTTGATCACGACGGCTGCGGGCTTGTTCGCAGCGATTCCCGCCGTGATTGCCTACAACCATTATCTCCACGGAATAAAACGACTGGCGGCGCGGCTGGACAACTTCACCGCGGAATTCGTCGCCCGAATTGAGACGTTGTACAACTCTTAGCGCGGCCGCAATTCGATATGCCACACGTTCAACGCGAAACCGGGACGGCACTATCCGAGATCAACATGGTGCCATTTATCGACGTTGTGCTGGTGCTGTTGATCATTTTCATGATCACGGCGCCGATTCTGCAGTCGGGAATCGACGTCAACGTGCCGAAGACGAA
>DATEKA010000228.1:0-14983 GCA_035277685.1 Candidatus Acidiferrales bacterium
TTCGTTGTGACCTGGGAATCGTTTGACGTGGACGCAACCGTGAGATTCGTTCGTGGAGACGATACTGTAGCGACCGTCCGCGGAACGTGGGTGAAGCAGAAGGCAAAGAACGACCGCGACGGCGTCATGTACGACGCCAACCCGGACGGCTCGAAAAGGCTCCTCCAGATTTGGTTTCGAGGGATGGATCAGTCGGTGGTCTTTCCCGTCGGGTCTGGAAATCACACCCTCATATTTTGAGCCAGGCGCTGTTTTTCCCTTCAATTGGACGGAATGCGGCGGCAAAGGGCGTCATTCTTGAATACCGAAGGATCGGTTGGCTGACCTAAATGGTTTTGGTGCGTGGCGCGCTCCTTTTCGAGGTTCGCGATCGTCGTGCGGAGCCACTCTCCGAGAATTTCCTCGACTTCGAATTGATTGGCATACCGATATAGGGAATCCAAGGTGTCGCCCTCAGTGGTGAAGGGGATGTGCTGGCATGGGAACTTGCTGTCGCGGAATTCCGGTGGCACTAATTGGATTAATACACAAGAGTTGCAGGGATCCGGATGGCCTTTAGCGTCATAGTTCATGCATGTGGGTGAATCTTCGAAGATGAATTGCGCTCTCCAGGGCTGGCGCGGGGAGCGACCGTAGCCACCCTCCTCTAAGAACTCAAGCTCGAACTTCAGGACTTCCAGAAGATCTCGCTCATCTTTGCGCATTGCGTTCTCCTTTCGTTCCTGACTATCAATATTTGGAATGGTTCTTGCCGTGACCTGTGTCACGGAGTCGAGTGATTTCGGGCCGGACGAAGGGTTGGGAAACCCGTAGTGCCTGCGACGGATTTAGGAGTGTGGCTATGGCGTGATGAGGGTCACATCGATTCGTGATTTCAGTCATCGCTTCCGCGCGTCCTTATCGTGACACTCAGAGTCGGAGGCACCCAATGGCCAGTGCAACGACGACCGCCGAGCTGGTTCAGCTTAAGAACATCCTTTACCCAACGGACTTCTCGCAACCGTCAGAACTAGCCCTGCCCTTTGCGACTTCGCTGGCGCGGAGATATGGCGCAACAATTCACGCTCTTCACGTGCTTACGCCGATTGTGACTCCTGAAAACGGTATGAGTGGAATTGCCGTCGAGGCTGAGGTGGAAAACGCGTCTCGATCCATGCGCGATCTCGACTCTCAACTCGTCGGGCTCGATCACCAAACGAAGGTCGTCAATGCGCCAGCCGTGTGGGACGGCGTGATGAATGCAGTGGCGGGGCGTTCCATCGATTTGATCGTCATCGGGACGCACGGGCGCAGTGGGGTTGGGCGACTCTTGCTCGGGTCCGTGGCCGAAGAGGTTTTTCGGCGATCGGCATGCCCGGTAATGACGATCGGTCCGGGCGTTCGAACCAGTCCGCACGCGGGCGGCCGATTCCATCGAATTCTGTTCGCGACGGACCACAGTCGCGCATCTGCAGCCGCTGCTCCGTATGCCGTTTCACTTGCGGAAAATAATGAGGCAAGGCTGCTTCTCGTATATGTGGCCCGCCCTATTGAGGAGCAGAAGCGCGACGCAGGATGCCAGCTATCAGTTGCCGAGATGATCCACAAGTTGTACGACATTGTCCCAGAAAAGGCACACCTGTCGGTGCCGCCCGAGGTCGCGATCGAATATGGATCGGCAGCCGAGCAAATTGTCGAAGCAGGGAAGCAGCGCTCGGCTGACTTGATTGTGCTCGGGGTGCGCAGCGCCCGGCGTTATTTAGGCTCTGCGACACACCTGGCACGAAACATTGCCCATGAGGTTGTCGCGCGTGCTGCCTGCCCGGTGCTTACGGTGCGAGAGTAAACCGCGATCGGACCGCTGAGTGCTAGGGAACTGGGGCGAGTTTTTCGAGGGCGTCGCGACTCACGATTGTAATGGACGATCCCTTCACCTGTATGAGCTTCCTCCGCTTGAGCTCGGCGAAGGTTCGCGAAATCGTTTCACGCGAGGCGCCCAGCATTTGACCGATTTCCTCATGCGTGAAAGTGAGTGTGAGTTTTATCTGATCCTTACGGTCACCCCCTTCGGGGAGTTGGTTCAAAAGAAATCTGGCGAGCTTCTCTGCAGCGGAGCGGGTTAAGCCGATGGTTCGCATCTCCCCGATGGCGTTCTGGTAGAACTCAGCCAATTGTTGTGCAACACGCAGCGCAGCCTCGCTATTGTCGTGGAGGAATTGCAAAAAGTCAGAGCGCGAAATGAAGTTCGCCTGAGTCGGCTCGATGACTTCAGCGCTCAGCTCATAGGGCCTACCCGTCACAGTGGCCGGCAGTCCGAGAACATCACCCGAACGAGAGACTCTGGCGATCAGGCTCTGACCATCGGCGGTGGTGGTAGACAGCTTCACGCGCCCGTTGCATAAAATGAAAACTCCCCGCGAGTCCTGCCCTTGGACGAACAGAGTTGCACCTTTCGGATACGTCGCCGAGGACGTGATTTTCGCCAAGGTCTGCGCTGCCGCCGAAGGGAGATCGCAAAAGAGTCTCTCTTCCCGATGAGGGCAGACCAGACAATTTTCGATGATCTCCAGACCGTACGGGGTGCGCATAGGTTGATCGCCTGGAGTATAACCCCGCACCGGAGCGCGCGGAAGCGAAGCACAGGAATGCTCAACGCTTGAACGACCGGCTCCTTAGTGTGACATACGTCACAGTCGTCAGTGATATCCGTAACGGCAGAGTTACTATTGAGCAATTAAATTTCAACGTGTAATCCGTCGAAACAAGAATAGGGAGGGGCAAATGGTACCTCTGAGATCTCGCGGGTTCGCGTGGTCAGCCGTGCTGAAGATCGCAGCTTTTGTTATTCCGATTGTGTGGCTCGTGATTTTGTCGGAACCCAACGCACATGCAGTTCCGAGTTATTCGCGGCAGACAGGGCTCGCCTGCTCGACGTGCCACTACACACCACCTGAACTGACGCCTTTCGGAAGGAAATTCAAACTGGATGGGTACACGTTCACGACGAAGGCACAGGTGACAAGCGAAGATAAGGACCATAACTCCGGCTTGCACCTGCTGGAATCGTTTCCGCTTTCGGTGCTGTTCGATGCGTCCTACAGTGCGACAAAATCGCCGCAACCGGCGACTCAGAACGGGAATTTTCAGTTTCCACAGGACGCTTCGCTATTTCTCGCGGGCGCTTGGGGAAGCCACGTGGGAAGCTTCGTGCAAGTGACCTACGACAGCCAGGCAGATCATTTCTCGTGGGACAACACAGACATCCGAATGGCGAATAACAGCGGACATCTGTTCGGCAAGCCCTTAACGTATGGGGCAACGTTCAACAACAACCCGACCGTGGAGGATCTATGGAACAGCACACCTGCGTGGGGATATCCGTGGGTGGGGAGCAGTGTGGCACCGAGTCCATCGGCAGCAGCGATCATAAATGGAACGCTGGGGCAGGATGTGGCGGGAATCGGCGGATATGCGATGTGGAACGACCATTTCTATCTGGATGGAACGATCTACAGATCCGAGCACATCGGCGGCCCGCAGCCAAATCCAGGGACAGATTTCGGGTTCAACATTCGCGGCGTAGCTCCGTACTGGCGAGCGGCGTGGCAGACTTCGACGGAGAACAATAATGTCGAGATCGGGACGTACGGCATGCATATGAAGAGCTCGCCTAATACGATCACCGGTCTGGAAGACAGCTACACGGATTGGGCAGTGGACTTTCAATATGACCGGACGATCCCGCAATTCAAGAACGATGTGTTATCGTTCCGCGGCACTTACATCCGGGAGAATTCGGCGCGTGTGGCGACGTTTGCAGCGGGTGGCGCTGCGCAGCCGGGAAACCATCTGAACACGGTGCAAGGAAACGTGGAATATCATTTCGGGTCGCGCCTTTCGGGAACGGGTGGTTTCTTCAACGTAACCGGAACCGCCGATCCGCTCTTGTACGCGCCAGCGCCTGTTACTGGCAGTGGAACCGGAAGTCCAGCGAGCACGGGGTACACCTTGAATGTATCGTGGTGGCCGGAGCAGAACATCAACCTAGGCGTTCAATACACGGGCTACTTGAGATTTAACGGCGCGGGAACAAATTACGACGCTGCAGGGCGGAGCGCCGGAGCCAACGACACGACATACCTGCTTTTGCGGCTTGTTTTCTAGGAGGAAAGCGATGCACAGCAAAATCGCGCGAGCCGCCTTGATTATCGTAGTGGCCGGGTTCGGGCTCGCGGCAGCACGCCGGGTTCGAGCGCAGAACGACGCGGCCAAGGCATACAAGGCGAACTGCGTGATGTGTCACGCAGCCAACGGAAGCGGTGATGCTCCGGCCGGCAAGGCTCTGAAAGCGAAAGACCTAAGGACAGACCAAACGCAGAAGAAGTCTGATTCAGAGCTAGCAGACACGATAGCGAAGGGAAAAGGGAAAATGCCCGCCTTTGGCGCGAAGCTATCGCCGGACCTGATTAAGTCTCTGGTTGCCTACGTACGGGATTTGGCAAAGAAGTAAGAATTCAACGTAGCGTCTGGAGGACTGAAGTTGGAGCTGCGCAATGAACAAACCCCAATCCGAAAAACGCAGATCGTTTCTGGGATGGCTGCTCGCACTGGGCTCCTTCTGTATAGGCGGATTGCTGTCAGTCCCTCTGATTCGTTTTACAATCTTCCCTCTTCTTCGTCGTACGAGCGAGCCCAAGAACTCAGTGGTTGGACAGCTAAGCGACTTCGCGTCTTTAGCGGAGCCTGTCTCTCGCACGATTCAGATCGAACAGATTGATGGTTGGCGCAAGACTGTCTCCGAGAAGACAGTCTACGTCACGCGCAGTGACACTGGAAAGTTGATCGTTCTCTCAGCGATTTGTCCGCACTTAGGCTGCACCGTTCCGTGGAGTGCAGACAAAAAGGCTTTCGCATGTCCCTGCCATGGGGCCGTTTTCTCTGCCGACGGCACGCGCGTAAGCGGCCCAGCGCTCCGCGGCATGGATGCGCTCGAAACCAGCGTCCAGGATGGCCAATTGGCGGTGCGCTTCCAGTACTTCCGCCAGCTTGTTGCGGACAAAGAAGTGGTCGGCTGAGGAGATTGCCTCCAAAATGAGTTCCACTCACGACGCCGAATCAGACGTGGCATCACGAGTGAAGCCCGGTTTCCGGGGATGGCTCGACCGGCGAACTGGCGTCGATGCTTTGCTGCGCGGCGCGCTCGATGAGCCCATTCCCGGTGGCGCCCGCCTCGCGTACATATTTGGGTCAGGCCTTCTCTTTATATTTCTTTCGCAAATCATCACAGGCGTCTTCCTGGCTCTTTACTATGTTCCGTCAGCCGACCACGCTCATACGACCGTCGCTTACATCACAAAGAGTGTGACGGCCGGCTCGTTCCTTCGCGGCCTTCACGCTTACGGCGCAAGCGCGATGATCGTAGTCCTGCTTCTTCACCTGTCGCAGACATATATCTACGGCGCGTACAAGGGACGACGCGAATTGCTTTGGGTCTCCGGCTGTGTGCTGTTTGGCATGGTGCTCGGCATGGCTTTTACCGGCTACCTGCTCCCGTGGGACCAGAGAGCCTATTTCGCCACGGCTGTCGGAACCAATGCTGTTAGCGAAGTGCCTCTGATCGGGGAGGGACTAAAGCGGTTGATGCGAGGCGGCACCGATATGGGAACGCTGACCGTTTCGCGGTTCTTCGTGGCTCATGTTTTCTTGATCCCTGCCTGCATCTTTGCCTTGGTCGCGTCGCACATCCTCCTGTTCCGAAAAGCCGGTGCGGCCGGGCCGGTCGACGCGCATCCTTTCAGTCCGACGCAGAAGACGGAACTTTTCTACCCGCGGCAAGTACTGATGGACCTGTCCCTTACCGCTCTTCTCATCATCGGTCTTGGACTCTTATCCTTTTTCGCGCCAGTTCGCCTTGGCCCTGCTGCGAATCCGGCAGACGCGCAATACATCCCGCGACCCGAGTGGTATTACCTGCCGATATTTCAGTGGCTCAAGTACTGGCATGGAGCGGCATCGGTCGTGGGAATCCTTGTCATCCCCGGCATCGTCGTCGCGCTGATTGTCGCGTTGCCTTTTCTGGACCGAAGCGTTGAACGAAGACCGTGGAAGCGCCCAATCGCTATGGGAGCTTACACGTTCGTTGCGTGTTCGCTTATCGGACTGGGCTGGCGCAGCCATTACCTAGACGCCCACGATCCGGCCGTCGTCCAGCAATTGACGAAGCAGAACAGCGAAGAAACGGAGTACATGCGGAAGCCGTTCGAGCCCGAGCTTTCCTCCGCGTCACTTGTCGCTGAAAACGTCGCTCTTGCTGATCCTCTCGCCACCAAGGGAAAAGGCATCTTCGAAGCCCAAGCGTGCAACGCTTGTCATGGCGACGCCGGCGTCGGGACAGCGGCGGCACCGCCTCTCATTGATGTGAGCCGAAAGTACTCGCCCGATGTACTGATGGAGCTTTTGAAGCATCCGAGCGCGAAGATGACAGCGGGCGGCATGCCAGCCGTGGATTTGTCTGCAGGCGATATGAAGTCTCTCCTTGCCTATGTCGAGAGCCTAAAGCGGTGAGGGCCCCGGCAGAAATTCAGTCGCAGCGTCGCAAGTAGACCGAATAAACCATGCCTGCACAATCAGAGTGGCAACGAGGGCCGTCCTCTACTCTCCGCAATAACGAACAGCCCGGCTGAACATAACTCACGGAAAGAAATGGTGGGCCCGCTAGGATTCGAACCTAGGACCAACGGATTATGAGTCCGCTGCTCTAACCAGCTGAGCTACGGGCCCGGCGCATGGGCAATAGTGATCTTATAGCATTTGCACGGACTCCGCCGCACAATCAAATCCACTCGACTCCGATGGACCGTTGAGCACGAATGCGGCGGAGCGGTTCCCCGGGGACCACTCCCTGCGCGTTCGCGAGTTCTCAGGCAATGCTGCGCCACATAACCGCGTGGAGGCTGCCGGCGAGGGCCGAAGATTGCAATCGAGGCGGCTCTAGCGTACGTTCGTGGAGATGCGGATTAACCGTCAGAACGCCACGTGTTGTTGTTGCGGGCGGCTAGGTGTGTGTTCTGGCAAGGGGAGTGGAGCTATTTAGAACGGCTTTCCACCTTCGTCGCGCGAACCCACCGCCAGAGGCTAACTGGTTGGTGGGTTTTTTTGTTTTTTGGGGCGATTGGATTTTGGGGCAAACTGAAAGCTCGCCAAAGGAGGAAGTGTATGAGTAAAGTTTTGTCGGAAGTTTTGGCTGCGAACGCAAACTATGCCGCAAGATTCGGCGACAGGGCCAAACTCGAGGCGCCGCCGGCACGGCGTTTCGCGGTGCTTACATGCATGGACGCGCGGCTCGATCCCGCAAAATACGCCGGACTGGCGGAGGGGGACGCGCACGTCATCCGGAATGCCGGAGGGCGCGTTACCGACGATGCGATCCGCTCGCTTGTCATCAGTTACAAACTGCTCGGGACGCGCGAGTTCTTCGTAATTCACCATACCGGCTGCGGAATGCAGTTCTTCACGAACGAAGTGATTCGCGGCTTGCTCGCTTCCAGTCTGGAAGCCGCAGAATTGACGCCGCGAGGCTTTCGCGACGTCGGTAAGGGACCCGGATCACGCGAGGGCGAGTACATCGAATGGCTGGCGGTCAAGGACCCGGAGCAGGCCGTGCTCGACGATGTGTCGCGCATCCGCGCTCATCCGCTGATTCCCAAATCGATCCCGGTATATGGCTACATTTATGATGTGAAGACGGGACGATTGAACGAAGTTGCAGGCGCCAAAGCAATTGGGGCGACGGCGGGAGCACTTTAGCAGGGCTGCGGGATGTCGTCACGGGGCGGCCGAACGCCGCCCCGCAGCGAGCAGCAACCCCTCCGACGACTCGTCAGGGCTTCTGACTCGAACCGCCGCGCCTTTCGAGGAAGGTATTTGAAGCTCTGTGGCGGGAGTTCGGCTCTTGAGCTAAGATGGCCTCCGAAAATTCGCGTTTCGGAGGCCTGCAAATGCGCGTTGCGTCGAGGACCCTGCCTGCCGTGCTGCTCGTGATCATTGCGGCTACCGCGCTTTCCGCCTGGAAAATTCGGAACGCAGCAAGCGCGACTGCCACCCTCGAATCGGCTTCCGGACTTCCGCCGGCAGGCCGAGCTATGAAGGCGCCGCAGGACCCGCGGCTCGAGGGCTCTTACCGGTTCACCAACAACGGTTGGATCTACGTGCATTTGCAGGGTTCGCCGGAGCAAATCGGTTTTCAGCACGGCTACCTGCTCGCTTCGGAAATTGAAGATGCCTTCCGCGCCGTTCGCCTGGAAGACACGCACAACACGCACAAAGATTGGTCGTTCTTTCAGAAGGCAGCCCACGACATGCTCTGGCCGAAGCTCGATCCCGAGTATCAGGCGGAGCTGAAGGGAATCGTGGAAGGCCTGCGCGCGCACGGTGTGACTTCGCCCGCTCTGGACGATGTGGTCGCGCTGAATGCCATGGAGGAACTATCCGATTATTACGTCCCCTGGTACAACGAAAAGCACAAGGTCGTGGACGCGGCTCCGCTGAAGAGCCCGGGGAATTGCAGCGCGTTTGTAGCCACGGGAAGTTACACCAGGACGCACGATATCGTAATTGCGCACAACAACTGGACGAATTACGCGAATGGCGAACGCTGGCGGATCATGTTCGACATCGTGCCGCAGCACGGTTATCGGATTCTGATGGACGGTTTTCCCGGCGTCATCGCGAGTGACGACGATTTCGGCATCAATTCCGACGGGCTCATGGCGACCGAGACCACCATTTCGCAATTCCGCGGCTGGGACCCGAACGGCATCGCAGAATTCGAACGCGCGCGCAAGGCGCTTCAATACGCCGGTTCGATCGACGACTACGTGCGCATCATGAATATCGGCAACAACGGAGGCTACGCCAACGACTGGCTGCTCGGCGATCGCAAGACAGGCGAAGTTGCCAGGTTCGAGCAGGGGCTGAAGCACACGCGCGTGTGGCGGACGAAAGACGGCTACTTTGTGGGGTCGAACTTTCCCAGCGATCCGCAACTAATCAGGGACGAGACCACGTTTGACGTTCACGAGGCCTCGAACACCGCCAATGCGCGCCATGTGCGCTGGGACCAGCTGATGGCGCAATACAAAGGAAAGATCGACACGCGGCTTGCGGAACAGTTCGAGGGCGACCATTTTGACGCTTACACAAAAAAAGAGGGCGCGGACAGCCGCACGCTCTGCGGCCATGTTGATACCGATCGCGCCGGCATTGCGATATGGGGCTGGGGACCGTATTTTCCGGGCGGCGCGGTTCAGGGCAAAGTTACCGACAGCGAGATGGCCTCAAAGATGGAACTGATCGCGCACTTGGGCCATCCGGGCGGCGGGAATTTCTACGCGAAGCCTTTCCTGAAGGCGCACCCCGAGTACAGTTGGTGGGCGCCCATCCTGCGCGACATGCCCTCATATCCCTGGACGACGTTCACTTCCGGCGAAAAACAGTAGGATTTTTCGCGCGGCGGTGGACGGCCTTCTCTGCCCGCTCGCGCGCCACTGACGAAGCCCTTCGGTTGGCAGCGGCGGCTGCAAACCCCTTTTACCCATTCGGACGTCTAAATCAGCGTTAAAGTATGCCTACTGGACTGCGTGGTTCCAAGCTTCGGCGGTGGTGCGCCAGAAGACTGGCGGCCTCAGGCGCGGGGCGAGGGAGGATGTGATGGGAAGATTATGGCAGGACATCCGGTTCGGGGTGCGGACTCTCGTCAAAAACCCGGCGGTCAGCGCAATCGCCATAATTTCTCTCGCGTTAGGTATCGGCGCCAATACGACCATGTTCACCGTGGTCAACGCGGTGCTTTTGCATCCGCTTCCGGTGAAGGACATCTCGCGCATCGTCGAGATTGATACGATCGACGCCAATACGCGCGTGACCGCGGCGAATCAGATCAAGATGGGCATTTCCTATCCGAACTGCCGCGACTACGCGCGCGAGAACCAGGTTTTTGACGGCGTCGCGTGCTACGTGCCCGTGGCGCTGACCTGGAGCGGCGGCGCCGAGCCGAAGCAGGTAAGCGGCCTGCTCGTGAGCGCGAACTATTTCGACGTTCTGGGCGTGCGCCCGGCGGCCGGCCGCTTTTTCTTTCCAGGCGAAGACACGAAGCCGAGCGGTAACAACGTCGCCGTGATCAGCTACAGTCTCTGGGCCAACAAGCTTGGCGGCGATCCGGGGGCGATCGGCAGAACCCTGCAACTGAATGCGACGCCCTACACCGTCATCGGCGTCGCGCCTCCAGGATTCAAAGGCACATTCACCTTCGCTCCGGCCGACGAGATTTGGATTCCATCCAGCATGTATCCGCAGGCGCTGACGGGCTTCCTGCGAGAATGGTTCAACGAGCGCCGGGCCCTCCTGGCCTCGTCCTTTGCGCGACTGAAGCCGGGAGTCAGCATCGGGCAGGCGGACGCGTCTCTAAAGACGATCGCCACTCACCTGGAGAGCGAATACCCGAAGGACAACGCGGGACGCAGCGTGACGCTCACGTCGCTGGCGGATGCGGCCGTCGGCGCCAATCAACAGGGCCAGCTTTCGCTCGCGGGTGGAGTGATGATGGGAGTTGTGGGACTCGTGCTGCTGATCGCCTGCGTAAATCTTGCCAATCTGCTGCTGGCACAGGCGGCGCGGCGCGAAAAGGAGATGAGTCTGCGCGCGGCGCTGGGCGCGAGCCGCTGGCGCGTGTTACGGCAACTCATGACGGAGAGCATTTTGCTGTCATTGGCAGGCGGCGCCGTCGGGCTCTTGATCGCCTATTGGGGCCGCGCGGCGCTGTGGTCGTTCCGGCCGCCCTTCATTCAGGACGCGGATATCAATCTGGCGCTGGATTCGCGCGTGCTGCTCTTCACGTTCGGTATTTCGATCCTCACGGGGCTGCTCTTCGGAACGTTTCCGGCCATCAAAGCCTCGCGTGTTGATCTCGCCGAGACGCTGAAGGTGGGCGGGCGCGGGAATGCGGTCGGATGGAGGAGCAACCCCTTGCGCAGCATTCTGGTGATTGCGGAAATCGCCCTGGCGATGGTGGCGCTGATCGGGGCGGGGCTCTTCGTGCGCAGCATGCAAAACGCGCAGAAAACGAACCTCGGCTTCGAATCGCAGAAACTGTTTTCGATGGCCTTCGATCTCGGCGCGCTTCATTACGACGAAGGCCGCGGCCAGCAGTTTATGCGCGAGGTGGTCGAGCGAACAAAGAGCTTGCCCGGCGTTGCCGACGCGGCTGTCGCCTCCAACTTGCCGCTGGGCGGCGGATTCGAACGCACGACATTTCCCGAAGGGCAGGATATAACCACGGGCTATCGCGGGACGCTTACCGAGACCAACGACGTGACGCCGGGCTATTTTGATACGTTGCGAATCCCCCTCGTCGCCGGGCGCGTTTTCAACGATTCCGATCGCGCCACTACGGCGGAGGTGGCCGTCGTGAACGAAGCCATGGCCAAGCATTTCTGGCCAAACGAGAACGCGTTGGGCGAGCGCTTCCATTTCATCGACGAAACGAATCTGCGTCAGGTGGTCGGCATCGTCCGGAACACGGTGGTCAACAATATCGGCGAGGATCCACAGCCGCTGATCTATTTGCCCATCGCGCAGGATTACTCTCCGTTCGCCAGCGTGCAGGTGCGAACCACCGGCAACCCGCATGCGGCGATCGCAACCGTTCGCGCGCAGGTTCAATCGTTGGAACCTAATCTGGCCATCACGAACGTGCAGACGATCGGCGACGTCGTTGATCAAGGTTTGTGGGCGCCGCGCATGGGCGCTGCCTTGCTTGGGCTGTTTGGCGCGCTGGCCCTGGCCCTTGCTGCTGTTGGGGTGTATGGCGTGCTCTCGTATTCCGTGACGCAGCAGGTGCACGAGATAGGGATTCGCATGGCGCTGGGGGCGCAACCGCTCGGCGTGTTGAAGCTGATTGTAGGGCAGGGACTGAAGCTTGCGGGCGCGGGGTTGGTTCTCGGGCTGATTGGCGCGCTTGTTGCGATGCGCGTGCTCTCGAGTCTGCTTTTTGACGTGAGTACGCACGATCCAGCGACGTTCATTGGAGTCTCGATTGTGCTTGTAGCGACGGCCGCGCTTGCGTGCTACATCCCGGCGCGGCGCGCAACACGCGTTGATCCGATTATTGCGCTGCGCTATGAGTAGCAAGCCGACTGGCTGCTTTTGGCAGCAAGGCGATTATCGCGGTTCAGCGGGGCGGGATCGTGACCCAGCCTGAATCGAACCGGCCGGTCGGCCGCTTTGCCGCAAGGACCGATTGGAATCTGGAAGCGAACCGGCTCAGCGAGGCCGTGTCACGCCATCGGGCCGCAGGAAAGCCGTTGCTCGATCTGACGGCTTCGAATCCAACTCAATGCGGCTTCCGTTACAACGGCCCAGCCATTCTCGGCGCCCTGGCAAACGCCGCTTCCTTTGTCTACGAGCCGCAGGCGCAGGGCCTGATGGCTGCGCGCGGGGCGATCGCCGATTACTACGCGGGGCGAGGCGAGCGTGTTGCGGTCGAAGACGTTTTACTCACAACGGGCACCTCGGAGGCCTATTCGTTAGTCTTCCGTCTGCTTTGCAACGCGGGAGACGAAGTTCTTGTTCCCTCGCCGAGTTATCCGCTTTTTGATTTCCTTGCCGATTTGCACGACGTCAAGCTCGTCCGCTACCCCCTCCGCTACGACTATGGCTGGCAGATCGATTTTGCCGGCCTCGAACGCGCCATCACTCCGGCTACATGCGCGATCATCGTGGTCCACCCGAACAATCCCACGGGAAATTTCTGTTCGCCAGCCGAGACCGAAAAACTGAATGAAATCTGCGCGCGCCACGAACTGGCGCTGATTGCCGATGAAGTCTTCCTCGATTTCGCGCTGACTCCCGGCTCGAATGCGCCGTCCGGTACTCGCTCGGCGGTATCGCCTCGGAGCTTCGCGACGAACAGGGAAGTCCTTACGTTTACTTTGAGCGGATTGTCAAAGATTTGCGGGCTGCCACAAATGAAATTGGGATGGCTTGTCGTAAGCGGTCCGGCTGAGCGGAAATTCCAGGCGCTCGCCCGGCTCGACGTTATCGCCGACACATTTCTCTCGATGAGCGCGCCGATCCAGCACGCCGCGCCGGCATTGCTCGCCCAGCGAGAGTCCTTTCAGGGGCAGTTGATGGACCGCGTGCGACACAACCTTGATGAACTGGATCACGGGCTTGCCGCCCAGGAATCCTGGTCGCGTCTGCAATTCCAGGGAGGATGGTACGTTGTGATTCGCGTCCCGCGGGAAAAGCCGGAAGAAGATTTTGCGATCGAACTGCTGGCCGCGACGGATGTGTACGTCCACCCCGGGCACTTCTACGACTTCCCAGAAGAGGGCCACCTGATTGTCAGCCTCATCGTGAAGCCGGCGGAGTTCAAGGATGGCATTGGGCGCCTTTTGTCCGCATTCCGCTGATTCCGGCGGCTTCGCTTTACTTTAGCCATCGTCCACGGGCGCAAGTCGCCGCTATTTACTTCCCACGCGACTTTGCCTAGCATGTGCGGTGGCTGGATACGCGCCGGCTGGATTGGCGTCTCCGGCTTTCCCGAGAAAACGCAGGTAAAAGGACTCATGGCACGTTCTCCTCGTCTGGTCGTGATCGAACCGAACGGCACCCGCCGCGAAATACAGGTGACCGCGTTTCCCTTCCGGATTGGCCGCCAGGCCGGCAACGAACTGACGCTTCGCGACAGCCGCATCAGCCGCCAGCAGGCGCAAATCACAGGCGAAGATTCAGGTTTCGTAATCGAGGACATGGGAAGCCGTCACGGCACGTTTGTCAACGGCGAGCGAGTTCTACGGCAGGAGCTCAAGCCCAAAGACCGCATTGATTTTGGCATGCAGGACTCCTACAAGTTGATTTATGTCGGCGCCGGCGCGACGATCGAAGAACTGGTCGAGAAAGTGGAAGCTCCTGCGCCGACAGGCTCCGGCTCGCGCGAGCTCTATCACCTCGGCGTCTTGCTGGAAGTCGCTCGCACTCTGGGAACCGGGCTCTCCCTGGAAGACGTCTTGACGGCTGTTGTCGACGCGGCGATTCAGGTAACTCGTACCGAGCGCGGGGTGCTGCTGCTGGCCAATGCCGCGGGCGAGCTGCAAACGGTAGTGGCTCGCGACGCTCAGCGCACTACGCTTCGCCCCGAGCAATTGCAGGTTTCGCAGAGCGTAGTCAAACGGGTGGCTACCACGCGTCGCGAGTTGATCGTCACAGACACAGGCGCCGAGACTGCCGTGAGCGCCCAGGAAAGCGTCGCACGCTTGGAACTGCACACCATTGTGGCGATTCCCATTGATAAGCTTCCCGTGATTGAGACGCTCGACGCCACGATTTCGACGAGGCAGGGCGAATTGCTTGGCGTCCTTTACCTCGACAGCCACGCTTCATCGAGTGCGTTCACCGATCTTGATCGGCAGGTGTTGAGCACTCTGGCCCGCGAAGCCGCCACGGTGGTGGAGAATGCCCGCCTATTCGCCGCTGCCCGTGCCAAGGCCCGCCTCGACCATGAAATCGAAATCGCCAGTCAGATTCAGCGTCAGCTCTTGCCGAAGGCGATGCCGAATCTCCCCGACGTGGCCGTTGCGGGCGCCACGCTCTCCTGCCACTCGGTCGGCGGCGATTGCTTCGACGTGATTGACCTGGGAGGCGGCCGCCATGGTTTTTTCGTCGGCGATGTGGCGGGGAAGGGAATTTCCGCCGCGCTTCTCGCTACGCTGTTGCAGGGAGTGTTTTTCACGACGGCTGCCATGGATATCGCGCTTCCCGGAGTCTTCTCGCGCGTGAATACGTATCTATGCGAGCGCAGCGCCGAAGACCGGTATGCCACGGTTTTCTACGGCGTCCTCGACAAAATGGGGCGTTTCGAATACGTGAACGCCGGCCACGTGCCGCCCCTGGTGCGCAGAAAATCCGGCGCTCTCGAAGCTCTTGGGTCGGCCAATTTCCCGGTCGG
>DATEKA010000229.1:0-31424 GCA_035277685.1 Candidatus Acidiferrales bacterium
CGAAGGGGGTCGTGACTTTAACCGCGGCACTCGAATCTGCGCGAGCAGGCTTCCATTTCTCGAGGAAGCGGATGATGTCGTCCGGGCCGAGCTTGATGACCGATTGAAATTCCCCGTGTTTCTGGCTGGTCAGTAGTTTTCCATCTGGTTCCAGAACTGCCAGAGCGGGGACGCCTTTCTCCACGGGAGTGTCATATTCCTTCGCGAGGTCGAGATTTTTGTCGCCATCACCGATGTTGATTTTTACAGGGACGAAGTTCGACTGAATCAACGGTGCGATTTTCGTGGACCGAAAGGCTGCGTCGAGGACGTGGCAATCAAAGCACCAGTTCGCGCCGAAGACCAACAGGACGCGCTTATGCTGGTGTGCTGCGGTTCGAAGGGCGGCAGCGATTTCGTGCGGAGCCGCTTCGGGAGGCGGATAGAGGCCTGTGTTTGGCGTTGCGGGTTCGGGCAGAGCCAAGCGTGGGGCTGGTGTCAGGTCGCTCCGGTGAGCTCGAAGAATCCGCCATGCGCCGTTCTGTTTCGCCCAGAATAGCTCGAGGGGCGAGACGACGAATGCCTGCTCTCGGCCGCCCGAGGCAATCGATAACTCGGCTCGAAGCGCCACGCCGACTACATCGGCGCGTATCGGGGAGACATCGAGAATCTTTAGATCGATGCGGGTAAGCCCTCTGGCTGCGAGCGCCGACCAAAACTTTGGTTCTTCCGTAGGATCAGTTGACTGTCCCCCAGGCGTGCTTGCTTGAGCGGGCGGATTGGTCGAGTAGAACGCCGCGAGGGCTGATGCATCACCCGCCAAGATCGCTTTCTTCCAGAGAGACAGAGTGTTTAGCGGCGAATCAGGTTTTAGCTGAGACGTCGCAGCGTCCGCGATCCGTAAGCAGCCCCGTCCCCAAATGAAAGGGGACGACAGGAAGAGAGCGAACGCCAAGCACGCCATACGGGTGCCGTTCATCCCAGAGCCTCGGAACGCAAGTATAGCTTCTGCTCCCGTAAAAGTGAGAATTCTGATGCGACCTACTAGTGCGAGTAGCTGGAGTTAATGAAGTCGTCGACATCCTTGTGCAGTTTGTCGCGCGCCTTCGTGTCGATGTAGACCATGTGGCCTGACTGATAATAGGCGAAGGTAATGTGCGGGCGGATGGCCGGATCGAGACCCATGTGGCTGACGGTTTGTTCGATGCCGTCGAACGGGGTGGCGAGATCGTAGTAGCCGCACACGACGAGAACTTTGAGATTGGTTTCCTCGGTCATGGCCGAGCGCAAGACTTCAGCCACTTCGGTGCCGCCCTCACGATTCCAAGGCCGGACGTTGGCAGTAACGGTGTAATAGGCGTCGCTGTCCCATTTGAGATCGCGTCGAACGTAGTCCTGAAATGTGGCGACGAAGGCTCCGAGATAAGAGGCTTCGCTGGGATCGTACTCGGGGCGCTCACCGGCGGCATCGGCGTCGATGCCTTCGAATCGGGAATCGAGACGGCCGACGGTGCGGCGTTTGTTGCGTTCGAGTTCCTTGAACCAGCGGAAGGGGCTGACGCGAAGGTTACATTCTTCGATGAAGGCCGGCGAGAGAGCAGTGAGCCGAGCGTAGTCCTCGACAACTTTCTGATGTTCGGCGGTAGAAAGTTGATCTCCTTTCTGGAGGGCCTGGGCGTATTCGCCGTTGGTGAAGTCCCTGGCTTCCTGAGCGATCTCGTCGACAGACTTCGCCTGTAGGTCGGAAGAAAGCAAGTGGTGGTACCAGGCAGATGTCGCGTAGGTTGGGACGTAGAATTCGGAGCGGTCGTCCGCGCCCCAGTTAGCAAAAGCAACGGTTGAAACAAGGACGATCCCGTTCAAATACATGTTGTGGCGGTGTTCGAGAACGCCGGCGAGCTCAGCGGATCGGGTAGTGCCGTAGCTTTCGCCGATGAGGAATTTGGGAGAATCCCAACGCTCATTGCGCGTGATGTACTGGTAGATGAAATCCGCGAACCAATTCGCGTCTTCGACCACGCCGTGGAACTGATTCGGATTCTCGCCGGGAGCGGGACGGCTGTAGCCGGTCGAGATGGCGTCGATAAAGACGAGGTCCGTTGCGTCCAGGAATGAGTCCTCGTTGTCAGTGATGGTGTAAGGAGCGGGCATGCCATGGCCGTCCTCGGTGAGGACAACGCGCTCGGGTCCCATGCCCATGTGGGTGAAAAGAGAAGCGGAACCGGGGCCGCCGTTGTAAACGAAGGAGACTGGACGCTTGGCGATGTCAGCGACACCATCTTTAGTGTAGCCGACGAAGAAGAAGGTGGCTTTCGGATTACCGGCGTCATCCTTGATCACGTAGGTGGCGGCGGTGGCGGTGTAATTGATGGTCTGACCGCCGATGCGGGCGCTGTGATGGGTCACGGAGGATTTCTCGACCGGTGGCATCGCATGGCGCTCGGGCTTCTTCTCATCCACTGACTGTTGCGAGGATTCCGGCGTCTCGGCACGCTGCTGGAATCCCATTTCCCGGCGCGAGCGTTGGGGATTCTGGGCGAACGCTACGGCCGCTGCGAACGATCCTGCAACTGCCAAGAGAGCAACGCGATGTAAGTTCATGCCACCTCCAGTGGGCAAAAACAGTCTTAAGAAAGGCGCTTGAGCCGTGCCGACGGGCCAGTCACTCGGACGGCTGAGCTGGCCGCATGGTTTCGTCGAAAGCAGAAAAACTTGACCGCCTGCGATTAAGAGGAACAGAAGACGTTGGTGCAAATGTGGCAGCCCAAATTGTCGGGGGATGCGGATCCCTTGGGCGTTTTTTCACCGGCGAGGGACGGAGGTTATGAGTTAGAATCAAGCGCCGAATGGAGCCAAAGGCGGGAAACGGGGTTACGGCTGTCTATCCGGGCTCGTTCGACCCGGTGACGAACGGCCATCTCGACCTGATCGCGCGGGGCGCGAAGATTTTTGACCGATTGATTGTGTCCGTTGCTCAGAACCTTGATAAGGATCCGCTGTTTGGCGTGCACGAACGCGTGGAGATGCTGGAGGAGGTAACGTTCGAATTTCCAAACGTGGAAGTGGACGTCTTCAGCGGATTGCTGATGGATTACGCGCGAGCGAAAGGCGCGCGAGTCGTCCTCCGGGGGATTCGCGCGGTCTCCGATTACGAATACGAACTTCAGATGGCCATGATGAACCGCAAGATCGAACCGGAAATCGAGACGGTGTACATGATGCCGGCAGAGGCGTACAGCTATATCAGTTCGCGATTGGTAAAGGAGTTGGCGAAACTGGGAGGGTCGGTTAAGGGATTGGTGCCGAAGTCGGTGGAGGAGAGGTTGCGCGGCAAGGTAAGTTGAGACGGCAGAAGCAAGAAGCAAGAAGCAAGAAGCAAGAGGCAAGAGGGAACCGCTCCCGGTGGAGCGAAGCAAGAAGAGAGGGAAGAGAATGGAACCGGCAACGGGAATGAAACTCGAACGAAAAATCCAGTTTGCGGAGCGCGTGAATCGCATTGAAGTATCGCCGACGATGGCAGTGATGCAGGAAGCGGAGCGATTCAAGGCGCGCGGGGCGGATGTCGTGGACTTCGGTCCTGGAGAGCCGGACTTCCCGACACCGGAGCATATCAAGCGGGCGGCGATAAAGGCTTTGGAAGAGAACCGCACGAAATACACGGCGACGCCGGGGATTGCGCCGCTGAGGCGCGCGATTTGCGACTGGCACGCGGCGCAGCTCGGGTCGACGTACGAACCTGCAGAATGCATTGTCAACGTGGGTGGGAAGAACTCCGTTTTCAACACGATTTGCGCGCTGATCGATACGGGCGACGAAGTAATTATTGCGGCGCCATACTGGGTGAGCTATCCGGATATCGTGAAGTATGCGGGCGGAACGCCGGTTTTTATCGAGACTCGAGCGGAGGGTGGATTTTTCCCGACCGCGCGGCAGATCGAAGAGGCGATCGGCCCCCAGACAAGAATTGTGATCATCAATTCTCCGAACAACCCGACGGGCGCGGTCGTGCCAAAGAGCGAATTCGAAGCGATCCTCGAAGTTTGCAAGAAGCATGGCGTTTGGCTGCTTTCGGACGAATGCTATTCACACTTCGTTTATGACGGCGGCAAACCTTATTCGATCGCGAGCGCGGCGGAGGCGAAGGCACGGGTGATCATTGCGGGTTCGTTTTCAAAAACGTTTGCGATGACGGGCTGGCGAATGGGATACACCCTGGGACCGGCAGCGCTGATCAGCGCGATCAACAAAATACAGAGCCAGGCGACCTCGAATGCGACTTCGATCGCGCAATATGCGGCGTTGGCGGCGATGCTGGGGCCAATGGATTCCGTAGGCGAGATGCTGTCCGAGTATGCGCGCCGGCGAGAGATTATTCTGGCGGGCCTGCGCGCGATTCCCGGAGTAACGTGCACGGCGCCGCAGGGAGCATTCTACGTGTTTCCGAACGTCGCGGCGCACTTCCGTAAGGAAATGCCGGATGACACGACGATGGCAAGGCAGCTACTCGAGAAAGAACATGTGGCCGTCGTGCCTGGCGAGGCATTCGGGGCGCCCGGGCACATCCGGATTTCCTACGCGACTTCGGTCGAACGGATCGAGGAAGGACTGCGGCGCCTGGGCCGTTTCCTCGCCCGGTGATTGATCGCACTTGTTTGAAGTTGACACTCGAGTCGTGAAGCCCTCTCCAGCGCGGATCGATCCTATTTTCAGCTTGCGACCGTGGGGCAGACGGTCGCTTGCGCCGCTTTTCCCCGACAAAACAAATTTCGTGCAGCCGATCGGCGAAGCGTGGCTGACAGGAATTGACTGCAAGTTTGCGAACGGCCCATTTACCGGCGCCAAACTGAGCGAGGCGTGGCAGATGATGAACGCGGCCTGGAAAGGCAAGGCGATAGCGGGCGGCCGCGATTTTCCGCTGCTGGTTAAATTTCTGTTCACGAACGAAAAGCTTTCCGTGCAGGTTCATCCTGATGATGACTATGCCGCGCGGTATGAGTCGCGCGCGGGGGGGCGCGGAAAAACGGAGATGTGGCACGCTTTGCGCGCCGACCCGGGCGCGGAAGTGCTACTCGGGCTGAAGCGGGACGTCACGCGCGAGAGTTTCGCGGCGGCGATCGAGGGCGGCACGGCGGAGCGCTGCCTGGAACGCATACCGGTCCGGGAGGGCGACACGATCTTCGTTCCAGCGCGTACGGCGCACACGATTGGCGCGGGGCTGGTGCTCTGCGAGATCCAGGAATATTCCGACTTGACCTATCGTGTCTACGACTATAACCGGCGGGATGCAAGCGGAAAGCCGCGCGAACTGCATATCGGGAAAGCGCTCGACGTTTTGCGGTTTGGCGAGCAGAGCGGCGGGAAAGTCGAACCACTGTGCATCGAACGCGATGGAGTATGGGAGACTTATCTGGCCGCTTGCCGCTATTTCGCTTCTGAAAAATGGGAATTTGGGCGTGCAGTAGCGGCCGCGAGCTCTCACGAGCATTTCGATCTAATGATTTTCCTCGAGGGCAGCGGAAGGTTTGAATGGAGCGATGGCATCGCCGAATACAGCCAGGCGCAAACGTGGATGATTCCTGCCGCACTCGGGACGTACGAGATTTCGCCGAATTCGCGAACGTCATTGCTGAGAACCTACGTTCCGACGGATATGGGCGAATTCGCGGGCAGGCTTGAGGAACGCGGCGTGGATCGAAGCCGCTGGTCAAGGCTTGTGTACACCTGACTGAACGAGAGTCGACGATGAGAGCGACGAAGGAAAAGCTCGTACCCTGCGCGGTGTTGCTGGCAGGCGGGCGCGGAACGCGTTTTTGGCCGCGCAGCCGCATGCGCACGCCGAAGCAACTGCTAAACATCGTCGGAAACGAAACGATGCTGCAAATGACGATGCAGCGTCTTACACGAGTTTTCGAGTCGCGGAATTTCTGGGCGGTGACGAACCAAGAGCAAGTAGCGGCGGTGCGGCGCCAGCTGCGAGGAGTCCCCGGTTCGCATATTCTGGCTGAACCGGTGGGGCGAAACACAGCGGCGGCGATCGGCCTTGCCGCGATCCATCTGGCGCACCAGCACGGCGACGCACTGATGGGCGTTGTGCCGTCGGACAGCTACGTGGCCGACGCAGGGCGATATCGCAAAGTGATTCATGCTGCGCTCGAAGCTGCGCAAGCGCCCGGCCGCATGGCGGTGCTGGGGATTCCGCCGACGCGGCCGGAAACGGGATACGGCTACATCGAAAAAGACGGCGAGTTGCTGCGTTTGCGCGGCGTCGCCGCTTACGCGGTCAGGACGTTCACGGAGAAACCTGAGCTGGCGACGGCACGACTCTATGCGGCATCGGAAAACTATTTTTGGAACGCAGGGATGTTTTTCTGGCGGGTTTCGACTTTCCTGCAGAATTTGCAGCGCTTTCTTCCTGCTACATACGACGCACTGGCGGAGATTCGTAAGGCCGTCGGCACTCGGGGATACGCCCGCGCGCTACGCAGTATCTATCCGAAACTCGCAAATATTTCTGTGGACTACGCGGTGATGGAACCGGTAACGCGGTTGCGCGAGACCGGCGGTTCGGGTGAAAAAGGAAAGGCGGCGGTATTTGTCATCCCGGCAAACGTCGGTTGGAGTGATATCGGTTCTTGGGCCGCAGTCTATGAATTGCTTGCGGAGGAGAGCGGCGCGGACGTTTCCGCCGGCGTATCGTTCACATTGGACGCAAGCGGAAATTACGTTTGGTCGCCGAAGAAGTTCGTTGCGGCTGTAGGCGTGCGCGACCTTGTGGTTGTCGAGACGGACGATGCTTTGTTGATTTGCTCGCGCGAGCGATCCCAGGATGTAGGGAAGATCGTGAAGTGGCTCGAGGAAAAGGGCATGCGGGACCTGCTGTGAAGGCTCACCGATCGGATCTTCCGGGCATATTCCGGCAGCAAATCAGAACGACAACGCATCCAAAAATTGACGTTTGATGGGGCCAGTTTCTGTCTACAATTTGTGTGCTCCCTGGCCTGCCACGATTGGGTGTGTGTCTCAATCTGCAATTGAAATTCCAATAGCCCGACCAAGTTATCTTAGCGAGGAGCGAAAAACTTAATGCTGTTGCAAAAGACCAGATGTTCGCGGGAGTCGGCAAATACGCTTCGCATTCGCATTACCTCACTGTGTGCTCTGTTGATCGTGGGAGCGTTCGCCGCGAAGGCGGGCACGGCCCCCTTCGATCTGACCGGGCCGCGTGTCGAGATGCGCGTCACGCGGTCGGGCAAAACGCTTCCAATTTCCGATGTGGCGAATTTGCAGGCAGGCGACCGGCTGTGGATTCATCCGGAGTTTCCGGAGAGTCAATCGGTGCACTATCTGCTGGTGGTTGCATTTCTTCGCGGGACCACGAATCCGCCGCCTGATGATTGGTTCACGCGTGCGGAGAGCTGGTCGAGGAAGGTGCGAGAAGAAGGAATTGTGGTCACAGTGCCGCAGGGCGCTCAACAGGCGCTGTTATTTCTGGCACCGGAAACGGGCGGAGGGTTCGGTACGTTGCGCTCCGCGGTACAGGGAAGGCCGGGAACCTTCGTGCGGGCCTCGCAGGACTTGAATCAGGCGAGCCTCGATCGCTCGCGGCTTGACAGATATCTTGACGAAGTGAAGCGCACGTCGGACTGGAATCCGAAAGAGCTCAAGGGGCGGTCGGAAGAGCTCGCGCGCACGCTGCACATTAAGGTCGACCAGCAGTGCTTTGACAGGCCGCTGGAGCAGCAGGAGCCGTGCCTGACGCAGGGCAGCGATCAACTGGTCCTTGGGGACGCGCACACGCAATCGATGGTCGCCGCGCTCACGACAGGACCATCGGCAGATCTGATTGGGGCGGTCAGCTCGACGCCACTTGCGGGAGCTGGCACATTCAGTCCGTATGTTGGGACAGTGCTCGATCTTGCTCGATTGATGGGCAACCTCCACACCGCCGAGTATCAATATATCCCGGCTCTGGCGCGTCCGGACGCGGATGAGCTCAACCTGCGCCTGAATACGCCGCCGTCGTTCCGGAATCCGAAATCGGTGCTAGTGGTGGGATTGCCGGCGGTAGAAGCGGCACAGCTTCCGCCACTGCAAGCGGTCGATGTGAATCAGGTTTTCTGTCTGAACAAGACACCGCTGATTCTACCGGTTGGCGGCGCACCGCTCGTATTTTCGACGAATATCGGGCATGACTTCGTGCTTCGCGTACCGGACATATCTGGGAAGACAATCGATCTGCCCGCTACGGCCGATCCGGCGCGCGGAGGATTCGTGATCGACACACGGACGGCGTCGGCAGATGCGGCGGTGTCGCAAGTAAAAGCGACGCTCTACGGACGCTGGGGCTTCGAGGCCTTTGAAGGGCCGAGTTTTAATATTCGCGACGCGCATCCGGCCAGGTGGACAATTCCCGCCGGAGATCAAGGAGCGCTCGTCGTGGGCCGGCAGGACACGCTGCACCTGCAGTCAGATTGCGCAGTCTGCGTTGAGTCGATCGCGGTGCGCGACGCCCAGAGGCGAGAACTGGGGGCGACGTGGAAGATCGTCAAGCCGGATGAGATCGAGGTGCACGTCCCACTGCAGGACGAGAAAACGGGAATGATGACGGTCCGCGTGAAGCAGTTTGGCCTTAAGCAGCCGGACGAGCTTCCTTTGCTCGCTTACTCCGAAGCGGCGCATCTCGATCGCTTCGCGTTTAACGCGGGCGATCGGCAAGCGCTGCTTATCGGCACCAGACTCGACGAAGTCAAGGCGTTGAAAGTCGACGGAGTGGAATTCGTTCCAGGAACGCTAACGCGCGAGGGACAAAAAGATCAATTGCCACTGCTTGCGTCGAACACGATTCCCATCGGCGCGCTAAAGCCGGACCAAGCCGTGGTGGCGCATGTGGCGCTGAAGGACGGGCGTACCCTGGACTTGCAGTCGGCCGTGGAGCCGCCGCGCCCGGAAGTCACGTTGATCGGGAAGAGCATACAGCCGGGGCCGAGCCCCTCGGCGATTCGATTCGCCAGCCAGGACCAACTTCCGCAGGACAGCACGCTGTCGTTTTTTCTGCAGACGGTGAAGCCCAAGACGTTTCCGCGAAATGAAAAAGTCGAGGTGGCCACGGAAGATGAGGTGTTCGACGTGATGCTCAGCATCTCCGACGGAAGCCTTGTTCTGCAAGACGCGCAGACCGTGCTGGCCACGCTCGACCCGGCAAAAAGCTTCGGACCGTCGGCGTTTGGCGCGCTGCGATTTCGTCCGGTGAGCGAAAATGGGACGAAAGGCGATTGGCAGCCGCTGGCACGACTTGTGCGCATCCCGTCGCTGAAAGAAGTTCGCTGTCCTGACTCGCCGGACAAGCCATGCACGATGGATGGGGCGAATTTATTCTTGATTGATTCTGTCGCGTCGGATGCGCAGTTCACGCATACCATGCCAGTTCCCCTCGGATTTGCCGGTAGCACGCTCACCGTGCCCCGGCCGAATGGGACCTTGCTCTACATCAAATTGCGGGACGATCCCTCAACTGTGAACAGAGTGGCGCTGCCAGTGCTGCCGGAATAGGCTGCGTGCCACTAGCAGGAAAGCGGCATCCGCCCGCTCGCCGTTCCGGACCGAATTTCCTGGACGTGTGCTTCTCCGCCGAAATCCTATCGCTTATACTGCCGTCATGACGCAGATCAAGTTCGGCACCGACGGATGGCGAGGGATCATCGCCGAGGACTTCACCTGCGAGAACGTGCGGAAGGTGACCCATGCGATCGCACGATACGTGATTCGTGCCGAGCGGCCGGAGCGCGGGGTGGTGGTGGGCTACGACACTCGCTTCGGATCGGAGCGCTTCGCGCGGGTTGCGGCTGATGAATTGACCGCTGCTGGAATCCCAGTTTCGCTTGCCGCTGAGGCTTGCCCGACGCCGATGGTGTCGCTGCTCGTTCGGTTGCGCGGGGCGGCGGCAGGAATCCAGATCAGCGCGAGTCACAATCCTTATCCGTGGAACGGGGTGAAGCTGAAGGCAGGCTACGGAAGTTCCGCGTCGCCCGCCATCGTTGCACAAGTGGAGAACGAAATCGCGAAGGTGCTTCGCGAGGGGGTTTCGGGACTGCCGCCGTGCAACAAACTGCTTCAGTCGCTTGACGCACGTACTCCTTATCTCGAGAAACTCAGCGAACTGGTGGATTGGGACCGCTTGCGCGCGGCGAAACTGCGCTTTCTGATCGATCCGATGCACGGAGCAGCGCGGGGACTTCTGCGCGATCTCTTCCGGCGCAACGGGATCGACTGCGAAGAGATCCGCGGGACGCGCGACCCGCTTTTCGGCGGCGTGAATCCGGAGCCGATCGAGCCACACATCGAAGCGCTGCGGCGCGCGCTGCGTGAAGGGAAATTCGATGCGGGGTTCGCGTTCGACGGCGACGGCGACCGCATCGGCGCCATGGATCCGGACGGAACGTTCATCACGCCGCACCAAATATTCTCGATTCTATTTTGGCATCTGGCAGGGGCCCGCAATCTCACGGGGGACGTGGCGAAGACGTTTTCCACCACAAAGATGATCGACAAGATCGCGGCGAAATTCGGGCGCAAGGTTTTCGAGACGCCCATCGGGTTCAAATACATCTGTGACCGCATGCTCGAGAACGAAATCCTGCTCGGGGGAGAAGAAAGCGGCGGAATCGGGACCAAACTCTATTTGCCGGAGCGTGACGCGACCGTGAGCGCGCTGCTGCTCGCCGAAGTGATGGCGTGGCACGGAAGGACGCTGAGCCAGCTCGTCGCAATACTACATAGCGAATTCGGCGAGCACCACTATGGACGCGTTGACCTGACGTTGAGACCCGGTCAGAAAGAAAAAGCGATCAGCTATTTTTCCGACGGCAAACTGCGGCGCGTGCTCGACTGGGCCGTGGTTCGCCGGGAAAGCCTGGACGGCGTGAAGGCCTACCTTGACGATATTGGGTGGGTGATGGTGCGGGCGTCCGGAACCGAGCGTATGCTTCGCGTTTACGCAGAGACAATTCGGCCTGAAACGACCCGCCGTGTGCTGGACGAAATTGTGAGTATCGTGCGGGCGCTCTGATGTACTTTGAGGAGACTGGCCCGAAGACGAAGACGCGAAACCAGGAGAGGAACTCATGAAGCGGCGGCTCTATACGCTGGATGTTTTCACGACGAAGCCGTACTCGGGGAATCCGCTTGCGGTGGTGACGGATGGCGACGGGCTTTCGCAGGCGCGGATGCAGGCGATCGCGCGCGAGATGAACCTGTGTGAAACGGTGTTTGTACAAAAGCCTACCAACGAACGCGCACTCGCACGATTGCGAATTTTCACAACTACGCGCGAATTGCCCCTGGCAGGGCACCCCGTGATCGGCACATGGTTTCTGCTCGCGTCACTGGGCGTGGTGCCGGCGTCGGAGGGAAGCGTTCATGTTTTGCAGCAGACCGGAGCGGGGATTCTGCCCGTCGAATTAACATTTCGCGATGGACGGCCGGCGCTGGTCACGATGACGCAAAAACCAGCCCGTTTCGTGCCAGCGAAAATCCATCGAGCGAAGCTCGCGGATGCGCTCGGACTGAAATCCGGCGACGTCGACCCGCGACTGCCGCTCGAATTTGTCTCGACCGGAATCTTCAACCTGATGGTGCCCATCAAACGCCGTCCAAGCCTCGGACGCATTCACATAAACATGCGGGCGCTGGCGCAATTGATTTCGCGCGGCGGTGTGATGGCTTACTGCTTCGCGCTGGACGGCAATAGGCGGGCATTCGCGCGCGGAATGTTGCCCTGGGGGATGGTGGAGGACCCAGCGACAGGATCGGCCGCAGGCTCGCTTGCCGCGTATTTGGTTCGCAACGAACGCTTACGGGTGGGACAGACCCTCGTGATCGAGCAGGGTGTCGAAATGGGGCGCCCCAGCGAAATGCGCGCGGAGATCAACGCCGAACGCGGGCGGCTTGTACCGAAAGTCAGCGGGTCCGCCGTTCCCATCCTCGAGGCGCACATCGAAGCGTGAGCGGAGCGGGTTTGGAGAGACTTGCGCCAGAGCCCGAAACGATTCTTCAGAGCTCGTCATGAGCTCCTCTGGAGTGATGCATCTGCTGCGTGTTCCCGCAATAGCCATGAAAGATGCGCGCTAGAGTTCGAGTTTTTTCAGCGCGGCGTCCAGAACACCGTTAAGAAAGACGGGAGCATCCTCCGAGGAGAATTTCTTAGCCAGCTCGAGAGCCTCGTCAATCACCACCTTCGGTGGCGCGGTTCCAAAGCGGAATTCGTAGATCGCAAGCCGCAAAATACTGCGATCGATCGCGGCCAGCCGGTCGAGACGCCAATTTTTAGAAAGTTGGGTGATGATCGCATCCGCAGCGGCAGCCTGCGCGGTTGCGCCTTCGAACAGGTCGTTCGCAAACTTGCGCGTCTGTTCCGTAGCGCGCGCCGTCTTCCAGAAGTGCTGCTCGATACGAGAGGGGCTCTGTCGCGCCATGTCCCATTCAAAGAGCATCTGTAGGGCGAATTCGCGGGATTTGTGCCGAAGCGTCATGCAATTTCGAGGTGATGGAGTTCCTGAGATGTATTTGTCCGCCGCGCGTAAATTGCAGGCAGCATATCAGCGGTGGGAAGCGCGGCGAGGGCCGGCGCGAGGTGCGGGCGGCTTTCCGAGTTTGCGCACGAGGCGCGCCATTTCAATCGCGCTGACGGCGGCTTCGTGGCCTTTGTTGCCGTGCTTGAGGCCCGCGCGGTCGATTGCTTGCTCGAGTGTGTCGCACGTGAGAACGCAGAACACCATGGGAACGCCGGTATCGAGCTGCGCCAGTTGAATGCCCCGCGCGCTTTCGGAAGCGACGTAATCGTAATGAGACGTTTCTCCCCGAAGAATGCACCCGATACAGATGATGGCGTCGACCCGGCCGGCTGCGGCAAGCCTTTTCGCGGCGATACCGATCTCGAACGATCCAGGTACGCGAACAATCTCGATTTGATTCTCGGTTGCACCGGAACGTTCGAGGGCGTCGAGCGCCCCCGCCATAAGGCGATCCGTGATGAACTGATTGAATCGGCTGACGACAATACCGAAGCGCAGACCTTCGGCACTCAGTCGCCCGGCGGTTTCACGTGACTTCAACGAGCTCATCAGCGCCCTTGAAACCTCGCGGGCCGTTTTTCCAGAAATGCGCGGGTTCCTTCACGCATATCCTCCGTGGCGCAGCAAAGTCCGAATAGCGTCGCTTCGAGAAAAAGCCCTTCTTCCAGCGTCATTTCCATTCCATGCTCCACGGCTTCCATTGCGTACTTCACTGCGAGCGGCGCGTTTGCAATGATCTTGCGCGCGATGGCTTCGGCGGTCGCTAGAAGCTCCGCCGGTTCGGTGACGCGATTCACTAGGCCGATGCGCAGCGCTTCTTCGGCGGTGATCATTTCGCCCGTGAGAATCAGTTCGTGGGCAGCGCCTTTTCCACACAATCGCGCAAGGCGCTGGGAGCCGCCGTAGCCCGGGAGAATGCCGAGTTTTACTTCGGGCTGGCCGAGCTTCGCGTTCCTGCCGGCGATCCGGATGGTGCAGGCCAAGGCCAGTTCGCATCCGCCGCCGAGCGCGAAACCGTTGATTGCGGCGATTGATGGTTTTCCTAGGGTTTCGAGACGATGAATGATTTCCTGGCCATAAAGCGAAAAGTCCTTGCCGTCAACCGGGGTGCGCTGAGCAAGCTCGTTGATATCGGCGCCTGCGATAAACGCCTTTTCGCCTGCGCCGGTGAGCACCAGCACGCGAACGGAGGCGTCGCTGCTTGTTGCGTTTAGTGCCTCGCCGAGTTCCTCCATCGTCTTGCGATTCAGCGCATTCAGCACGTTAGGGCGGTTGAACGTGATCCGCGCGATCTGATCTTTGACGCTGTACAGCAAGTTTTCAAAGGGCATTCGTTCCGTTCCTCAGCGAGCGTGAATGTCGAGTCAGAGATCCCCGCCTTTCAGCTACCCACTAGCTCAACCGCATGGGCCTTGGTCTTGCAGGGTCGGTATAATCATAGAAGCCGCGGCCTGTTTTTCGTCCGTGCCAGCCTGCAAGAACCAGCCGCTTCAACAGCGGCGGCGGCGCGAACCGTTTCTCTTTGAATTCGTCGAACATGATGTTGGCGATGTAGTAGGTCGTATCCAGACCGACAAAATCGAGAAGCGTCAGGGGCCCCATCGGATGGCCGCAGCCAAGCTTCATGGAATTGTCTATGTCCTCGATCGAACCGACGCCCTCTTCCAGCGCGCGTACCGCATCAAGAATGTACGGCACGAGCAGGCGATTCACGATGAATCCGGTGCGGTCCGTCGTGCGCACGGGTGTTTTGCCCACCTTCGCCGCGAACGCGAGCGCCTCCTCGAAAACCTTGGGATCTGTGGCAATCGTGCGAATCACTTCCACGAGCTTCATCACCGGCACAGGATTAAAAAAGTGCAGTCCCAGGAAACGATCTGGGCGCTGCGTGAAAGTCGCCATTTCGGTAATGGAAAGCGACGACGTGTTGCTCGCGAAGATTGCGTCCTTTGGGCAGATCGCGTCGAGCGAGGACCACAACTCACGCTTGGCGGGCAGTTGCTCGATGATTGCTTCCACAATCAGGTCGCATTGCTTTAGGTCGTCCAGACTCGTAGTGCCGCGCAAGCGCCTGCGGATCTGGTCGCGATCTTCCCCTGTGACAGTCCCCTTTTCAACCAGACGGCTGAGATTCTTCTCGATGGATTTCAGACCTTTTTCGACAAGCTGTCCCGAAACTTCACGGACGACGACAGGAAAGCCCGCCTGCGCAGCCACTTGTGCGATACCAGAGCCCATCAGGCCGCAGCCAACGACTCCTACTCTTTCGATCGGCATTTCCGCTCCCGGCAACTCGATGTTCGCGTGTAGTAGGGTAAGGGAAAAATCATTTTCGTGCCAGCGTTCGCTGGTATCTCGGGGTTGTCGCGCTCACGCCGAACGCTAGCAGAAAGGCCCCAGGCCTGCCCCTACCCAGCCTTCCGGTTGTGGCGCATCCGCAATAGCGCGAACGGCGCTCGTCTAGGCGGCCGATTCAACGATCATAGCGATGCCCTGGCCGCCGCCGATACAGGCGCTTGCGATACCGTAGCGCGCACCGCGCCGGCGCAATTCCAGGAGCAGAGTGAGAACGAGGCGTGTGCCTGTTGCGGCGAGTGGATGACCGATTGCGATCGCTCCACCGTTGACGTTCGTCCTGTCGCGATCAAGGCCGAGAAGCTTTTCGACCGCGAGATACTGAGCGGCGAACGCCTCGTTCACCTCGATTAAGTCGATTTGCTCGAGCTTCAGATTTGCGAGAGCGAGCGCCCTTTTTATTGCTGGAACCGGGCCGATCCCCATGATGCGAGGCGGGACCCCGACGGCGGCCCACGAAACGATCCTACCCAGCGGCTTCCAGCCGCGCTCCTGGGCCATTTTCACATGCGCGAGGACGACCGCCGCCGCGCCATCAACAATCCCGCTCGCATTTCCCGCGGTAACGATGCCGTCTTTGCGAAACGCGGGCGGCAGCGCGCGCAGAATTTCCAGTGTCGTGTCCGGGCGGCGATGATCGTCTTCGGAAACTGTCACTGCCCTCTTGCCCTTTCTTACTTCGACCGGAACAATCTCGTCTTTCATGTAGCAGGACCTAAACGCCCCTTCGGCAGCTTGCTGGCTGCGGAGCGCATACTCGTCGCACGCCTCGCGCGTGATGCCCTGCTCGGCGGCTAGATTCTCGGCGGTCTCGGACATGCTGAAGCCGCAGTAAGTGTCGAAAAGGCCGGAAGCAAGAGAGTCTTCGAGCTTGCCTTCGCCCAGTTTGAAGCCCGATCGCGCCCCCCGAATCACGTGCGGCGCCTGCGACATGTTTTCCATTCCGCCGGCAAGCACGAGTTTCGCTTCGCCCAGCAGGATGTGTTGCGCCGCCTGACTGATTGCCTCGATGCCCGAGCCGCAGAGCCGATTCACCGTGACGCCAGGAACCTCCTCCGGCAGACCTGCCTTCAGGCCGACGTGGCGCGCGCCATAGAGAGCATCGGCGCTGGTCTGCATCACGTTCCCGAAAATCACGTGATCCAGTTCCGACGCGTCGACCGCGGAACGTCGAATCGCCTCGCGCGCGGCTGCGGCGCCCAGATCGATGGCGGTTGTCGAATCGAATGCGCCCATGTAGCGAATCATCGGAGTCCGCGCACCTGCGAGAATGACAACATCATTCACGAACATAAATGACCTCCGAATTTGAAGCGGACGGGCCCGTCGGCTGCGGCGCCGTGAATCTGCTCTGTTATGGAGTGGCGAGCGCTACCAGCGTATCACCACCTCGCTGGCGCGCCTCGTCGAGACCGGACTCGGCGCGGTTGATGATCTCTGTAACGCGGTCCTCAGTCTCATCTCCGGGGCGTGAAGCAGATTCCGCTGCTACGGCGCTTACCGTAAGGTCCGTTCCCCACGATGGCCGGACGGCCGCCGCTGCCTGTCGGAGCTTTTCCGCGAGCGCCTGAGCGTTTTCAAGCGTAGTACCCGGAAGGACGAACGCAAGCGACCAAGTCGTGTACTTCACGATTAGATCCGTCTGGCGGATTGAAGATGCCAAACCGCGGGCGATCTCATCAACATAGCGCTCGATGGCCGCTTCTCCGTGCTGTCGCAGCAATTCTCCGCCGTGATCCGCCTGCAAAATGATCAGCGACAATGAAGTTCCCTGCGACCGCGCGCGATTCGCTTCCGCCAGGAGGCAGTCGAGATACGCGCTACGGTTCAAAACGCCGGTCTTTTCGTCGGCGACCGAGAGAGACCGGACAAGCGAGCGCAGGCGGGTGTGATTTACCGAAATGAGCAGCTGATCGCCGACTGCTTGCAGGAAAAATGTCTCGTTTGCCTTCCATACCCGCGGCTTCGAATCTGCGACTACAAGAGCGCCGGCAGGCGCTTGCGCGTCCTTGTCTATTAAAATCACTCCCAGCCCGGAATCCATCCCGAGCTCCGCCAGCGGAGGAACAGAGGCAGCGGACAAAGAGACCCCGCCGAGCGAATCGGGGGTCGAAGCACAAACAAGCGATGCCACCGAGGCAACGCGCGCTGCGGCCGCCGCAGCCAGACCCGGGGCCGAATATTCAGCAGTTGTCTGGCCGGCTTCCGTGGACGTGCCCACGGCCACCAGACAGCGGGCCGCCCCCAAGTGCTTGCCAATCTCAGCGGCTGTCGTCGAGAGCACCTCCTGCGGGGTAGCTTGGCGATACATGGAGCGGTTGATCTCCGCGATAGCGGTCAGGTCGCGGTGCATCTCCGCTGCCGAAGTGCTGGGAAGCCCCCCTGCGGTGGAGTTCTCACCACTGACGCCGGATGCCACTCCGGGCGCATTCGCATCGGACGATATCGCGGGGGGTCTGCGCGCCTCTCCCTTGGGCCACCAGTTCGCTCGTTCGTACACTGCGCGCAGGCGCTCGTTCGTTTCACCCTCGCCGGGGAAAAGCTCCGCAATTTTCTCTAGGCGCTCGACGGCCTTGGATTGCAATCCGTATTGGAGAAAGATTTCTACCTGGACGATCAAATCTTCCAGCGCCTGCTGCGCGCGCTGCTCGTCCGATACGGCAACCGTCGCGCCAGGTTCGGAGCCGGCCCCGGAAAATCCTCCGGTGCGGGGTGAAACAGTAGCTGCTTTGGCCGCGCGTCCGACGATCGTTTGCAGAAAGGCCGGATCTGCCCTGCCCTGGAGTCTCTCGATCCGCTCGTGATTGCGGTAGTCGTAAGGATCGATATCAACCAGCCGGTCGAGCGCGTCGCAAGCGTCTTTAACGCGGCCCTCCTCGAGGTAGAGATCGAATAGCCTCACAAGCGCGTCGAAGTATTTTGCCTCCCGGTTCAGTTCCTCGCAGATTTTCGCGACTGCTTCGGCAATTCGCAGTGAATTTGGATAATCGGCGGAAATCCGGTCGAGCTGTGCCGAGAGCTCGACCTCCTTGCGAACGCCGCGCATCCAATCTTTCGTCTGAAATAGGACGGCGGCCGCCTTTTCGTCCTGTCCGGCCGCTGCGTAGGCCCCGGCTACTTCGAAGAGCTTCTCGAATCCGTCAGGCTTTTCCTTGTAGTAGGCTTCGAAAACGGACCTGGCCTCATCAAGCCGCTTGGTCCGCAGCAGCGCCTCGCCCAGAACCGCGAGGAAAGCAGTGTCTTTAGCGTTTGGCGAAAACCGCTTCAGCAATTGCACAGCGGTTTCCGCGTCGCCCTTGCGCAGCTGAGCTTCGGCGTAGAGCAGGGCGCAGGTACGGTCGTCCGGAGAAAGTTCGTGCGCACGCCGGAAATACTCCAGCGCCTCGTCCAGTGCGCCGCCTGCGAGAATCAGTTGGCCTGCGCGGACGTAACTGCGCGTGGCAAGGTCAACATGGCCGAGTCTGGCTGCGAATTCCGCCAAGACGAAATGCCGGGCTGGATTGTCCGGATCGAGCAGGGCGACGCTTTCGTAGCATGCCAACGCTTCAACTCCGCGCTGCTGCTGCTGAAAAACGCCGGCGGCTGCCTGGTACTGTTCGATGGCGTCGCCCGAGCGGCCCTGTTTCTGAAGCAACATGGCGTAGCGCATGAGACGATCTGGAGGCTGCGGAAACTGCCGCAGAAAGCGCGTGAAGATCGCGCCGGCTTTCGCCGAGTCTCCAGCATCAATCAGCTTGTCAAATTGAATCCCGTAATAGTGAGCGGCTTTGGCCGAATCGCCGAGGCGCGTGTAGAGGTCGGGGAGAGCCTGAAGGGCCTCCTGGTTTGCAGGCATCTCCGCCAGTACAGCCTGATATTCGGCGAGCGCCTCGCGGAGCTTGTTCTTTTCCAGGCCGCGCCGCGCGCGATCGAGATGTTTCGTGAGTTCCGAGGCCATGCGTTCTTCCGGCGTCCACGGGCCTGAGGCAGCCTCTCACTCTGCCTCAACGGCGGAGGAACCGCGTGACGCGAGCAGCGTCGCACACCGGCGCGGGACGTGGAGACCAATATATAAGAGCGCGCCATGCTGCTCAAATCGAAGTTTGTTTCGCAGCACCAAACCTTAACGCGGACCGAAGCCAGATCGAGTGATGAAAAAGGAGAAGAGCCAGTTCAGAAGAGAAGCTCGAGCGCTCAGGACGCGGCATTAGCGCCCGAGGGGCGACGGGAGATTCCCGACACTCGCTCACGCATGGAACGAATGGTCATCCCACTCCGTACGAGCGCTGCAAATCCCAGGAAAATGAACGGAACGGTAAGCGCAAACCACGCAAAGAACGAAAACCCGGCAGCCGTCGTCTTCTCCACGCCGAAAATGCTCACGCCGAGGACGCAGAAGAATTGATACGAGCCCACGTTAGCGGGTGCATTCGGCAGAGAGACTCCTAAATTGATCACCAGCAGCACCACGACGCAGGCCATGAAGGAGAGTCCCAAGCCGTACGATCTAACCATAGCCCACAAAGCGAGGACCTGAAAAACGGGCATCGCGATCGACGTCAGTACCGCCGGATAAAAGCTGGGGGCCGTCCCCATCGCGTGCAAGCCGGTCAGGGCGCTCATAATTTTCCCCGGTATGTGCGACTTCTTCGCTGAAACCTCTTGAGCTGCTCCCATCTTAAATTCCAGGTAGAGGATCAGGGCGACAATGGTCGCGACAACGGCGAGCGTCACGACTCCCAGAATGTCCGCGGCGCGCTTGAAGCGCTGGGGGAGTTCCACAAATAACGAAACAACGCCGAGCGAAGCGGTGGCGATCACGAGATCGATCAGCCGCTCCACGCCGACGGATCCCAAGACCCGCCCCAGTGTGATGTCTTCTTGACTCGAGATCAGGTAGCTGCGCAGAAACTCGCCGGGGCGCAGGGGAAAGACAAGATTTGCGAACAGACCGGCGAAAACAGCACGCGTCGTGCGCGTCAGCCGAACTCTTCCGAATGGGGCCAGCAGGAACTTCCACCGCAGCGCCTGCACCAGATAGCTGATTACGTCGAACGTCATGCCGACCAGAACCCAGCTCCAGTCGACATTTGCCATCTGACGCAGCGATTTCACGATATGGAAATCGTGCAGAACCCATACGAGGCTCAGTATGGCGAGACTATACCCAAGGATTTCAAGAATCTTCGATTTCTTTGCGCGTACTCTCTCGAAGAAACTCATCAATCCAACAGGCTCCGTTTCCTTGCGCAGCAAAGTGGACTAGCAGCAGACTTCGTGGTTAGAACCGCGCGAACCGAACTGAACCGCACCGCTCGCAGGGCCGGCGCCATGCGTTTCGCGGGTCTTCTCAGACAGGGCGACAGTTAAACGCCGCTTCGCCGCGCGGCCGGAATTGACGCACGGCTGGGGCGGCGGAAAACCTGCTAAAGCCTACGATAACACCTCCGCTCAGGCAATCTTTCATCCTCTCCCGGGTCTTCGGAGATTCCCGCCACGGCCAAAGGGATACGCGGCTTTGTCGTTGGCAATCCGGGCGGCTATGCTGATACGATTGTCTCCACAATTCCATAGTTTGTGTCGCTGAGTGACGACCGGCTAACCAGCATTCGAGGAGGAGAAACATGCCGGAGGAGACGAAAGAAGAGTTGCTGGCTCGTATTGCAGAGCTTGAAAAGCAGGTCGGGGGCAGAAAACGTGGCACGCTCGAATTCCGTGTGGGCGAGAAAGGCGGAGTCAGCGTTTACGGGCTGGGCCGTTTCCCGGTCACGTTGTATTACGAACAGTGGATCAGGTTGCTGGATGCCGCCGAAGGCCTTCGTGCGTTCCTCGAAGAGAACAAGCACAGGCTAAAGCTGAAGGATCGGGAATAACTCAAGGAACATTCAAGGAATAGATGGATCCGCAGTTCATCCGCAATTTCTGTATCATCGCGCACATCGATCACGGTAAATCGACGCTCGCCGACCGTCTGCTTGAGCTGACGGGCGCGCTCAGTCAGCGCGAAATGACCTCGCAGGTCCTTGACTCCATGGATCTGGAGCGCGAACGCGGGATTACCATCAAGGCGAAAAGCATTCGTCTCCATTACACCGCGCGTGATGGAAAAGAGTATCGTCTGAACCTGATTGATACGCCGGGGCACGTCGATTTTTCGTACGAAGTTTCGCGCGCTCTCTCCGCTTGCGAAGGCGCCCTGTTGGTTGTGGACGCGAGCCAGGGTGTGGAAGCACAGACGGTTGCCAATGCGTTTCTCGCCTCGCGGCACAATCTGGAAATCATTCCCGTCATTAACAAAATTGATTTGCCCGCCGCGCAGCCGGACCGTTCGAAGGAGCAAATCGAAAACGTGCTGGCAATTCCGGCCGAAGACGCGCTGTTGATCAGCGCGAAAAGCGGGCTTGGCGTAGAGGACGTTCTAGAAGCGATCGTCCGGCGCGTGCCGCCGCCCAAAGGCTCGGCAGACGCACCCCTGCGCGCGCTGATCTTCGATTCCTGGTTTGATTCGTATCGCGGCGTGGTTGTGCTGGTGCGTGTGATGGAAGGGCGCGTTGCGCCGCGGATGAAGATTCGGCTTTGCGCGAACGACGAAGTCTATGAAGTGGAGAATCTAGGCGCCCTCACTCCCAAACCGGCGGTGCTCGAGGAACTGGCCGCGGGCGACGTGGGCTTCATCATCGCCAACATCAAGCGTGTGGCCGACGCCCGCGTGGGCGACACGGTGGTCGAAGCGGACCGTCCTGCGGCGCCGCTTCCCGGTTTCGAAGCGATCAAGCCGATGGTGTTCGCCGGCCTGTACCCGGTGAACGCCAGCGACTATGAAAACCTCCGCGACGCGCTACAAAAGTTGCAGTTGAACGACGCCGCGTTTTTCTACGAGCCGGAAAATTCGGTCGCTCTCGGCTTCGGCTTCCGATGCGGCTTTCTCGGCCTCTTGCACATGGAAATCGTGCAGGAACGTCTCGAGCGCGAGTTCAACATCGACCTGATCACCACCGCGCCGAGCGTTGAATATCGCATCACGACTACAGCCGGCGAAGTGTTCGAAGTGGACAATCCCACCAAGTTTCCGCCGCCCACTTCGATTGCAAAGATCGAAGAGCCGATCCTGACGGCCATGATTATCACGTCCGAGGAATCCGTGGGCTCCGTGCTCCAGCTATGCGAAGAAAAACGCGGCGTGCAGAAGAAGTTCGAGTACCTCTCGCCGACGCGCATTATGCTCACCTACGAAATGCCGCTGAACGAAATCGTGCTCGATTTCTACGACCGGCTGAAGAGCGTCTCGCGCGGCTACGCTTCGCTCGATTATCACCTCTCGGGCTATCGCGAGTCCGATCTCGTCAAACTCGACGTGCTTGTCGGCGGCGAGCCGGTCGACGCTCTGACGATCGTTTGTCACCGCGATCAGGCTTACGAACGCGGCCGCGAGCTGGTCGCGCGCCTCCGCAAACTGATTCCGCGGCAAATGTTCGAAGTCCCTCTTCAGGCGGCTATCGGCAGTCGCATTATCGCCCGCGAAAATATCAGCGCCATCCGCAAAAATGTTCTTGCCAAGTGCTACGGCGGCGACATCACGCGCAAGCGCAAGCTGCTGGAAAAGCAGAAGGAAGGGAAGAAGCGCATGAAGCGTGTCGGCCGGGTGGACATCCCTCAGGAAGCATTTCTCGCCGTCCTGAAAGTCTCCGGCAGCGCTGAGGAGGAATAGCGCGGTGCGGTCACGTAAGCCTGTAGACCGCGCGCCCGCTTCCGCATTTTGGACCAAAGAACTCTCAGCCGGAACGTGGTCCGATTTCGAGAGACTCTTTTCACAGGGGAACGGCTGGGATCATTGCCAGTGCATGCATTTCCATCGGGTCCGTTCGTTGCCGAAGAGCGAGTGGCTTCCAACCAGAGCGGCGAGAGCCGTCAGGAATAGGCGGCAAAAAACCGCGCTCGTTGAGCAGGGATGCTCCCACGGGATTTTGGTCTATGCGGACGGAGAGCCGGTCGGCTGGTGCCAGTACGGTCGCAAAGAAGAACTGCCTCGCATCGACAACCACCGCAATTACAAACATCTCGCCCATGCTGAAGCCGGCAAAAATCCCTGGCGAATCACGTGCTTCGTAGTCTTGAAAAAATATCGCCGTCGCGGAGTCGCCACAGCGGCGCTAAACGCAGCCTTGCAGTCGATCAAGCAGCAAGGAGGGGGCGTCGTTGAAGCCTATCCGATTACCCGATGGGAAACCCGCGCGTTTGGAAACGAATCTACGCACGGCACGTTCTCGATGTTCATGAAGGCGGGTTTCAAGAGCGTCCTCCCGTTTGGCAGCACCCGCTTCAGCACCCATGTCCTCGTGCGCAGAACTGTCTGATTTCACTCAACGCTGCGCCGCATTCTTCTTCTACTCACTCTTTTCCGCTTCTAGCGTTTCGTAGTGTTGTGTACCGTAGCGTCGATTTCGCCGCGTGCCAACCGCACTGAGATATCATCACCGGTCGCGACTTGGTCCGGCGAGCGCAACACCTTCCCCGATGCGTCATACGCGATGGCGTAGCCGCGTTCGAGCAGTTGATAAGGACCGCGCTCCTTGAGCTGGATTGCTGCCGTTTCGAGCCGCCGTTTCCCTGCCGCGAGCACGCGGTCGATTCGCACGGCAAGATCGGCCGAGGATTTCTCCCACCGCCGCTGCAAGCGGCTCACGCGTGTGCGGAAATCTGTCCGCGCCAGCCGAAGGCGCAACGACTCGAAAGCGCGGTGTTTGCGCATTGCGGCGCGCTCCAGCCCGGGGCGCAGACCCTCACGCCCCTGTTCAATGCGGCGTCGCAGAGCCACAGCCCGCGCGCGCAAGTCGAACGACGAAATCTGCGCTCCGGCCCGCGTCAGCCGTTGCCGCCCGCTCGCAAGCCTGAGCCGCAGATCGTCTGCCATGATGCCTGAAAGATCATCCAGCCGCTGGGCGCGTCGGCGAAGGAGCAATTCGATCTGCCGGAAACCACGATGGGTTTCGAGGTCGCGCACGCGGTGCCGGCGCTCGGAAAGCACGAAACGCAACCGCTGAACGATGCGGCGCTCGTAATCCTCGATGTGACGTTCGAACTCGTCGCGCGAACGCAACACGATTTCCGCCGCGGCGGACGGCGTGGGTGCGCGCAAATCGGCCGCAAAGTCCGCAATCGTGAAGTCCGTTTCGTGACCGATGCCGGTAATCACCGGAATAGCCGACCCGGCGATGGCCCGCGCAACGGCTTCGTCGTTGAACGCCCACAAATCCTCGAACGACCCGCCGCCGCGTGCGACGATCAGCACTTCCGCGAATTTCACGCGATTGAAGTAGCGCAGCGCATGAACGACTTCCGTTGCTGCGCCGTCTCCCTGCACGCTGGCCGGATAAATCTGCACGTGAACGTTCGCGAACCGCCGCTTCAGAACGCGAAGAATGTCGCGAACCGCAGCGCCCTTCGGGGAAGTCACCACTCCGATGCACTGGGGCAAAACCGGTAGGGGCTTTTTCCGGGAGGCCTCGAACAATCCTTCTTCGTGCAGCTTCTTTTTCAGTTGCTCGAAGGCAAGCTGGAGCGAACCGGGGCCCACCGGTTCGATATGGCTGATGTAAATCTGGTATTCGCCGCGCGCCTCATAAACGCTCACCCCGCCGCGCGCGATCACGTGCAAGCCGTTTTCAGGCCGGAACTTTATCCCTCGCAGTTGATCGCGAAAGCATATGCAGCGAATCTGCGCGCGCGCGTCCTTCAACGTGAAATAAAGGTGTCCGGATTGCGCTGGCCGGTAATTCGAGACTTCGCCCTCGACCCACACGTCCGGAAAATTGCCTTCGAGCAGATCGCCGACCTGCTGCGTAAGTTCGCTGACTTTCCAGATGTGCCTCTGCGGCTTCAAGTCGAAGAGTGATGGCTGGCTCATCTGCGTCATCGCCTTTTCAGCGCCGGAACAGATTGATCACCCAGAAAATCAGCGTCAGCAAGATACTCAGGAGGATACACGTCAAAATCGGGAAATAGAAACTGCCGTGGCGCCCTTGGTATGCGATATCGCCCGGTAAGCGGCCCACTCGAAACGGCGCCTTTCCGCCAAACGCGAACCACGCGCCCACCGCGGCAATCAGAATCCCAATCACCAGAAGGAGCTTCCCAATTTCGCGCAAAGGGCTCATAGCGCAGATGCTTCATTCGGATCACGATTGCAACGCGATTTCACGCCGACGGAGAGCAAGCTCGCCGCAGACCGGCCTTTTCCCCCGGCGGCTATCTTCGCGCCAGTCCGGCTACACCAGTTCCGAGCCCGCGAAAAAATAGCTAATCTCGAATGCTGCTGTCTCCGGTGCGTCCGAACCGTGCGTGCAATTGAATTGAATGCTGGTGCCGAGTTCGCGCCGGATCGTTCCCGGCGCGGCCTTCGCGGGATCGGTCGCGCCCATCGTCTCGCGCCACCTGGCGATCGCGCCCTCCGCTCCGAGCACGATCACCACGGCTTTCCCCGAACTCATGAAATCGGTCAGGTCCTTGAAAAACGGGCGCTCCCGGTGAACGGCATAAAAGCCCTCGGCCTCAGTCTTCGTCAGGCGTAGCGACTTGATCGCCAGAATCTGAAACTGCGCCGCGTGGATCCGGCTCAGAATTTCTCCGGTAAGGTTTCGGCCCACGGCGTCAGGCTTGATAATCGCCAGCGTTCGTTCCATCGCCAAGAGCAGTCCTCCTTGTGAATTTCGTTCCCGTTTCAGCGCTTGCCTCTACTGCTTTTCCGCGCTTTCTTGCGAACTTGCCCTCGTGTCTCGGCCGGCTTGTTTGTTCCAAGCACTTTCGCGATCGTTTCGCCGATTTCCGCCGGGCTCTGCACCGTATGAATTCCCGCCGCACGCATCGACTTGTACTTGTCGGCGGCCGTCCCCTGGCCGCCGCTGATGATCGCGCCCGCGTGCCCCATGCGACGCCCGGGGGGCGCGGTCTGGCCTGCTATGAATCCGACCACCGGCTTCTTTACGTTTTTCTTGACGTATTCTGCGGCGATTTCTTCCGCGTTCCCCCCAATCTCGCCGATCATCACGATCGCTTGCGTTTCCCGATCCTCGTTGAACATGCGAATCACATCGAGAAAATTCGTTCCGATGATCGGATCGCCGCCGATTCCAACGCATGTCGATTGACCGATGCCCAGCAGAGTGAGCTGGTGCACCGCTTCGTACGTCAGCGTTCCGCTGCGGCTCACGACGCCAACGTGCCCTTCCTTGTGAATCGCGCCCGGCATGATTCCCACCTTGCATTTTCCGGGCGAAATGATTCCGGGGCAATTCGGTCCCAAAAGCCTGGTTTTCGACTCCTTCAGTGCGGCGTTGACGCGAACCATGTCGAGCGTCGGGATGCCTTCCGTTATGCAAATTACGAATGGAACCTTGGCGTCGATCGCTTCCAGAATGGCGTCGCCTGCGAACGCGGGTGGTACAAAAACGACCGAGCTATTCGCGCCCGTTTCGCGCATAGCCGCGCTTACCGTGTCGAATACGGGCACGTCGAGATGCTTCGTCCCGCCTTTTCCCGGTGTCACGCCTGCAACCACCTTCGTTCCGTACGCCATCATCTGCTGCGCGTGAAAACCGCCTTCGCGCCCCGTCAATCCCTGCACGATTAGCCGCGTCGCCTTGTCGACGAGGATGCTCACCGCGCACCTCCCGCCAATGCGACTGCTTTCTCCGCTCCGTCCTTCATTCCGTTTGCCACCGTGAAATTCAATCCTGAGTTGCGCAGAATCTCTTGCCCTTGTTTGACGTTCGTGCCTTCCATCCGCACTACGATCGGCACCTTCAACGCAAGTTCCTGCGCGGCTTTCACCACGCCGCTGGCCAGCACGTCGCAGCGCAGAATTCCGCCGAAAATATTGACGAACACTGCGCGCACGTTCGGGTCGCTGATTAAGATCCGGAAGGCGTTCTTTACCTGCTCCTCGGACGCGCCTCCGCCTACGTCAAGGAAATTCGCGGGGCTGCCGCCGCTCAGTTTGATGATATCCATTGTCGCCATCGCAAGCCCCGCGCCATTGACCATGCAGCCGACTGTCCCATCAAGCTTGATGTAGTTCAGTTTGAACTTGGACGCTTCCACTTCGAGGGGCGTCTCTTCATCCAGATCCCGCAGCTCCTTGAATTCCGGATGGCGGTAGAGCGCGTTGTCGTCGAAATTCACTTTGGCGTCGAGCGCCACCAGCCGGCCGTCACCCGTCACCACGCACGGATTGATTTCGAGCAGGGACGCGTCCGTTTCCATGAACGCCCGGTACAGCGCCTGAAAAAACTTGGTCGCGACGGGCAGCATTTCCGGCGCCAGCCCCAGGCCGAACGAGATCTTGCGTGCGTGATATGCCTGCATGCCCGTTGCCGGCTCAACCGTTTCGCGCAGGATCGCTCCCGGATTCGTTTTTGCCACCTCCTCGATTTCCATTCCGCCCGCAGCGCTTGCCATGAACACCAGCGCCCCGGTCGTGCGGTCCACCAGGATGCTCAGGTAAAGCTCGCGCTTGATGTCGAGCCCTTCTTCGATCAGTAACCGCCGGACGATGCGGCCCTCTTCTCCCGTTTGCGCCGTCACCAGCTTCATTCCCAGGATTCGCTCGGCCAGCGAAGCCGCTTCGTTCGCCGACTTGGCCAGCTTCACGCCTCCCGCTTTTCCGCGGCCGCCCGCGTGAATCTGCGCCTTTACGACGACGATCTTCGTTCCCAATCGTTCCGCAGCCGCGCGCGCTTCCTCTTTTGTGAACGCAACTTCCCCGCGCGGCACTGGCACGCCGAATTTTGCAAGGATCGCTTTCGCCTGGTATTCGTGAATCTTCATGAATTGCTCCCGATGATTTCGAGGCGCTGAAGAGCTCTATGAATCAATGCTAGAATCTGTCGAAGCAAAAGCGATTCAGTTTACTTGGAAGCCGTGGGCCGGGCAAGCGAGTCTCCATGAGCGATCAGCAGATTTTTTTGGCGACTTTCTCTTTGCTGTGCCTCATCAATGGCGTTGTCCAGCTTCGCAGAGCTAGAAGCGGCGTTTGGCAAAGGGAGACCGTTGCCGCGCTCGGGACGAATACCCTCGCGCCGGATTCAATGACGCCTCGCTGGCGCCGGGCCGTGCTCCTCACTGGCATGTCGTTCATCGTCGCCGGTGTGCTCGGGTTGCTCCTGGCGTTGCGGCGGTTTTTCCACGTGTAGCGTTCCATGATTCAACAAGCGCTCGAAAAATTGCTTTGCGGTGAAGACCTCTCTCGCACAGAGCTCGATGTCCTCAGCGCGGAGTTTCATGCGGGGCAGGTCGGCGTCAGCCAGTTTGCAGCCGTGGCCGTGGGTTTATACATGAAAGGGATGACGCGCGACGAGCGCCGCGCGGCTGCAAAGGTTGTGCGCTCCTGGGATTCTTCCGCCGACCCCGGCAATCCGACGAGCGCGAATTTTTGGATTTCGCCGGGTCCACTCGATGCCGTGATCGCCTTCGCGATGAACGGAGATGACCTCTCGCGCACAGAAGCGCAGCGCGCAATGGAAACGATTCTTCGCGGGGAGGTTCCCGAACCTCAAATCGCTCAATTTCTATCGGCGCTGAGGTTCAAGGGAGAGACGGTCGAAGAAGTCGTCGGCTTTGCTGCAGCAATGCGGCGCCACGCGCCCAGGATTTTTCCCGACGGCCATCCGATCGCGCAGGAAGCCCTGGTTGACACGTGCGGGACCGGCGGTGATGCCCGCGGCACGTTCAACATCTCGACGGCGACCGCCTTCGTCGTTGCCGGCGCGGGCGTCCGCGTGGCGAAACACGGCAACCGCTCGCATTCCTCTCCCTGTGGATCGGCGGACGTTCTCGAGCACTTCGGAGTTCGCATCGATCTGCCGCCCGAGCGGGTAGCGCGCTGCATCGAAGAAATTGGAATCGGATTTCTCTTCGCTCCCACCATGCATTCCGCGACCCGTCATGTGGCGAAGGTTCGGCGCGAGCTGAAGATTCGTACCGTGTTCAATTTGCTGGGCCCGCTGACGAATCCCGCCGGGGCTTCCGCGCAGGTCGTCGGGGTTTACGATCCGGGCGTTACGGAACTGATGGCGCGCGTTTTGAGCGAACTGGGCGTGAAGCGTGCATTCGTGGTGCACGGCGAGGATGGATTGGACGAAGTCTCCATTTCCGGCGAGACCTACGTTTCCGATCTACGCGATGGCGCCGTCCGCAACCATTCGCTGATTCCCGAGGACTTCGGCTTGAAGCGCGCGCCGGTCGAAGCGATTCGCGGCGGCGACGCTAAACAGAACGCGGAAATCATCCACAAAATTCTTGGCCGCTCGCTTCTGTATCGCGAGCACACGCCGCATCGCGATATCGTTCTCGCGAATGCGTCGGCTGCGCTCGTCGCTGCCGGGCGCACTGAAGATTTACGCGAAGGCGTCAGAATCGCCGCCGAATCGATCGACTCGGGCGCCGCGCGCGAGAAGCTCGAGCGCCTCATCGTCTTTTCACAGTCAGCAAGTGAATCGGCGCACTCCGCTGATTAGCTGGCATATTCCCGCGGCGTCATTCTGAGGCTCGCTTTCCGAGCCGAAGAACCTCTCTTCCGCTCATCGGCAAGCTCTCACGCCTCTTCACTCTTGATTCAGCGAATGCACCGCGTACGCGAAGCACCCGATGACGAACAACATGAATCCCGCCCCTTCGATCATCAACTGTCGCGGATGCCCCAGGCCGATAGAGCCGTAGCGCAGCAGATCGATCTGCCACGTCAATGGATTCGCGAGCGCCGCCCACCGCAGCAGTTTCGGCAGCGGCCCGAGGGGATAAAACATCGAGCTGAAAAATAGAAACACGAAGTAGAGCGCCGAAGTAACGCTGTTAAAGACGTCGTTGCGCCGGATTTTCAGCGCCAGGATCGTGTAGAAGAAAAACCATCCTGCTGTGCCGATCAGGATTCCGAGCGCCAGTACGCCAAACAGGTCGAATCGCAGCGCAATTCCCAGAGCGGCCGCTCCGATCCCGACGGTGAGAGCCGCCTGGACCACTGCGATCCCGACGTTGAAGACGAGTTTTCCCAGGAGGTATTCCGCGCGGCTCATCGGATACGTGAGCATCTCGTAGAAAATCCCGTTGTCGCGGTCCAGGAAGAACGACCATGCGCTGTTCGATGCGATGGCGAAACTCGCCATGCCCAGCACGCCCGCCAGGAAGAACGAGTTGTAGCCCACTCCCTCCGTCGAGCGCGGCGAGCCGAACGCTGCCGTTAAGCCCACGCCGAAGACGAGCAGGTTGAACAGCGGGTAACAAAAATCCCAGAACATGAATGTCACGTTCGTCGCGCGTATCTTGCTCTCGCGATACAGCATCGCCGTCATTGCCGCCATTTTTGTCTCCTGACTGATCCAGCGCCTGCGGTCATCCCTTCGCCGTCAGCTCGACGAAGATGTCCTCGAGGCTCGCTCCGCGAATTTCGACGTGCAACACGCGGCCTTTCTTCGCCAGCTCGCCCACAATTTCGATCGCGCCCGCTTCTTCCGTTTTCACGGAAAGCTCGATCGTGTTGCCGCTCACTTGCGAACGAATTGGGTGCAACCGGGTCATCTCCGTTTCGATCCCGGCGGGCAGCGCATCAAACGTAATCACCAGCTCGTAGACACCCTGCGACAACAGCTTCAACGCGTTCAGGTTCCCACGCGCCACCTGCTGTCCCTTGTGCAGAATCAAAATGTCGTCGCACAATTCTTCCGCTTCGCTCAGAATTTGCGTGGTGAGGACGATCGTCCGCCCGCGCCGAACCTCCTCACGAAGCGATTCCATGACGGCGCGTTTGAGGATGGGGTCCATGCCCGTCGAGAATTCGTCGAGAAACAGGACGGGCGTATTCACGAGAAACACTTTCGCCACTTGCACGCGCCGCCGGAATCCTCCGCTCAGATCCTGCACCTTTCGCTCTATTTCGCTTCGCAGGCCGAAGAGTTCGATGACGCGATCGGCGCGGCGCCGCGCTTCGCCCGCTTCGATCCCGTGAAAACGCGCGAAAGTCAGCAAGTTGTCGCGCACGGTGAGAAACATCTCGACGGCGGTCTCCTGAATGACGGTCGCGATGTGCCGACGCGCTTCACGCGGCTGCGCAATCACGTCCACGCCTTCGACTCGCACGTTCCCGCTTGTCGGTTGCAGGAGCGTTGAAAGAATTTTCAGGAGCGTGGTTTTACCTGCGCCGTTCGGGCCGAGCAGCCCGAAGATCTCTCCGCGCCGGACAGCGAAGCTCAAGCCGTCGATCGCGCGGACAGGTGCAGTGCTCGCGCGAAAGAGTCCGCCGCGCCTGCCGCGGTACGTCTTCACAAGGTTTTCCACTTCGAGAGCAAAGTCCGGCATAGGCATCTCTCACTGGACGCGCCGATTGCGCGCGACGGGTTCGGGTTAGCTCGAAACAGCGGGAAGCGGGACGACTGCCCACACGGAATCAGCGGGACAGCAATGCGGCGCTCGCGGCGATCTTCAGCCGCGGCGACCTATTGGAGGGAAACGATGATACGCATGCTGCAACTCCAGAAGATGCTCTACGGTATCCGA
>DATEKA010000230.1:0-10931 GCA_035277685.1 Candidatus Acidiferrales bacterium
CAACGACTCTCAGCAATTCGAAGTTCACGTCGCCAACGCAGGCGCCGCGAATCAGGGCAAGGCGGACGTTTGGCTCGCCGTCACGGAGCAGGGTCTGCAAATGGACGTGACCGGCGGCGAGAACAAAGGACGCATGCTGCAACATGCGGACGTCGTGCGCTCACTGGAAAAGCTAGGCTCGATTTCCTCGAAAGACAAATCGCCGTTCGTTTCCACCCCGCGCGTCAAGTTCAAATCCGCTTGGAAGAGGCCGAACCTTCGGGTCCTCGTCTTCGTTCAGGACCATAAGACTTTGCGGATCGTGGGCGCAGCCTCCGCCAAAATCACAGGCTGACCGATTGGCTCGCGCAGCCGCCCGCGCTAGCGCCCGTCACCATACCAAATCGTCTCTCGCATCGCGTTAGGCCGCCTCGCGTTTCCGGCGCGCTTTCGTCCAGAATGTTCTTTCTGGGGCAGGAGGTGTCCATGCGCGAATTGCTTGAAGATGCCGCCCACCGTGCGCTCCGCTACGTTGCTGCCGCGGGTGACAGGCGAGTGAATCCCACTTCTCACGACATTGCGCAACTCGAAGCATTGGCCGGCCCCCTGCCCGATTCCTCTTCCACTCCCGCCGAAGTCCTGGCCTTGCTCGACCGTTTTGGGTCGCCTGCTACAGTAGCCACCACCGGCGGCCGCTATTTCGGTTTTGTCATCGGAGGCGCTGTTCCTGCGGCATTAGCTGCGAACTGGCTCGCCGGCGCTTGGGATCAAAACGCCGCGTTCCGCGTGATGTCGCCCGTTGCAGCAAGACTTGAAGAGATTGTCCTCGGTTGGATGCTCCCCCTGCTAGGCTTGCCTCCAGCCTGCGGTGCTGGCTTTGTCACCGGCACGACCATGGCGAATTTCACCTGTCTAGCCGCCGCCCGCACGGCGCTGCTCAAGCGTGCTGGGTGGGACGTCGAAGAGAACGGATTGTTTGGCGCTCCGCCGATCAACGTCGTCGTCGGAGAAGAAGTGCACGTCTCCTTGTTGAAGCCGCTTTCACTCCTGGGGCTCGGCCGCACGCGCGTCACTTCCGCACCCACCGACAGTCAGGGCCGCATGCGCCCTGACGCTTTGCCTCGCCTGGATGACCGCACGCTCATCTGCATTCAAGCTGGCAACGTGAATAGCGGCGCCTTCGATCCCGCCCCGGAAATCTGCGCGCGTGCCCGCGAGGCCGGCGCCTGGGTTCACGTTGACGGCGCCTTCGGTCTTTGGGCGGCCGTTTCTCCCCTCTTCGCAGATTTGACGAATGGCTTCGGGCTGGCCGATTCCTGGGCCGTTGATTGCCACAAGTGGCTCAATGTCCCTTACGATTCAGGAATGGCGATCGTTCGACATCCGGAGCATTTGCGGGCAGCCATGGCGCTAAGCGCCGCTTATCTGCAGGCGAGCGACGGTCGCGAACCTTGTCAGTACACGCCCGAAGCCTCCCGCCGCGCGCGTGGCGTCGAGCTGTGGGCGGCATTGCGCTCGCTCGGACGCGCCGGTCTCAGCGACCTCATCGAGCGAAACTGCCGCTTCGCTCGTCTCTTTTCTGAGCGTCTGCGCGAGGCAGGATTCGAAGTCCTGAATGACGTGGTGCTCAACCAGGTGCTCGTCTCCTTCGGCAGCCCGGAAGAAACGAAACGAGTTATCGCCGAGTTGCAGAGCGAAGGCACCTGCTGGTGCGGTGGAACGCAATGGCACGGCCGCGCCGCGATGCGCATCAGCGTGTCCAGTTGGGCCACTAAGATTGAAGACGTCGAGCGCAGCCTCAGCGCCATGCTCCGCATTGCGAAGCCGGTCAGGCCTTCTTCCGTGTCCCGCGATCCTTCTTGACGCCTTCGCTCGAGTGCCGCAAACTGCCTCACACGTTTAGGCCGCATTTCAAAACGGCGAATCGTCGGTCGTCAGGAGCTCCCGAATGAATCTCCCTCTCAGGATCTTTTTCCGAATCGCAGGCGCCGCGCTCCTCTCTTCATTTGTTCTGTGTTTCTCCGCGCAGGCATCGCCGGTGCGTCAGGTGCAGACGTTTCAAACCTCTGCCGGTCCCGTCGAAATCACGCCAATCTATCACGCGAGCGTCCTGCTTCAGGCGGCCGGAAAGAATATCTACATTGACCCGGTGAAGCCCGCCAACTTTGACGGTCTCCCCCAAGCCGACCTGATCCTGATCACGCACGACCACGGCGATCACATGGATCCGACCACCATTTCCAGGCTCAGCAAGGCCGGCACCCAGGTCATGGCGCCTATGGCTGTAGTGCAAACGGTCGCGCAGGCCACGCCGTTCACCAACGGAGAAACCAGAAGATGGGGCGCGTGGACCATCGAAGCCGTCCCCATGTACAACCTGAAGCGCGGACCGGCCCCTGGCGCCTTGTACCATCCCAAGGGACGCGGAAACGGCTACGTGCTCACCTACGGCGGCAAGCGCTTCTATTTTTCCGGCGACACGGAGGACACTCCGGAGATGCGCGCCTTGAAAAATATCGACGTCGCCTTCGTTTGCATGAATTTGCCGTACACGATGACGCCGGACGAAGCCGCCGAAGCGGTCAAGGCTTTTCATCCCCGCGTCGTGATTCCGTACCACTTCCGCCAGTCGAATCTCGCGGATTTTCAGAAGGCCTTGCAAGGGACTGGTATCGAGGTGCGCATCCTCGACTGGTACCCGAAGATGTAGGAATCGTTCGCCGCTTGCATTTTGCCGAACGGCGCTCGCCAGCCTGAATCTCTTCGCATATAATGGGGCGAAGTTGTCTGGCCATCGTCTCTCCGGGAGAATTTAGTGGCGTCCCATACGAAAATCAAAACAGCCACGAAGTTTGATTCCGCGAAATACCAGGGCCTCGAACGCGAAGCGTTGATTCGCATGTATCGCGTGATGTTTCTGTCGCGCCGCCTCGACGACCGCGAAATTCAGCTCAAGCGCCAGAACAAGACCTATTTCCAGATGAGCGGCGCCGGGCACGAAGGCGTCCTCGCCGCAGCAGGGCTCGTCCTCAAGCCAAGCTACGATTGGTTCTTTCCTTATTATCGCGACCGCGCTCTCGCTCTGATGCTTGGCGTCACGCCCCATGAAATGTTGCTCCAGGCCGTCGGAGCCGAGGACGATCCTTCATCGAGCGGCCGTCAGATGCCGTCCCATTGGGGAAATCGCCCCCTGAATATCGTTACCGGCTCTTCCCCAACGGGCAGCCGCTGGTTGCATGCCGTGGGAGCCGCCGAGGCTTCCCTTTACTATCAGAAATTTCCGAAAGCGCTCGATCAAGCGCGAAAAGCGCCGCTGGGCGACACCGTCCGTTTCCACAAGGACGAAGTCGCGTACGTATCTGGAGGCGAAGGCTCGACCAGCGAGGGTGAATTCTTCGAGGCTCTGAACGCGGCGAGCTTGCGTCGCGCTCCTGTGCTCTTTCTGGTCGAGGATAACGGCTACGCCATCTCCGTCCCCATCGAAGTGCAGACCGCCGGCGGAAGCATCTCCAGGCTGATCTCGAATTTCCCGGATTTCCACATCGAAGAGTGCGACGGCACGGATCCGCTGGAAAGCTATGCCGCGCTTTCACGCGCCGCCGGGCACTGCCGTTCGCGCCGCGGACCCGCTCTGGTTCACGCCCATGTTACGCGCCCCTATTCCCACTCGCTTTCCGACGATGAACGCCTCTACAAGCCGGCGGAAGAGCGCGAAGTCGAGGCTCATCGCGATCCCATTCCGCGCTTCGGCCTCTTCCTCGTGCGCGAGGGAATCGTGGACGACGGCGAGCTCGAAGCTCTCGAAGCGGATGTGGACCGCGAAATCGCCGAAGCCACCGACCGCGCCCTCGCCGCGCACCCCGCGCCAAAGGATTCCGTTTTTTCCTTCGTTTATTCGCCGGATATCGACCCCGCCGGAAAGCAGTTCGAAGCCGAGCCCAAGAGCGAGGGGCAGCCCAAGACGATGGTAGAAATGGTCTCCGCCACGCTGCTGGACGAAATGCGGCACGACGACCGCATCGTCGTTTTCGGCGAAGACGTCGCCGACTGCAGCCGCGAAGAAAATCTCGCCAGCGTGAAAGGGAAGGGCGGCGTCTTCAAAGCCACCTCAGGCTTGCAGAAGAAGTACGGAAGCGATCGCGTCTTCAATACACCGCTGGCCGAGGCGGCAATTCTTGGCCGCTCTATCGGCATGGCCATTCGCGGGCTGAAGCCCGTCCCGGAAATCCAGTTCTTCGATTACATCTGGCCCGCCATGATGCAGCTTCGGAACGAGCTGCCAACCATTCGCTGGCGCTCCGGAGGCCGCTTCAAGTGCCCCGTGGTCGTTCGCTCCACCATCGGCGGTTATCTCAGCGGCGGCGCCATCTACCACAGCCAGTGCGGCGAGGTCATCTTCACGCATACCCCGGGCGTGCGTGTCGTGATGCCGTCAACGGCCCTCGATGTCTGCGGCTTGCTTCGCACCGCTCTGCGTTCCGACGATCCGGTTCTCTTCCTCGAACACAAGCATCTCTACCGCCAGCCCTACAACCGCGCGCCTTATCCCGGCCCCGACTTCACTGTTCCGTTCGGCAGGGCGCGCCTGGTTCGCGAGGGTACGGGCGTCACCATCGTTACCTATGGCGCTTTGGTGCATCGCGCCGAAGTCGCCGCCGCGAGCCTCGCGCGCGAAGGTATTTCCATCGAAATCCTCGATTTGCGCTCGCTTAGCCCATACGATTGGGACGCGATCTCGGCCAGCGTGCGCAAGACGAATCGCGTGATCGTCGCCTATGAAGACGCGATTTCCTGGGGCTACGGCGCGGAAATCGCCGCGCGCATTGCGGACGACCTCTTTACCGATCTCGACGCGCCTGTGCGCCGTGTCGCCGCTGCCGATACATTTGTCGCTTACCAGCCCACCCTCGAAGACGAAATTCTCCCGCAAACAAGCGACATCGTTGACGCCGTCCGCGAACTAGTGGCTTTTTGAATCGCTACGCCCGGCAGCGGCTGCTCTTGCGAAACATTTTCCCGGGCTCGTTCGTAGTTCATTGTGGGAGCGCGGACCACGTGCCGCGCGGGAGGTAGCCTTATGGTTTGCTGCAATTGCCGAAGGGACATCGCCGAATACTCGAACTTCTGCTACTACTGCGGAGCGCGCCAGCCGAGGGCTGCTGCTCCGGGATCGCCTGCCGGTCAAAAGCGGCTCATGCGGTCGTCCCTCGACTGCAAAATTGCCGGCGTTTGTGGCGGCCTCGCTGAATATCTGGACGCGGACTCGACCATCGTCCGCCTGGTCTGGGTGCTGGTGTTTGTTTTTACCGGATTTATCCCCGCCGGCCTGACTTACGTCATCGCCTGGATCCTGATGCCGCAAGCTCCCTTGCCGGTCCCGGTAGCTGCGCCCCAGCCGCCGCCCGCTCCCGCGCCAAGCTCCTCGCAGCCGGCATGAAGCCGGGCAGCAACCGCAGCTACCGACGGCAGCGGCGCGTTTTAGGCCGGGCCGGTAGCGCGGATCTCCGCCCGCTTCGCCGGTATTCGCCTGGCGTCGGCGCTGAGACGTGTGTTTGATTCGTGTCGCGAATTGTACCGAGCTCGCTGGCCTGAGATACTTTCTTAATCATTTACATTTAACGTCCGACGTTATACGATCTGCGTGTGATCAGATCCTTCCGCTCTGCCGATACGGAAAGGCTTTTCATTCGGGAGCGGGTCAGGCAATTTGAGGCGTTTGAGCGCGTCGCGCAGAGGAAATTGGCGGTCCTGAACGCTGCGACGACCCTCGATGATCTAGCCGCCGTTCGGGGTAATCGCCTGGAAAAACTGAAAGGGAATCGCAAAGGCCAGTACAGTATTCGCATCAATGATCAGTGGCGAGTGTGTTTCAAATGGAAGGACGGCGATGCGCTTGATGTCGAGATCGCGGACTATCACTGAGCGCCGTTAGGAATCCTGGACAACGTGAGGAATAGAGAAGGAGTGGGAATCGCGATGGTGAAGAAACTGAAACCCGTTCATCCGGGCGAAATTCTACGTGAGGAGTTCATGGCCCCTTATCATTTGAATCCGCACCGATTGGCGCTCGCGCTTCGAGTACCGGCTCCGGCAATCTATGAAATCGTACATGAGGAGCGAGGTGTCTCAACCGAAATGGCCTTGAGACTTGGCCGCGCGTTTGGGACCACGCCCGAGTTTTGGGCCAATCTACAGTTGCACTTCGATCTGGAAGTTGCCCGCGACAGAGAACAAGCCAGGGTCAACGAAGAGGTCCGGCCTATCGCTATCCGGGCGTGAGGGAGGCCTCCTTAATCCTTGGGAACACCGACGGGTAAGGAAACGGATGGCCGAGCCGGTCTTTTAGCCGGAGAAATATGGCATAAACCTCTACGCCTTCTTCCGTGCCGGTGCCGGCCGCCTCTCAAACAGCACCTGGTCCAACGAGATTACTCCCGCGCCCACCGTCGCAAGCGCAAACGCGCCCACGCAGAGCGACAAAGGCAACTCATAACTGTGAACGTTCGCCGGATGCGACAACAAGCCGTGTACCTGGACCAGCGCCACCGCCATCTCGATCGCCAGGAGCAATCCCACAATTCTCGTGAACAGGCCCGCGATCAAGAGCGCCCCACCGAACGTTTCAAGGATCCCCGCTATGTATGCAAAATATCCAGGAAATCCCATGTGCCGGAAGTTTTGCACCCACTGCCCCGAATGTGTCAGCTTCGGCAGCCCATGAGAGATGAAAATGACGCCCAGCGCAACGCGCAGAAGCAGCAGCGCGAGCAGCTTCAATTTCTCCAGACTCTGCATAATTTCTCCTTGCTCGACCCGGTCGCCCCTCCGGAAGCCTCGCATTGTAACAGAACGACTGTGTCCTTTTGCGGCACCAGCCGTGTCATTCCGGCCTCGCTTCAAACCCGGAGCGCATCGTAATAGTTGTAAGATCCCAGGCTATTCCGATTCGGCACGCGACGTGCTCCGACTCCTGTAGCTGCAACGGAAGTGGTATGCGCAAAATAGCAATCGGTTTCGGCCTCTTCGTGGTCATTGTCGTGGCTGCATATCTGCGCCTTCGGCACACGAAGCCGCCTCTGGAAGTCGCTTATGCCGGGAATCGCCAGGTGACGCTCTGGAGCACCACCGCCCAGGTGCGCGTGCCTCGCGCGACTCTCGCGTTCGGCGATCGCGTCACCGTCCTTCGCCGGTTCGATGACGACGTTCAAGTTCGCACGCCGGCAGGCGTCAGCGGCTGGGTCAACGAACGAGAGCTGCTCTCGTCGGAGCTGTGGAATCAGGCCCGCGCGCTCGCCGCGAAAGCGGAAACGATGCCGGTCCAAGCCCGCGGGCGCACTGCCGTCCTGAGCAATCTCCATGTCGAGCCCGGACGCCAGACCCCGCGGATCGACCAGCTCAGCAGGGATGTCCCCATCAAACTCTTGGCTCGCCAGGTGGTCGCCTTCCAGAAACCCGGTCAGCCGGGCGAAGAAGAGATTTCAACAAGCGGCCCACCTCCCGGCCGCAAAGAAGACTGGTGGCTCGTCCTGGCAAGAACACCGGAGGAAGGCGCAGTCGCCGGCTGGGTTCTCGGTCGGTTTGTCACCCTGGACGTGCCGCAGCCGCTTCCCGACTACGCCGATTCCGCCGGCGTGCGCATCGTCGCCTGGTTTGAACTGAACCGCGTGCCAGACGCGAACGGCACGCCCAAGCCCCAGTATCTCGTCCTGGGCGCCAGGGGCCCTGAAGGGCAAGCGTGCGACTTCAGCCAGATTCGCGTTTACACCTGGAGCAAAAAGCACGACCGCTACGAAACGGCGTTTGTCGATAGCGACGTCTGCGGGAAGCTGCCGCTAACCGTCACCCACAGCCCCGCTCCCAGTAGTGACATCAACTTTTCGTTTCAGGATTGGAGCAACGGCCCGCCCGCGGAGCGAACCTACCGCATGCGCGAAACCATCGTGCGTCGTGTCGGATTGACCGGGACGAATCGGGCAGGAAGATCGAAACGCCGTTAGCCCGAGCACGCCGGCGGTTCGCCGGAAACTCCCTTACAAATTGTCGCCGGGGCCGCGACTCACGCCTTCGGATGCGCGACGAAGTTCGTTGCCCGCGGATGCGTGCGAGACCGGCTCCGGCCGGACAATCGGGTAAGGCGCGGGTGAATAGGTCTTGAACCCGGCGCGCTCCATTCCGCGCTGCGCCTCCGGATTCCTCATGAATGTCTCCCACACCCACCCCGTGCGCGCGTTCTCTACCATCACCATCGTGATGCCCGTGTCTATGCCGACTACATCGCTGTCGTACCAGTTGATCAGCGGATTGAATGCGTCCACGAAGCCGTACCGGCTCCACGTCCCGACGCCATAGCGATAGTGGATGTTGTGCAGAACGCGCATCACAGGTTCAGGCAGGAACGGCAACGACCCCGCCGTAGCGCATGGCACGATCGTTCCGTCGATGGGTCCCGATTTTGGCGGCCCTCCCCAGACGGTGTAGCCGTTCTGCGAATCCGAAGCGGTAATTCCCCAGAGCTGCTCGCTGTAGTCCGGAAATTGGCGCGCGAGGTCATTCAGGCAGAAGCGGCGATGCGCTTCGGTGGCGAGAATCGAGTTTTCATAGTAATCGGCATATTGATCGCGCTTGCCGCGGAAATCGAACCACGCCTGCGAATACTGATGCACGAACAGCGGCGCGAACGAGCCGATGTACTTGACGCCCTCGGAATCGAAATTCGACCGCTTCCACGCTTCCCATGTTCCGGGCGGCAGCGGGTGCGTCTCCGAGCCGAGTCCCAGGAGATACAGCATCATCAGCTCGCAGTAGTTGTCCCAGCGATAGTGCAGGAAGCCGGTCTCCGGCGTCCATCCCATCGGGAGAATCAGCGTGTCTTCCGATAGCCAGCCCCAATCAACGCGGTTGAAGATGCGCTGTGCCAGCTCGTTGATCTCGCTGTGGCGGAAGTGCGCGCGGCAAGTCAGAATCCCGCAGAGCAGAATCGCCGTATCAATGGACGATACCTCCGACCGCTCCATGCGGCGGCCGTCCGTCACGTCCGCCCAGTGATAGAAGAATCCTCGCTGATGGGGGAGCTTTCTCCACAGGAAGCGCATGGCTGCCAGCGCGCGTTCGCTCGCTTGTTCATAGGAAACGTAGCCGCGCTTTTCGCCGATACAGATCGCGGTCAAACCGAATCCTGTCGCCGCGATGCTGCCCAGGTTGCCGGCGGTCGAGCTGCGGACGTTGAAGCGGTCCCGCGTCAGGCCGGTCGTGGGATTCGTCTGTTCCCAGAAAAAGAGGAAGTTGGCCCGCTCGATCTGTTCCAGCAGGACGTCGTCTCTCGCAGTCAGGGGCGATCCCGCCGGGAGGGGATTCGCTTCGGAGATTTCGCGGACGGTGTGGGTCGCGAGCGCCCCGGCGGCGCTCATCGGCATCAGCATCCCGATTCCGGCCAGACCCTTCAGCAGGTCCCGTCGTGAGAGGCGATTGTCGTTCCGGCGTTTCATCGGAGACACCCTCTGCCAACGGCTCCGATCGGGCTGTTAACCGCCGACAACAACTGAAGCGCAACTCCCAAAGGCCTAGATAGCTGGGGAACTACGGCCTGGAATCTCTAAAACGGTTTAATTCTACACGGAATCAGGTATTTGCAAGCCTGAAATTCCGGTGCTGTAAAGAAAACGGCATCGGGTGGCGCAGCTAAACTGCAACGGCGGGTTTCGCAACCGGCGTCAACGAGGGAACACCGCCGAACTTCAGCGCAGGCGCTTCAGGGCAGGCGGCCGTAGCGCCCGCACGTTTCGAAGACAGACAGCAGATTGGTCAGACCGAAGAGTTCCCGCACGCGCGGGCTGAGGTTTATGACCTCGAGCGTGCTGCCCGAATTTTTGGCGGAGATGTAGAGCCCCACGATTGCGCCCAGCCCGGAACTGTCCATGCGAGTGAGATTGGTCAGGTCCAGGATGATTCGCTTGGTGTCCGGCATGGCGCCTTTTACGAAGGTCTTCAAGAGAGCCGAAGTAGAGGATGTGAGGTCGCCTGTGCAGCGAACCACGGTTGCTTCCTGTTGAACGAAACTTCGCAAAAGCAAAGGGGTTGGAGTGACCGTGGCTGTCTCGGGCATGGGCGCGCTCCACGAGAAGGGTGGAAAAACTGGCTACCTGTGTACCGCGAATCGGTAGGCGACGCAAGCAAAAATGACCGGGCCCTGTCCCGGGACCGAGGGCTGCCGGAGTTCGAGCCGGACCGGGGTCGCACAGCCAGCGTCTACCCGCAAATGCCTACGAGTAGAAATCGCTGTAACTCCCGTAATATCAGGTACATGGATTTTTCTAGTCGCCAAAAGATCCGTTTTTTCGCCTTCGCTTTCTTTTCGCCAAATGCGCGATTTCGCCTGCCGTTGTGCGAGAATTGGCCAGAAAGTGCGGCTGGGAATAAGCAGGTTAGTCTGAAGTCGAATCGGCGGTGCGGGCACGGACTTCGGCCGTTTGGCCGCTGGGCTCGCGGCGGTGGGCCAGGCTGGCGCGGATGAACGCGGCAAAAAGCGGGTGGGGCGCGAGAGGTTTCGACTTGAACTCGGGATGGAACTGGCAGCCGAGGAACCAAGGGTGGTCGGGTACTTCGATGATCTCGACATAGACGCCGTCCGGGGTACGGCCCGTGACGCGGAACCCTGCCCGCGAAAGCGTCTCGTCGTATTCGCAGTTGAATTCGTAGCGGTGGCGGTGGCGCTCGGAAATTTCGAGCGCGCCGTAGGCCTTCGCGGCGAACGAGCTGGCCTCCAGCTTGCACGGCCAAGCGCCGAGCCGCATCGTCCCGCCCATTTCATCCACGCCGAGCAGTTCGCGGAGCTTGTAAATCACGCGATTGGGCGTGGAAGTGTCGAATTCGGTGCTGTCGGCGCGCTCAAGCTTGGCGACTTGCCGCGCGTATTCGATGGTCGCGCACTGCATTCCGAGGCAAATCCCGAAGAA
>DATEKA010000231.1:0-3905 GCA_035277685.1 Candidatus Acidiferrales bacterium
CCGTATTCGAGCTGAGGATGTGTGCTGTCGTTTGGCTGAGCAGCATTGGGCTCGAAGTCTTCGCCGTCGCTCGCGTTGTCCATCGAGCGCGACCATACATAGTTGACCACCGACATAACACCATGCCACCCGTTCAAGTGCAAGCTGGCTTGCAGCGAGTTGTAATTCGATTTCGACGAAGACTGCTCCTGCAGAATGTAGACGGTTCCATAAGGGTTCGTATCATTGGCGAAGAGGTTCCCGTACGGGCGCGGAACGCCGCCATATCCCGTGATGCAATCGGTGCCCCCTGTCAGCGTGGTGCCGGTGAAACATGCGGGGTCCAACGCAGCCGTGGCGAGATCGGATGCAGCAATCGCGGCCTGGGTCGGCTGATTCAAATCGACAAACCGGAGCAGGCGGTGCCCTTGCGATCCGACGTAGCCGACCTGCAAGACCACATTCTTGGCAATCTGCTGTTGGATGTTGAGATTGTAATTCTCCATGTAGGGCGTCTTCAGATTCCGATCGAAGGCAAAGACATCGCATTCAACGCTGCTGCAGTCGGGCGTGCCGTAGACGGGGCTCCCGTTGGCGATGCTGCCGTTGGCTCCCGCGGGAATAATCTGGAACTGGGCGGGGCCGACCGGGTTGTAGGCAGGCCCAGGGTCGAAGAAAGGCGGGTAAGGCAAGTGTCCCAGAAGAAAGTCCTGGGAGAAAGCATCGAAGAAAACGCCATACCCGCTGCGCACCACGGTCTTATTGGAGCCGAATACGTCCCAGGCGAGGCTGACTCGCGGGCGCAAGTTCTTGTAGTCCGGGTGATAAAGCTGGCTGAGTCCAGGCTGGCCCACCTGTGTCAGCGTGAACGTTCCCGCTGTGGCGTCGAGGTTGGTGATGTTGCTGAGGAGATCGTCCTTCTCCCCCACAACGCCGTAGTAGTCCCAGCGCAATCCGTAGTTCAGCACGAGATTGGGCGTGATGTGGAAGCCATCCTGGGCGTAAAGCGAGAAGTTATTTTGATAAGTGTGGCGCACCGAGTCTCCGGCGTACTGGAAGCCGCCGTCAACCGTCCCGGAGAGGAAATCCGAAAGATTGTCGAAGCTAAGGCGTCCCCGCGAATATTTGCCGAAATATTGCTGGATGCTCGTCCGGCGAAACTCGAATCCGAACTTCATGTCATGCTGGCCCGACTTCCACGAGAAATCGTCGATGAATTGATTGTTCGTGTCGAACCGATGCCTCGGCGTGGAGGACGATGCGCCCAACTGCGAAAACTTTCCAAGCAGGATGATCGGCAGCCCCGAATCGAACTCCCCGGAGCCGGAGCATTGAGCCGTGGAACTCGCTGCGCATAGCCCGATCGAACTTGGGTGGAAGTTCTGGTCCTGCGGGAAAAATCCTTCGGCAAAGCGATTCCAGCCGTACCGCACTTCATTCGTCTGCGTTGGCGACAACACGTGAACGTACGAGATCGAAACCAGCTGCACCCGCGTCGGCGTCACCGTATCGTAACCCGGCAACTGTCCGCCCGACGCGGTGAGCGCCAGCGGAAACGCCTGCGTGCTGTCCCCGAAGAAATACCGTCCCGTCAGCACATTGTTCTGGTCGAAATTCTCGTCCACTTTCCCAATGAAGCTGCTCAGGTTGTTATAAGACGGCGCCGTCACCGACGCGTTCGGCCCGTTCGGGCAGCTGTCATCTTCCGTGCCGACCAGCGCGCCACCGTACGTTCCCGGGATGTTCGGGCCAGGCCAGGGATTGCGCGCCAACAGCGCCGCAACGACGGGGTTTGTCGCGCCGCCATCCGCCGCGATTTGCGCCGGGTCCGGCACACAGGCGAGCGTCACGACGCCCACTCCCTCCCGCTGGCCCTCGTAATCCACAAAGAAAAACGTCTTGTCCTTGATGATGGGCCCGCCCAGCGATCCGCCGAACTGATGATTGCGGAAGGGAGCCTTCGGCGTGGTGCCTGCGAAGTTGAAATAATTGCGCGCGTCCAGAACATCGTTCCGGAAGTACTCGAAGGCGTCGCCGTGAAGCGTATTGGTACCGCTTTTAGTCACGATGTTGACCACCGCCCCGCCGTTTCGCCCAAATTCCGGCAGATAATTTGACAGCACGTTTAACTCGGAAATTGCGTCGATCGGCAGAATGGCCGACGGCACGCCGAACACTCCCCCTTGATTGATCGCGGGATCGTTGCGATAGCCGTCGTTCATGTCTGTGCCGTCAAGCAGGTAGTTGTTCGACCGCCCCCGCGCGCCGTTCATCGAGAATTCCCCGTACGAACCCGGCGAATCGGAAATCTGGTCGGGTGAGCCCGCCACGCCCGGATTCAGGTAGATGAGCTTGTTGTAATCGCGCCCGTTGATGGGCAGGTTCTTCACCCGGTCTTGCGTCAACACGCCTCCCAGCACGTTCGTCGTGGTATCCACCTGCGGCAGAATTGACGCCGAAACAACCACCTCCTGGTTCGTCGCTCCCGTTTTTAGCGCGGCATCAACGCGGCTCTGTGTGGCGACGTTTACCTTCACACCCTCCGTGACCGATTTCTGGAAGCCGCTCTTTTCGATACTGACGCGGTAGGTTCCGATGGGCAGCTCGGGAAGCAGGTAGCTCCCTTCGGCCCCCGTCTGGGTGGTTCGGTCAACGCCCGTATCAACGTTGTGGACGGTAACCGTCGCTCCAGGCACCGCGGCGCCGCTCGCATCCGTCACCGTGCCCAGAATCGTTCCGCGGAAGGTTTGCGCCCGGCTGTCGTTCACGCAGAGAAAAAGAAGTCCCAGAACAGCGCAAATCAGAGTCGCGCGCGTGCCCCACGCCACAGAGTTGTGCATCATCATCTCCTGGAATCCGGCTGAAAGGTCGTTCAGGGTTATACCCCGGTACGGTACGCGCTAATGCGCCCACCGACGTCTGCAATCGAACAACGTCATGGCCGGCAGTGCCCCTCGCACGCCACCAACCTCGAAAATCTGTTGCCCTACGTATATGCCTCTTGCGACTTATGAGTCAAGCACCGCGCGAGTGGTCCAGGTCGAGAACATCTGGCCTTGCACGGCGCCTTAGGTGTTCCCCGCAAACGGTGTTGCGGGCGGCGGAAGAAATCGACGAAGCGCCAAGTGCCTTCTTCCGTCCGCGGGAAAGTGGGCCGTTTGCGAGCCGCGACACAACCCTTTGCTATACTGACTGTTTTGCGGCTGAGCGCGGCCGTTCGCCGGTAATGCCGCCCGTTGATTTGCGATGCCTCCAACACATGCCCGCGACGGAAAACGCCTCTTCCTGATCGACGCCATGGGGTATGTCTTTCGCGCCTTCTACGCGCCAATGCCTCAGCGCCTTCGCAACTCCGCCGGCCTGCCCACGAACGTCCCCTATCTTTTCGCCAACATGGTTCGCAAGCTGATTAAGGACTGGAAACCCGAGTATCTGGCCGTAGTGTTCGATTCGTCCGCGCCGACCTTCCGCGACAAGTTGTTCGACGCCTACAAGGCGCAGCGTTCCCCGATGCCCGACGATCTCTCGATCCAGGTGCCGTACGTCCGCCGGTATTGCGAGGCCATGCGTTTGCCCATGATTGAATGCGCCGGCTACGAAGCAGACGACGTGATCGGCACGCTGGCGAAAAAAGCCGGCGACCTGGGCATGTCGGTCTTCGTCGTCACCAGCGACAAGGACCTGATGCAGCTTGTCGGCGATTCCATTCGCTTGCTGAATCCCATGAAGGGCGACCTGGTGCTCGATCGCGCCAAAGTCGAAGAGATCATGGGCGTGCCGCCGGAGAAAGTGGTCGAGGTAATGGCGCTGATGGGCGACTCGATCGACAACATCCCCGGCGCGCGCGATCCCAACGAAAAGCCCGCTCCCGGCGAGCGTCGCAAGGCGGGTATCGGCGAAGTGGGCGCGCGGCAGTTGATCCAGCA
>DATEKA010000232.1:0-84985 GCA_035277685.1 Candidatus Acidiferrales bacterium
ATTTCCTCCTCGAGGGAGTGCCGACGCTCGTTGCGAACCAGGAGCCGGCGAACTACATGGCGAACTATCACGCGTTTTCGGATACGTACGACAAGGTGGACATTCCGGCAGTGAAGAAGGAAGTCGCTATTGCGGCCCTGACCGCATACGCGCTGGCGAATAGCGAGGCACGCATTGCGCCGCGGCAATCTCGCGAGCAGATCGAGCAGCTTATGAAGCGGACCGGACTAGGCGAGGATTTGAAGAGATCGGGCCTATGGAGCGCTTGGGAGATCGGGGGCCGCGGGCGCGCGGCAGACGAATGATTTGTGAGAGTTTTGCAGTTGCCTACACGCCTTCGTCTGATTTTCAGAGCTGCTGTGCAGGCGCGTATAATTGCAATCAGTGACTGTCATCAGGCCGGTAGGCGCACGGAATTCGCCTCCGCGAGTGGCGCGGCAAGCAGATGCGCGGCGGATCCTGGCTGTGGACTACGGGCGACGAAAGATCGGACTCGCGATATCGGATGAATTGGGCATTACGGCGCGGCCGCTCGTTACGCTTCTCCGCGTGAACCGCCGAACCGATCTGCGGCGGCTGGCGGGAATTTGCCTGGAGCATTCCGTCGGGCGCGTCATCGTGGGTCATCCGCTGCATTTGAGCGGCAAAGCGGGTGAGATGGCGAGCGAAGCGGCCCGTTTTGCCGCAAAACTGAAGAAGGAGACCGGGATCGAGACCGAACTAGTCGACGAGCGTCTGACGTCGTGGGAGGCGGAACGAGTAGCGGCAGAATCTTCTTCTTCGAATCGACGGCGGAAGCAACTGGCTTTGGACGATGTCGCTGCTGCCGTCCTGTTACGCGAGTACCTCGACCGGAGAAATTCGCGTGCGAACGAAAACTCAGCGGAGACGCGCTAGCCTATGATGCGGCGCCTTGGCCTGCTGGCTCTTTTGGCGATTGCGGCAATCGGCGCGGCGGCCGGCTGGCTGGACCTTCAACTCGACAAACCCTACCGGGGGCACCGGCCGGCTGAAACCTACGTTGATATTCCACACGGGACTTCCCGCTGGCGAATCGCCGGAATCCTTTCCCGCGACGACGTGATTCGCAACCGCTTCGCGTTTTTATTTTTCAGCGAATGGCATTTTCGCAGACCGATGCAGGCAGGCGAATACCTGATCGACCGGCCCATGACCTCGCGCGAAGTATTCTGGAAGATCGGCAAGGGGCACATTTTCGTTCACACCGTCGCGATCCCCGAGGGCTGGACGATGTACGACATCGCAAACGAGCTGGACCGCCAGCACATTTGCGGGCGAAACGAATTTCTGATCGTGGCTCACAAAACGTCTTTGATCTCCGACCTGGCGCCGCGCGCACAAAGTCTCGAAGGATTCCTTTTCCCTTCGACCTACGAATTCACGCGCCATACGACCTGCGAGGAAGCCGCCAAGCGCATGGTTGAAGATTTCCGCGCCGTATGGGAGAGCGTCGATCCAGGCGACTCCAAACCCATTCCACAAGGATTGTCGCTGGAGCAGTTGGTGACGCTGGCCTCGCTGGTGGAACGGGAGACGCCGAACGCGGAAGAAAGGCCCCTGGTTGCCGGAGTTTTCTACAACCGTTTACGCCTCGGCTATCCGCTCCAGTGCGATCCTACAGTGCAGTACGCGTTCAGGCTGGATGGGCGGAGGGAACAGAATTTACATCCTGCCGATCTTCGCATCGACTCGCCTTACAATACTTACGAGCACCGTGGGTTGCCGCCGGGTCCAATCGCGAATCCGGGAGAGGCGTCGCTGAGGGCCGCGCTTTCACCCGCGAAGACGGATTTCCTCTATTTTGTGGCGAACACCCAGGGCGGGCATTCTTTCAGCAAGACGCTGGCGGAACATGATCGAAACGTGCTTCGTTTGCGGCGAGCTCTGGCAGGCGAATCTGCCGACCCTCACAAGAAGAACAAAAACTAATGCCGAGCCAGAAGAAAAAGACTCCGGTCGCGGCGGGTATTCCCACGAAAAAATCGCGGATCCTGGAAATCGCGCGGCAAACGGGCCATTCGCGCTTCACGCCGGCCGAAATCGATGAAATCTGCCGGCGAACGTCCGCGGGCTTGGGCGGCGGGAGTAAGACGTCGTCCGATTACGTTGCCAGTGTATTGAAAGAAGCGGGCTTGCACGTCGCGTGGTCCGCGCGGCCGGAAACGGAAGACCGTTACGAAGAGGAATTCAAGGAGCTGCTGCATTTCGGGGATTTGGGGGAAGCGGAGATGTGCCTCGTCCGCATCGACGAATTGATGCGCAAGTTCGAAGCAGCGGGCGAAAAGCTCGCGTCCGAACGCGTGCTCGAAGTTGCACGCCTGGGCCGGCGCAGGGCCGACATGATCGCCCATAATCCGAAGGTGGACGCTGCGAAGCGCGAAGAGAAAACTGAGATTGCGCGCTGGTTCGCAATTTGGCTGGAAACGCCGGGCGCTTTCTTCGACTGGCTGGAAGTCCGGAAACAGTCAGCGGAATTCCAAGAGAAGTTCGCGGCGCCGGGGGCTGAAGACGAGACATAGACTCGGGACGCTCGATTGTTTTACGTTTGTGAACCGTGGTGTCGCAAGATCTGACGCCACCTGATTCATTCTGGAAAATCCCGGAGTTCGAGAATCGCCTCATGTCCCAATATCTGCTGGAAGTAGAACCTTTGGACCTTGGTCCCGATGTCCGGGCAATCGGCCTGGAACTGGCGGAAGCGAACGAGAACCGCGAACCTGTAAGAGGATTGGAAGCGGCGAAAATCTGGAGCCGCGTCTTGCGCGCGACGACCGGGAGCGAACCCTGGGGGCTCGATTTCTTCAGTCATCTCGAGCGCGTGCGCGATTTCTGCAACCGTCGCCACATCAACTATCGCCACGCGAGCCATCGTTCGCTCGTGATTCCCTCACCCGCGCAGGCGGCATTGCAGGATCTGGTGGACCGGTTTCAAAATGAGACCTTCGGCGCGCGCGCGGGGGCTCTGGCCGAATCGGGGGATGCGGAAGTGGAAGGCGAGCTGGCGCGGCAGGGAGTGGACGCGTACAGGGCGGCGTTTCCGAAATACTCGTTTTGCGCGGTGTGCAATTTCGAGGACAGTTCGCTGGTGTTGCTGAGCGAGAAGCTGTGGGCCAGCGAAGTGATTCGACGGGTGCGACCCTCGCTGGAAGGCCTCGATGTGGACGTGCAGCTTCCTTCTTGACTCCAAAGACTCACGTTGAAGCTGGCGGCTTACAATCACGGCTGGTCCAATTCCGAGTCCGTAAGAGGGGGAGGGGCAGCTTCGGCGGCTTCGCGAACTCCTGAGGCGCTTCCCGGGAACTCACTGCTGCCCGACCGCTCGCGAAGAATTTCTGCGAGGCCGTCGAACAATTTGGCGCAGGACTCGCGCAAAGCTTTATCGGCCGAACGCATCAATGCCTCGAGACCGTGCTGGCCGTGCTCGTTGAGGCGGCGGACGGACGAAACAACGAAAGAGTCGCCGGCGGTGTTGACGCGTTCCTGATAGCGCTCGAGCGAACCCTCACTCAATCGCTCGAGATTGCCAGCCCATTCCTTCTCGTGAGCCTCGCGGTCAAGGCGGTAGGCGGCGAGCGCGGCCGTGAATTCAGCAGACAGGGCGGTGCGTCCCTGGGCAATGCTTGATTCGAGTTGAGCCGCGATCTCCTGATGGAAGCGCGCGCGGGATGATTCGGCGCTCGTTTCGAAGTTCCTCAGCAGCTTGATGCCCGACGTCTCCAATTGTTCGGACGTTTCTCGCGCGGCGCCGGCGGTCCGAGCCGTGAATTCCTCGATTTCCTGATCCGAAATGCCGCGAAGCACTTGTCCGAAAGCCGAGGCCGTCGCTTCGGCAGCCTGCTCAATCTGCGTGCGCGAGTGACCGGTTAGCTCGGCGGCGAGTGCGTTGAGCTGCTCGCGAATCTGCGCGGCACGACGGGAGGATTGCGCTTCGAGATCAGCCGCGAAATTCTGCCCGATTTCTTCCGCTTTGCTTGTGAGCGTCATCGTTCCCGCTGCCAGGCCCTGCTCGATCACGGCCTGAAGGCGTTCGCGAGCCGTTTCCTCGAACCCTTGCGACGCGGCATTCATAGCCTGCGCGGCGGCTTCCGAAACGCCCGAAACGCGAAAATCGATCTCTTGCCGCACTTTCTCAAGCGCATCCTGGCGGGCAGCGCCAAACTGCTGCCGGGAATCGCCAACCGCGGCGTCCAAGTGAGCGCGGAGGTCGCGCTCGCTACTCTCGGAAATCTGCCGCAGGCGTTCGCGGTGGAGGCGCAGACTTTCTTCGACTTGCAGCTCCTTCATCGAGAGGTCGCTCAGGATTTCGGGCAGCCGGTTCATGTGCGGCGCGAGCTTCGATTCTATCTCTGCGGCGGCATCGCCGATCGCGCGCTGCGTCAACGCATCCAGCGCGGCGGCCGCTTTCTCGATCGAGCCTGCCGTGAGCGTTTCGGCGCGATCGCCCATTTCCCGAGTCTGCGCATCGAGAACCAGCCGGAGGCGCCGATTGAGCTCATCCAGAGCCTCACGCGCGGCCATCTCGATCTGTGCCGAAGAACTGTCAACCTGCGACACCATGCGCTGGATTTCGGTCAAAGAAGACTGGGCGCGGGCCAATTCCCCGTCCAGAGCGGATTTTACAGATGCCAGGGCTTCGCGTGATTCGGCAACATTCTGGACGACGGGCCGTCCAAGTTCGGCGACCGTAGCGGAGAATTTCAGTTCCGCCTCCCGCGCAATCTCACGGGAACTTTCAGAGAATTGCGCGACCATTCTGCGCAGCCCGCTATCCAGAGAACATTGGAGCAACTCGTTCCATTGCGTTTGTGCGGCATTCATTTGGGAATGGAGCCGTGCCCGCCATTCGGAGGAAACCTCTTCGGCTTGCGCCCCGGTCGAGTTGGCGTCCGACGCGGCAGCGTCGATCGGGTGGGGGCGCTCCTGCGCGCTGCGCGCTGCGATTTCTCCGGCGGCCTCGTTCTCGACATGAAATTCGTCTCTGCTTTTCTCAATCCGCTCGATCAACAGCCGCGCTTCGCCGAAGCCCGCGTCGAATTCGGACCTGATCTTTTCCAGCAGCTCGCCCTGATAGCCCGCAAGCGTTTCGCGAGCTGCGCGCTGCACCTGCGCGAATTCCTGTTTCCACTTGTCGAAAAGATTTTCCGGGATCCACGATTGCGGCATCGATTGCGCTTCAGTGACAGCCTCGGCGGGGGCAGCCTTCAAGTCCGGTAGGTTGCCGCGTTCAAGCTCGACGCGGAAATCCCGGAGAAGCGGGTGTTCTTCGGGCCGACCTGCAGGCCCCTCAGATTCCTGGACCATCGGCTCAGAGCCGCCGGATGCCGCATTGATTTCATTCATGACGCTTTCCCTTACAGTTCCGGGGTTGGCCGGAGTCGCAGATTCCGGAAGCTCGAGAGCTTGCGATTCCGATTGCCCGGCGGCAGACCAGTCGGGCGGTGCTTCTTCAAAGAACCACAAGTTTTGCGGCGCCTCCAGCTCGGCGTTTATCTGGAAGAATTCGCGAACCGAGTGCGGGCGCTGGATCCAGGCAACACGTGCGCGAACGTTGCGAAATTCGGAACCGCGCGCAACTTCCACAGTGATCCAGGTGTTCTTGGGTAGGTGATAGCGGGAAGCGTAACGACAGCCGTGTAGGTTAACGCTGAGAGTGGCCGTGCGTTCTTCGAATTCCTGGCCAAGCAGGTCAACACCGCGAACAACAATGGGCAACGACGTCGTGACCCGCTCGCTGCGACGGCGCTGGACCCTAGTCTCTTCCGAACCCAATGCGACGTATCCTGTGCTGCAAAATCCGAAGGACGACGATAGCATTCTTGCAAGCGCAGGTCCAGACGGGAAAATCGGCGCGAAAATCGCCGGTTTGTGGAATTCTTTGCGCTCAGTTATGCTGTAGCGTCAAGCCGCTGTTGTGAGGCCCCGGTGCAGAAATTTCAGCTGGTTCTCCTGCTCCACGCGCATCAACCCGTAGGAAATTTCGACGACGTGCTCGAGAACGCCTACGCAAAGTGTTATTTGCCGTTTGTGGAAGCGCTTGCGCGCCATCCGGCGATATCGGTGGGGCTGCACTATTCCGGATCGCTGCTGGAGTGGATCGAGAAAGCCCATCCCGAATATTTCGAGCGACTACGCGATTTCGTGCGCCGGGGGCAAGTGGAGATGATCGGCGGCGGATTCTATGAGCCGATTCTGATCGCGATTCCTCCCGAAGATCGCATCGAGCAAATCCGCCGCCTGGCGGACTACGTTGAAAGACATTTCGGGGCGCGGCCGAGCGGCGCGTGGCTTGCGGAGCGCGTGTGGGAACCTCAGCTTCCGTCCACGCTGAAGGCCGCCGGCGTGGATTACACGCTGGTTGACGACAATCATTTTCTTGGCGGCGGATTCGAGATGGAGCAACTGTACGGCTATTACATCAGCGAGGATCAAGGACAGATCGTCCGAATCATTCCGGGATTGAAATCGCTGCGGTATCTGATTCCGTTCCGGAGCGTCGAGGAAACAATGCAGTACCTGCGAAAAACGGCGTCGGAGCATCCAGGCGGGTTCGCGACAATGGGAGACGATCTCGAAAAATTCGGAAGTTGGCCGGGAACGCACGATCACTGCTATCCAAACGGGTGGATCGATAATTTCCTGAGTGCAGTGGAGAGCAACGCGGACTGGCTGGAAACGGCGATGCCTGCAAATGCCATTGGCTCGCACGTCGCCATGGGCCGGGCGGACCTGCCGACAGCGTCGTACACCGAAATGATGGAATGGGCGCTGCCGACAACCGCTCGCAACAGGTACCACCGATTGACGCAGGAGTTCACCTCCCGTCCAAAGGATTTGCCGTTCGTGAGGGGCGGGATTTGGCGAAACTTTTTTTCGAAATACAGCGAGTCCAACCTGCTGCAAAAGAAAATGCTGCACGTTTCAGGTAAGTTGCGGCACTTGTCACGCGCACGCAGGCCGGACGCGGAGTTTTCACGGCAACTGTCAGAAGGCACGACTCTCCTGTTACGGAGCCAATGCAACGACCCATACTGGCACGGGATTTTCGGTGGATTGTACGCCCCGCACTTGCGCACGGCTCCCTGGCGGTCGGTTGTCGAGGCCGAAACGATCGCTGACCGGCTGTTACACAGGAGGAGCGAATATGCGGAGGCGATCACGCTCGATTTTGACGGAGACGGGAACGACGAGGTCTACTTCACATCCGAGCGCTACGCCGTGCTGCTCGAGCCTGAAGATGGAGGCACGATCAGCGTGATCGACTGCCGCGATGCGAAAGCCACGCTGATCAATTCGCTCAGACGGCGCCCCGAGTCTTACCACGCGAAGATTCGCTGCAAAGTAGAACAGAACGCCGGCAGCGTGCAATCCATCCACGAGCAGATGCGAACGAAGGAAGAGGGACTCGAAGGCTGGCTTCGATACGATCGCTGGGAACAAAATTGTTTTCGCTTGCTGCTCTTCGCGCACGACAAAACGCATCGCGACTGCGAGATGATCCAGCTTGAAGAAGACGCTGAGCTTGCGGGAGGTCCGTACATTGCTTCGGCAGTCTCGAACGAGCGTATCGCTCTATCTTCGCCGGACGGCTCCGATTGGTCGGCGCAGAAGATTTTCTCGCTGTCGCGAAACGACACGGGATTCGACATCGTCTGCGATGTCGTCCTGAAACGAGGCGCGCAAGATGCCGTATCCGCCAAACTGGGAATCGAGGTTGTGATCAACTTCCTCGCACCGTCGGCGCCCGATCGCTACTTTGAATCGGGCGGTACGCGCTACCCTTTGCGCTGGTCTGCGGCAGTTCCCGCGTCGCAATTGCGAGTGGCCGATGAGTGGCAAAAAGTGAGCGTTACGCTCGTAGCTCCCGGGGCGAGCGAGTTCTGGATCTGTCCCATCGAGACTGTCTCAGAATCCGAAGACGGTTTCGAACGCATCTATCAGGGATCGAAGATCGTTACCGTTTGGCCCGTCCGGTTATCCGGCGGGGGCGAATGGAAAGGACGCCTGATTTTTAAGACGGCGGTTCTCGGCTGACGCGAATCGCTCTTCGTTCGCCGCGCGGGATTGCTCTTCAGCGCGGACCTTTGCTACAGTTTCGGGCGGAGGCGGTATGGCCGTTCCCCAGGAACTGCTCGACATCTTGGTTTGTCCGGAGGACAAGACTCCGGTGAAACTGACGGCGGACCAGCAAGGGCTGAAGTGTCCCACCTGCAAGCGCGTCTATCCGGTTCGCAACGATATTCCCGTGATGCTGGTCGACGAGGCGCGCATCGAATCCTCCGTTGAAGGTCACTGAACCTTCGTCTGTCCTCCCGGCACTCCCGCCGGGAGCCAAGCTCCTCATTCTGCGCTTGCGCTCGCTGGGCGATTTGGTGTTGGAGACGCCGGTGATTGCGGCGATTCACGCCTGGCGGCCTGACCTTAAGATCAGCGTCCTCATCGAACCCCGTTTTGCCGCGATTTTCGAGTGCAATCCTGCGGTTTCGAGTACGATTGAGAATAAAAGTCTCTTCGAGAGCGCGCGTGAGTTGAGGCGGCGCCAATTCCCAATCGTCTTTAATCAGCATGGAGGCCCGCGCAGCGCGCTGCTTACCGGATTTTCCGGGACGCCACTGCGCGTCTGCTGGAAGGGATTTCAGTATTCCTTCCTCCACAACGTTCTTGTGCCCGACGCGAGCGAATTTTACGGTCGAGCGACAGTCCATGCCGTCGAGCACAGGATCTCGCAGTTTTACTGGGCAGGCCTGCCGCGAGGACCCATACCGAGAGCGCAGGTGTTTCCACAAATCGAAGCAGTCGAATCAGTAGCTCGCATCCTTTTGCAAGGCGGAATCCAACGTGGCGCGCCATACGCCGTGTTGCAGCCCGGAGCAAGGCTGCCGGCCATGCGCTGGCCGGTCGAGCGGTTCGCGGAGGTCGCGCGCTGGCTGCGCGAAGAACGCGGAATTGCATGCGTGGTGAATCTTTCATCCGCCGACGGAGAAATTGCGGCCGGGGTTCGCCAAGCCATGCCGAGGTACGTAGCAATCCCGGAGCCGTTGAACATTCGCGAGCTTATCGCCCTGATCTCGCAAGCGCGCATCTTAATCGGCGACGATTCAGGCCCCGTACATCTTGCCGCCGCGACGGGGCGTCCCGCGGTTGTGATCTACGGCCCAACAAATCCAGTCCAGTGGCATCCTTGGCAGACGGAATATCGCGCCCTGCACACGGACGCTACCTTCGAGCCCAAGCGTGGCGATAAAAGCATGGCCGTGCGCGAATCGCGTTCGATTCGAAGTATTGGCGTGGCGGAAGTACTCAATGCCTGTGCCGAACTCCTGGCAGGCTGAAACGAACTGAACCGGGGCGGGAAATCAGTATGGCGGGAAACTGATGGACTCGTCCTTAGGCTCGACCCACAACGTTACCTTCTGCGTTTTCGACTGCTCGGCTTCGTCACTGTCTTTTGGAAAGGGACTGTACGGACTGACTGCAACAACGATGGCCGCGCTGGGAGCGTTGCGGACGCTTTGCGTGGATTCGATCCGATAGCTCTTTATCGGACCGTAGTATCCCCCGGGTCCCCAGTCTTCGAGGAAATCCTTGAACTCATAGCTCGGCGAAGGTTTCCAGATCCGGTACGCTTCCTGCAGATTTCCGGCGACAACCGCGGTCATAAAATGATCAACCGTCCTGCGTTCGGCATAAAAGCGGAGGTTGCCCGGCCAATACCAGAGGAACAGAAAAGCCAGCACCACAGCTGCGACGCCCGTGATGATGTATCGGCGAATCCTGTCGGGCGGATGTTCGTCGGTAGAATCAAAGAGCCCCAAGTCGTCTCCCTTTCTTTCCTTACAGCTGCCGCTTGAACAGCATAACGCTTCCCGCAATCATCACCGCGGAAAAGCCCAATAAAACTAGCACGTCCCGGTAAATTCCTTCAATTCCCGAGCTCTTCACCGTCAGATTCCGGAGCGCATCAACCGTGTAAGTGAACGGGTCAAACACGGAAAACCAGCGCAGCCATTTTGGAAACGCCTCTGTGGGATACACGGCTCCCGAGGGAAAGAACAGCAGCGTGTTCAGCACACCGAAAATCGCCCGCGGAACCAGCGGATCGTCCACGCGCACCATCACGAGGAACATGAAGCTGATCATCCCCAGCGAAGCCACCAGCACAACGACCGCCAGATAAACGAGCCGCACAGGACTCCAGATGTTCGGGATGCCCGCGATTAGCCCGCCAATGATGGTCAGAAGCAAGCCCGCCATCAACCCCTTCAGAGTGCCCGCGCCGATAAGACCCATGACGAGCTCGGATTTGTGGATGGGCGTGAGCAGATAGCCTTCGTGGAGGCCGCGGGACTTGTCGTCAATGAAAGTGATGCCGCCGCCGATCATGGCCACGATGAAGATGGACATGGCGATCGAGCCCGCCAGCAGATACTTGATGTAGTCCACGTACGGATAGACCTCGACCACTTTTAACTGCACGACTTCATCCAGACGCGGGGCAACCGACGGGAAATTCAGGGCGTCTACCATCTGCTGCAGCCGCTGATCGATCGAGCTGGAAACGAATTGATCCGTGTTGTCTTCGACCAGCCCGATGCGCGGCCGGTCGCGGCGGAAGTAGCGTCGGGAGAAGTCATCCGGTATTTCGACGACAGCGCGCACCAAGCCCGCTCGCAAGTCGTTCATGGCGTGCGATTGCGAATCGTAATCAACCACGCGAAACGTCTGTGCGCCGGCGGCGACGCCGTTGAACATCTCCTGAATTCTGCGCGACTCGACCGAATGGTCCTGGTCCACCAGCGCAATGGTGGCGTTGCGAATTTTCCCCCCGAACGCGTAGCCAAGAATGACGAGCTGCACGAGCGGGAAAATCATAGACGCAGTCATCAATGCAGGGCTGCGGAAAAACTTCCGCATGTCGCGTTCAATAAGCGCCCATATCCTGTAGAGCTTCATTCGCTCCGATTCCTAAACTCCCAGGTCGTTTGCCGCCGACTCGGCAGAGATATCACCTATACAGATGACTCACGTCGTAGGTCGCCGATCCGCGCGCCTCATCGCGCAGTTCGCGTCCCGTGTAATGAAGAAACACGTCGTCCAGCGTCGTGCTTTCAACCGTCACTCGTCTGACCGTCACCTTTTGTGCTCGCGACAAATCCATGAGCCCGGCAACAGTTGAGGGCCCGTCGTGCGACGAGATGTGGACCACTCCGTCGCGCTGCTTCACGTCGGCAGCGTGCGGCAACTTCGCGAGCTGCTGCAGCCAATCAGCCGGGGCATTCTCGAATTCCACCTCGACGGTATCCGTCCCCGGCACGCTGTCCTTGAGCCTCGCCGGCGTGTCGAGCGCGGCAAGTTTTCCGTGATCGACAATTGCGATGCGCTCGCAAAGCTTATCGGCTTCATCCATGTAGTGCGTCGTGAGAAGGATGGTCAATTTCGCTTTTTCACGAAGGCCGCGAATCATTTCCCAGACGTTCGTACGAGACACGGGATCGAGGCCGGTCGTAGGCTCATCGAGAAACAGGATTTTCGGCGAATGAACCAGCCCGCGTGCAATCTCCAGGCGGCGTCGCATGCCGCCGGAGAATGTTCGAACCAGAGCGCTCCGAAACTTGAGCAAATCAACCGATTGCAGCAAGTCGGTAATCAATTGATCGCGCGCGCCCGCCGGGACCCCATAAAGTTTGGCGTGAATCAGCATGTTCTCGTCGGCGGTCAATTCGGGATCGGACGTCATAGCCTGCGGAATCACGCCCAGCGATGTGCGAACGCCGTCCGGGTCTTTCGTGATGTCGTGGCCCGCGATTCGCGCCGTCCCCGAAGTCGGCGGAGTCAACGTGGTCATCATGCGAATCAGCGTCGTTTTTCCCGCGCCGTTCGGGCCCAGCAATCCGAATATCTCGCCATCCTGCACGTCGAAGGTGATCTCGTTTACGGCGAGGAGATCGCCGAATTTCTTCGTCAGCTGTTCGACTTCGATTGCGCTCATTAGAGATCGCCGCGCGGCCTAGAGCCGTGAGAGCCAGCGCTTCTTCTCCGGCTGCGGCAGTAGAACGGTGGCCGTCATTCCCAGAAAGAGCCTGCGGCCGGGATTGGGGATGGCCACTTTGACTTCGAACGTTTTGATATCCCGCTTCGTACGGCTCACGTCGCGCTGTGTGGCGTATTCGCTTTCCACTCCCTTGAAGAAGACGCGGCCCTCAAGTGCGTCTCCCGAGGGGAATTGAACGCGCAACTTCTGGCCAAACTGGATCGAATCAATATATGTTTCCTCCACTTCGGCGCGAGCCCACAGGTGATCAATATCCACGAGCACGACCACGGGGGAGCCCGTGTTCACTACTTCACCCTGCTTTGCCACGCGAACCGAAACGATGCCGCTGATCGGAGCATATATTTTCGTGTATCCCAGCTTGGTTGCCGTTTCCGCCTCCGCGGCGCGCGCCTGTTCGAGCTGGGCGATTGTGGAAGCGAGCGCGCTTTTTCGGGCGTCGACTTGCTTGCGGTTCGCCTGCGCCACGGCGACAGCCGCCTGCTGCGCCTTGACCGATTGTTGCAGGGATTGCACGTTGGCTTGCGACATTCGTACGGCAGCCTCTGCATGATCGCGGTCCTGCGCGGAAATTTCTCCCTTCGCAAACAGCTTCTGCATGCGGGCCAAGTCCGTCTGATCGCGCCAGAGTTGCACGCGCGACTGTTCGAGCTGCGCTCCGGTCGCCGTAACTCCTGCGTCGGCTTGTTCGAGCGAGGCATCCGTCTGCCCGGCAGTCCAGGAGTAGTTGTGTTGCGCTTCGCGGACAGACGCTTCCAACGTTGCGACATTTGCCCTGGCGGCTGCGAGGCTCGACTCAAGCTCTCGGGGGTCGAGTTCACCGATCAGCTCGCCTTTGGTTACCTCAGACCCCTCATCCACATTCAACTGAACGATCCGCCCGCTGATCTGAGGACTGACGATCACTTCGTTGCCGTCGACCGTGCCCGTCAGGTGAATCTCTTTGCCGCGAGGCATCGTCAGGTAGTAGACGACGAGAGCGACGATGAAAACGATCGCGACCAGCTTGAAGAATTTCGCGCCACTCATCGTGACCTTGCTCCACCGGGCATCAGCCCGTGGTCAACGAAGTCAAGCACGGCTTCCTTCCTTTCTTCAATCGCGCCGGCACTCAGAAGATTGCGGCCCACGATTTCGCCGAGTATCGGCGCGGCCGCGAAGTAAGATGTAATCATTCCCACGATCATAAAAGCGGCTTGGGCCGGATTCACGCGTCGCAGTGATCCGGACGCTACGCCCCGCTTGATCGTGCCGGCCAGTTGTTTGTGAAACGGCCGCAAGTAACCGCGAACGATCCAGTCGAAATTGCGAGTCCTCTCCATCGCTTCTCGATGAACCAGACGGGGGTAGTTTGGATGCGTCGCCAGAAAATCGAAGTAACCCACGATGAACGAACGCAGTTCCTCCCGAGGAGAACGCCGCCTTTGTGGCCCCTGCGCGTATACACCGGAGCGAAGCTGCCGGAACAGGTTCTCCAGCACAGCCCGATGCAGCCGGCTCTTGTCGCCGAAATAGTAGTAGAGCATGGCCTTGTTGGCATGCGCTGCCGCAGCGATTCGATCCGTTCTCGCGCCGGCGGCCCCTTGAGCTGCAAACTGTTCTTCCGCGGCGGCAAGGATTCGTTCCGCCGTCTCTTGTCTTTTGAATGTCCTACGCTCACGCGGCATTGTGCTACTTCAACTAACTGGTTAGTTTACTGAAAGCCGGCAGGAATTCAAGCGATTCGGTGCGCGGGCCGGCTGCTTATGCCTCGAGCGCGCCGGCGGCTCCGGCGGGCAGCTCGATCGAATACTTTGTGCGGGCCTTTTCGCGATGCAGGGCGAAGGCAAGCTCGATCAGGCGATCGATAAGCTTCGGGTACGGAAGGCCGGAAGCCCCCCACATTTTCGGATACATGCTGATCGAGGTGAAACCCGGGATCGTGTTCAGTTCGTTGACGTAAATCTCGCCCGTGCGCTTCTCAAGAAAGAAATCGCATCTCGCCATTCCGGTGCAATCGATAGACCGATACGCGCGCACGGCATATTCCTGGAATTTTGCAATCTGCTTTTTCGCCAGCGGCGCGGGAATCAGCAGCTGAGTGCCGCCTTCGAGATATTTCGCCGTGTAATCGTAGAACTCCCGGTGCGGAACGATTTCGCCCGGAATCGACGCACGGACGTCATCGTTCCCCAGGACAGACACTTCAATCTCGCGGCCGGCGATTCCGCGCTCGACCACAATCTTCAGCGCAAACTCCGCGGCGAAATCCATGGCCTTACCAATTTCTTTGGCGTTCGTAACGCGCGTCATCCCCACCGAGGAACCGAGGGTCGCGGGCTTGACGAAAAGCGGAAACATCAGTTTTTTCCGGATCAGGCGCTCGACGCTTGCGCGGTCTTTCTCCCAGTCCGAACGCCGGACGGCAAGAAACGGAACGATGGGCAGCCCCGCTTGTTCGAATAGCCGCTTCTGAAGGTCCTTGTCCATTCCCGCGGCGGATCCGAGCACACCCGCGCCGACGTACGGCAGGCCGGCAAGCTCGAGCAGGCCCTGGACCGTGCCGTCTTCACCGAAAGTGCCATGCAGGACTGGGAATACAACGTCCACGGTGATATTCCCCTGCCCGGTTGCTGAACCGAGGGGAACCAGTCCTGCCGCGCCCGGGTCGGCCGGCAACACGACACGCGCCCCCGATTTCAGCACTTCGGGAAGCATTTTTTGCGCGCCGGTCCCGGCGAGCCAGCGTCCTTCTTTCGTAATTCCGATCGGCACAGCTTCGTATTTTTCCGGATCGAGAGCGCGAATCACCGACGCCGCCGACGCGAGCGAAACTTCGTGTTCGCCCGAACGCCCGCCGAAAAGCACGCCCACTCGTAGGCGCTTTTTGGTGTTCATCGCGACACCTGCGCGCGCGCCAGCAGAACCCGAAGGCGATTCACAGGATTTTCTTCCCCAGCCCGGAAAGGACCAACTCGACACCGAGCGTGGCCGTCGTATTGTGAAGATCGATCACTGGATTGATTTCGACCAGCTCAAACGAGACCATCGAGCGGCTATCGGCAATCATTTCCAGCGCGAGATGCGCTTCGCGATACGTTACTCCTCCTCGCACGGGCGTGCCCACTCCGGGCGCGTCGGAAGGATCGACGAAATCCATGTCCAAGCTGACCGCGACGCCGGCGGTATCATCACTTGTGAATCGTAATGCCTCGGCCATCACTTCACGCATGCCGCGTTCGTCGATGTCGCGCATGGTGAAAGGATGTACTCCGGAATCCTTCATTAGCCGTCGCTCCTTCGAGTCCAGATCGCGCACGCCGACGAGTGCAACGCTGCGCGGCTCGACCATCGGCTTGATACCGGCTAGCTCCGTCAGTTCCGACGGGCCATAGCCCATAATGGACGCAAGTGGCATGCCGTGAACGTTTCCAGATGGAGAGGATTCGGGCGTATTCATGTCGCCGTGCGCGTCGAGCCAGATCAAGCCGATTCGCTTCGAGTCCTTCCTGTAGTGCGCAGCGACACCCGCCATCGTGCCCACGGCGATCGAATGATCCCCACCGAGCACCAGCGGGAGGAAACCTTCGTCGAGCGCCTTCGCCGTGATCTCTCCAAGTCCCTTGCACGTATCGGCGATTTCGTCCAGGTACTTCGCGTTTTTCACGCCATAATGCTGCTCTTCGGGCTGTTTGACGACGATGTTGCCAATGTCTTCCACCTGATGACCCAGTTGCTTGAGGCGCGCCTGCAATCCGGCTACGCGCAATGTGGACGGTCCCATGTCCACGCCGCGACGGCTGGCGCCGAGGTCCATCGGCACTCCAATAATTCGGATTTTCTGAGCCATTTGCTTTGTTTGCCCGGCCCGGAACTAAGGCGGGAACCTCAAGGATAGACGCGATACAGCATCCGTGGGAAGGGGATGACCTCGCGAATGTGCTCGGTTCCGCAAATCCAGGCTACGGTGCGCTCAAGGCCGAGCCCGAAGCCCGCGTGGGGCACGCTGCCGTAGCGCCGCAGGTCGAGATACCACTGGAACGCCTCTTCCGGCAGGTTCTCCTCGTGGATGCGGCGGACGAGAGTCTCGTAATTCGATTGGCGCTCGCCTCCGCCGATGATTTCGCCGTATCCCTCGGGAGCAATCATGTCGAAACTAAGCGAAAGCTCGGGACGCGCCGCGTCGGTTGCCATATAAAAAGCTTTCATCGCGGTGGGATAACGATGTATGACGACCGGCTTGTCGAAGTTCTTCGAAAGGACAGTCTCCTCGTCTCCGCCGAAGTCGTCGCCCCACTTCGCCGGATTGCCGGCCTTTTGCAGGATGCCGATAGCCTCGTCGTAGGAAATCCGAGGGAATGGCGGCTCGATCCTCTCGAGTTTCGAGACGTCGCGCTGCAAGGCGATCAATTCACGTGAACGGTTCCTGACCACTCCTTGCACGATCGCGCTCACCAGACCCTCGCCAAGTTGAATCATGTCTTCCAGGTGCGCGTAGGCCGCTTCCGGTTCGAGCATCCAGAATTCGGTCAAGTGCCGGCGCGTCTTCGATTTTTCGGCCCGAAACGTGGGTCCGAATGTGTAGACCTTCCCGAGCGCAGCGGCAGTCGCTTCAACATAAAGCTGGCCCGATTGGGTCAGGTACGCCTTCTGGTCATCAATATAGTTCACTTCGAAGAGCGTGGTGGTGCCTTCACAAGCGGCCGGGGTGAAAATTGGAGCGTCGGTGAGCGTGTAGCCCTGGCTGTCCATATAGTTGCGCGCGGCGCGCTCTGCTTCGGCGCGAATCCGTAAGATGGAAGCCTGCCGGGGCGTCCGAATCCAGAGATGCCGCTGATCGAGAAGGAAATCGACGCCGTGCTCTTTTAACTGAATGGGATAGGGAGTGGAATCAGGCACGCGCTGCACGATTTCGATGCCGCTGATGTGAATCTCGTATCCGCCCGGTGCACGAGGCTCGGCCCGAAGGGTGCCTGCGACGATTACGCTGGACTCCTGCGTCAAATCCTTCAGCGCAGCGAATGCGTCGGGATTTTCCTTGTGCGAAACGACGCCCTGCATGATGCCTGTGCCGTCCCTGAAAATCGGAAAGAGCAGCTTGCCCGATTCGCGCAGGTTGTAAAGCCATCCGCGAATAGCGACACTCTGGCCGGAATGCTGCCCGGCCTGCTCAATTGTGATCGTTGGAGTTGCGGTCCGCGCTTGCTGAGTCGTGGGTTCCATTCTGCTTTCTGATGTCAGGATTTTCCTGCGCGACTGCGCTTGGTTTCGAGTTTCTCCTCGATTTTGTCGAAGGCCGCCCGCACCTGATCGAGCGAAGGTTCGCCGCTTACGGCTTCTTTGAGCTCCAGAACGATGGGCAGTTCCTGCGGCGAGCCGGAAATCATGCTGAGCGACGCCTCCCAATCGATCGTGCCGCTGAACGGAAGCAGGTGCTCGTCTTTTTCGCCGTGATTGTCGTGAATGTGCGTCGTGACGAGCCGGTCCCGCATAATCTCGAACGCGGCACCGATCGTCGTCTCCATGTGCGCGTGGCCCACGTCTAAGCACAGCTTTAGGTCCTTCAAGTGAGTTTCTTTCAGAAATTGCTGGAGCGATTCCGGAGAACCGAGCTCATCGGGCGTGTTTTCGAGCGCAATCGTCACGCCGCGTTGCTTGGCGAAGATCGCAAGATGCTCCAGGGAATTGAAAGCGGCGTCGAATGTGCGAGAGTCAGCCATGTCGCGGCTCTGGCCCATATGCTGAACCAAATATCCGAACGGGATGCGCTCGGCGACTTCGAGCGCGCGCTTCACTTCGTCAACGGCATCAAGCCGCCGGACTCGCTCCGGCTCCGAAATAGAGATGGGGACGCCGCTCTGCCGTCCCAGCGCCGCGTCACGTTCGGTAGGGGAGTGCAACGAGTGCAGAGCCATTCGGTTTTCTTCGAGAGCTCCGGCGAGTTCGCGCACAGCCTGCTGCGAGCGGTAATTGAAGTGTCCGGAAGCGCAGAAAACTTCGATGGATCGGATTCCGGCGCGAGCGATCTGCGCCAGCAGCTGCGGCTCGAGAGGATGACGAATGTATCGGTAACTCGAAAGGACGCGTTGCACGATTTCCGCTCTCCCGAGCGGAAGAAGTATGGTCGGCGGAAATCGCCCCGGCGTCAATAGTGGGGAAGCGAGTGGCTGAAAGTTCGATTCGTGTTGCCGCCAAGAGCGCGTTCGATACCCGGACTTTTCCTGAAAAGTCTTCCGGCGAAATCAGTAACCTGAAGCCGCTCCATTGCGGCGCGGGTCGGCAGCGCCGAGCCTCTCGCCTGTCGCAGGATCGATGCCGATTGCTTCCACTTTCCCGAGCCATATGCGCCGCGGTGCAATCTGGTATCCTCGCGTCTCAAGCGCCTGAACCACGGAGGCCGCCACGGTCGGCTCCATGACCACCGCCGGTGGCATCCACTGCTCGTGAAATCGAGGCGCATTGATCGCAGCCTGGGCGCCCATGCCCAGCCGCATCCAGTTCAGCACCGAGAGAAGCGTCGCCGAGATGATAGTCGGACCGCCTGGTGAACCCGTTACGAAACTCAGCTTGCCGTCGCGCAGCACGATCGTCGGGGTCATCGAGCTGAGCGGCCGTTTTCCCGGCGCGATCGCGTTGTTCTCCGACTGAATCAGGCCGAACATATTCGGCGATCCGGGATGCGAAGTGAAATCATCCATCTCGTCGTTCAGCAGGAACCCGTCCGTTGAAGTCACGCCCGAGCCGAAATAGTCGTTGATCGTGTAAGTGTTCGAGACCGCGTTTCCCGCTCCATCGACAACCGAAAAATGTGTCGTGTGTCCCTCAACGGTCTCCGCGAGTGCCATGGCGACCGCGTCCTTATCGGGCCGCGGCACACGGGACGCGCTATTCGGCTTTGCGCACGACGGCGAGTCCTTCTTCAGGATTCCCGGATCTTCCGCCGCCACTTGCTGGCTGGACGAAGCCCTCGCCGGATCGATCGTGGCGCGCAACGAATCCGCGTAGCATTGGGAGGTGAGCTGCGCGATTGGAAGCTTTTCGAAATCCGGGTCGGCGAGGTACATCGCACGATCCGCGAAAGCCCGGCGCATCGATTCCACAACCCAGTGCACAGATTCGGGGTCGTTCCAGGATTTCAACGGAATCGTCTGAAGAATGTTCAATGCCTCGATCGCCGCGACGCCGCCCGAGCTCGGCGGAGGGCTGGTGATGACTTCCCATTTGTGGCCGTCGGCCGTGTAGCTCTGTTCCAGCGGCTCCCTGATTTTCGCCTCGTAGCGCCGTAGATCTGCGAGAGTGATCAGCCCGCCTTCCGCCTTCATTTGTTTTGTCAAATCCTGCGCCGTGCGGCCGCGGTAAAACTCGGCAGGTCCGCCCTTTGCGATGCGCCGCAGTGTCGCCGCCAGTTCAGGTTGCTTGAAAACTTCTCCGGCTGCATAGTAGCGCCCGTCCCTCTGAAAAATCCGATGGCTCACCGGGAATTTCGCCATAGCTTGCGAGTCGCGCAAGAGGCCGGCAAGCCTGTCACTCAGGGGAAATCCGTTTTCAGCCAAACGGATCGCCGGCTGCATCGCTTGCGAAAGCGTCAAGGTCCCATACTTGCGCAGGGCAAGAGCCATACCGGCCACGGTTCCGGGAACGCCTATGGCTCGATAGCCCTCGATCGAGGCCTTTGGGTCGAGCGTGCCGTCCGGCCGAAGATACATGTTGCGCGAAGCCGCGGCCGGCGCGGTCTCCCGATAATCCACAAATCCTTGCTGGCCGCTGGCCATCCGCACAAGCATGAATCCGCCGCCACCGATGTTTCCCGCTTCGGGCTCAACAACTGCCAGGGCGAACGCGACCGCCACGGCTGCGTCGACGGCGTTTCCGCCGCGCTTCATGATTTCAACGCCGGCGCCGGATGCGAGCTTTTCGTCGCTCACGACCATGCCTTTTGGCGCGCGAACCGCTCTCGCCGGCCAACCAGCTTCGGTTTCGCTTGGCGAAGACGAGGTGTATTCGCGGGGCGGCGCCTTCTTCAGGGACTGAGTTTGGGGCGAGGCCGCCACGCCGAGGCAAGTGAGGCTAAGAAGTGCGGTAAGCAAGATGGCTTTCATCATAGCGAGGACTTTAGTGGACCACGGAAAGCGCGTCAACTCGCCAATTTGTTTCTCTCAGCGGAGCGATCCCAGGGTAAAGGCGAAGAAACGGCAAAGGCGATAAGACGGATCTTTTATCGATTAGAAATTTTTCCGTTCTTTAGTTTTTATGGGTTTGCGGTGATTTCTACTCGAAGGCTTTATCGAGTAGACGTTGCCTGTAGGCCCCCGTCTTTGCCCAAGTGGCCCGCCGGACGAAAGTAGCGCCGACTGCGGAAATCGAGAACGCCCGTGAGACGTCAGCCGGCGCGGTGGGCGGCTGGGGGCAGCAATTCGGAGCATTGACGCAGAAGGAATTGGTCGGTCATACCGGCGATGTAGTCGCAGATAACGCGATGAGGCGATTCGCGCCGCGCCTCATCGGCATAGTGGGGCGGCAGGCGATCCGGGTGCGCGAGAAAGAAACGAAACAACTCTTTAACGGCGCGAACAGAGCGGTCCCGTTCTTCGGCGATCGCCGGCAACGAATAAACACGCGTCAATAGGAAACGCTTCAGTTCGGCGTTCACTTGAGCCACGTCCGGGGAGAACCCGGCGAGCCGCGCGTTCTGCCGGCGAACGTCTTCGACGGTCTGGACGCCACTCTCCAGAACACGCCGCCGTGTGTTCTCGATCAGATCGGTCGCCAGCAGATCGAGAACGCGTTTCAGCGCCTCATTGAATTTGAGCTTACGCTGGCCTTCAGGATGGAGGCGGTCGACCTGGCGGTATGCGGCATCGAAAGCGGGTACTTCGTCGCGCAGTTGTGGGAGATCAAGTAACCGCGCTTCAAAAGCGTCGTCCAGATCGGCCGTGTTGTAGGCGATTTCGTCCACCAGATCAATAAGCTGGGCTTCCAGAGGCGGGCGCTGATCGAGCAGATACCCGGCAAGCTCGGGAAATTCCGCGGGCGAATAATCGCGAGAATGCTTGACGATCCCTTCCCGCACCTCAAACGTGAGATTCAGACCGGGGAAATCGAGATAGCGCTGCTCGAACTTCTCCACAATCCGAAGCGCCTGGAGATTGTGCTCGAAACGATCGCCGTGCTCTTGCATGAGAGCATGGAGCTGTTTCTCTCCAGCGTGCCCGAACGGCGGATGGCCGATGTCATGTGCGAGCGCGAGTGCTTCGGCGAGATCGGAGTTCAAGTCCAGCGCGCCGGCAACGGTACGCGCGATCTGCGCGACTTCGAGCGTGTGCGTAAGCCGGTTCCGGAAATGATCGGAGTAGCGGGTGGTGAAAACCTGGGTTTTCGCTTCGAGGCGGCGGAAAGCACGAGAATGAATTACGCGGTCGCGGTCACGAGCGTAGTCGTTGCGATAAGGATGGAGAGGCTCGGGATAACGGCGTCCGCGCGTGAGCCGAACGTCCATCGCGTAGGGCGCGCGCTGCAATTGGGACATTCCGAACCTGCGGTTCAGGATTTCCCGGGCAGGAGAGCGAGTTCCTGGTCGGCTTGGCCGGCGATAGCGCTGTCCGGGTATTCGGACTTGATCTGGCCGTAGAGCTTCGCCGCTTCGGAGGGATTCTTGTCGCGATAGTGGTGCGCCAGGGCCAACATCACAACCGGCTTGGGCGCCAGAACCGTAGGCTTGGCCATCAGCTGTTGATAGAGCTTTACGGCCTGGTCTCCCTGGCCCGTCTTGTCTTCAATCTTGGCCAATGCAAACTGCGCCAGAGAAGCATAATCCTTGTCGGCGCCATTGGCTGCGGACTGCAAGTAACGCTTCGCTTCGTCATTCTTGCCCAACTGCTCCTGGCAGAGACCTGCGTAGTAGTTCGCAAGCTGTCCAGGGCGTGTACGTGAATACTTCTTCGCCACATCCTCGAATTTCTGGGTGGCGGCGGCGAATTTGGTGTTGTCGTCCTTGAAAGTCTGCTGCCCGGAGACTGGGGGCGCAGCAGGCTGGGACCCAGTCGGAGCCTCGAAGAGCTCCATGGCATTGGCAAAGGCCGCGCCGGCTTTAGTTGCCTGTCTGCTGGAATACGCCCGCCAGCCAAGCACGGCGAGAGCGATGATGATCGCAGCCAGAAGAATGTATGTGGTTCCCTGTTTATGCGAAAGGAGAGCTTCAGCGCCATGCGCGATGGTCTCGCGCACTTCGTCCGTCTTCAGTTCCCGTCTGGAAATATGCTGCGGCAAATGCTCACCTCAGGAGAAACATCTACTGTATCACACGCGGGAGCGCCGGGAGAAAGCAGGCGCAAAAATCGCGTCAGAGGCCGTGCAAACCAGCGGCGGAGTGGTTGCTAAGCCTTGGTGACGTTTTCGGCCTGGTAGCCCTTCGGACCTTGCTTCACTTCGAATTCGACGAGCTGGCCTTCGGTCAGCGATTTGTATCCGTCCATCTGAATCGCGGAAAAATGAACGAAGACATCTTCGCCTGATTGCCTCTGAATGAAGCCGTACCCCTTCGACGCGTTAAACCACTTCACCACACCCTGTTCTCGAGCCAACTTGGCAACTCCTCTTCACTTGATCTCCCGACGGCGCGTCGTTCCTTCCGCAACACACCCAGAAACACGAAGAAAACTTGATGCCCGGAAACGACACCCATCGGCGGCGGGATTCTTGCACAAACGGAAATCAGTGTCCAGCGTTTGCGCGGCGTGTGCCAGCACGTGGAGTCCGTGGCGCATGTCGTGCTCGCAAACTACCGGAAACTGCGAAGGGCAGCGTCTTCGTCAGACTGCACGTCGAAAACGGTGACGAGGCGCGTAATCTGGAGAATATCGTGGACGCGGCGGGTGAGCTGGAGCAATTTCAGCTCGCCATTGACGCCCTGAACGGCAGTATAGGCACTGACCAGTTCGCCGATTCCGGAGCTATCAATGTAATCCACATCCGCAAGGTTGAGCAGAATTTTGCGGTGGCCGCGCTCGATCAACTCGCGCACAGTCTTGCGCAGAGCAGCACTGCCCTCGCCCAAAGTTATCCTGCCGCTGAAGTCGACGATGGTGATCTCGCCAATTTTGCGGTTTGTTGCTTGCAAGGTTGCCACGGGGACCCTCAATGCGCCGTTCTTACTCTGGCGGGCGCTGGCCGTTCTGGGAGCCGGTGGGGAGCCGCTTCGACATAATCAATTCCGCTCCGCCGGCGGGGCGTTGACGCACGAGCAAATCATCCATGAAGGCACGCATCAGGAAGATCCCGCGCCCCGAGGTGCGCAGCAGGTTCTCTTCGGCTAACGGATCCGGCACTTCCGTCAATTCGAAGCCGTTGCCCTCGTCGAGTACGTGCACGACCATTTTCTCCGGCTCCAGCTCGACGGTGATGTGAATCTTCTTGTGCCGGTCGTGCTGGTTGCCGTAGTTGTAAGCGTTGATGACACCTTCGCGCACAGCCATACCGATCTTGTGAACGTCGTCTTCCTCGAAGCCCGAAGCCTCGGCGACGCGTTTGACGATGCTTTCTGCAAGGTCGACGCTTTCGAGCAGGGTCTCCAGCGTGACCTCTATGCGTTGAGCTGTGGGCGCCATCCTAAAGCCGGGGGAAACGATCTCCAGAACTGCTCTCGCCAAGCTGAATCGGGAACGGAAAACGCGGAGCTATGGGTATCATAGCGGGCGCGTCGGAGTCAATTGGCGGCGCGTACCAGGATGCCAGCACATGACGTGTCCGGTTGAGGTGAAATGTCCACCGTTCGGGCCTGTTAGTATAGGAAACCATGCGGGGAAGGCTCTTAAGGGGTAAGAGCGGAACTTGACAGGATAAAGCCACTGGGCGAAGCTTTGCCCTTGATTCATCGAGGGAAAGCTCGAAATGAGCGGTACCGGATGGTTTATGGCGGAGGCACCCACCAGCCAGTCAATCGCAGCCCGGCTCCTGCAAACGGAGCGGGGCTCTCGTCCGGGCAGCGGGACAGCAACGCCGACAGCGCGCCTAGGGAGCAGACCTAGATAGAGACAGTTATGCCCCGGAGTTTCATCGATCGGTTGCTGTTGCCGGCCATCTTTGGCCTCACTACGATGGTGGCAGTCCTGATCCTCTGGCAACTGTTGATCGGCCATCGGAACGTCGAAATTCAAGCCGCTACACAGGAACAGGCGTCTTTCATAAAGACGAAAACAGAGTCTGAGTTGCGCGCGCGTGTTCTGCCGTTGGAACGCCTGGCGGGACGATGGGAGGCCGAGAGCCACGTCGACGAGAACGACATGGAGTCGGACGCAGGTTTGGCGATGAGCGGCTATCCCGCCTACCGAGCGATCAAGTGGCTGGATCCGGCTTTGCGCGTGCGCTGGGCGGTGCCGCAAAGAGAGAACCAAGCCGATATCGGCACCGACCTCGGCTCGATTCCCGGACTGCGCGAAGCAGTAGAACAGGCTGTCCCCAAGCACGGAACCGTGATCGCTCCGCGCGTTCAATTGCGGCGAGGCGGAGAGGGTTTCATCGTGTGTGTTCCGATGCGCTCGGAGGCAATCGACGGCGTGCTCGTAGGGGTTTTCCAGTACAACGAGCTGCTTTCGTCAATTCTTCAAGATGTGGCGCCGGATTACTGGGTTGCGATTTACGATGGCCAGGAGAATGTTTACAGCCGGGGAGCGCCCGAACCCCCGGTGGACGATAGGTACGTGGAGCAAGCCAATATCGGCTACGGACAACTGGCGTGGCGAGTGGTGGTCTGGCCGAAAGCAGGGGCTGTTTCGTACGCGCGTTCCGGTCTTCCGCTGTTCGTATCGATCGGCGGGCTATTGATGGCCTTGATGCTGGCGTTCGCCGTATACATGGCGGAAACGGCGCAGGTGAACGTGAAGATGCTCGCGGCAGCGAACCGGGAACTCGAACGGGAGATAGCGGGTCGCGAACAAGCGGAAGAAGCGCTGCGCCACGCGCAGAAGATGGAAGCGATCGGGCGACTGGCGGGCGGTGTAGCGCACGATTTCAATAACTTGCTGATGGTGATTCGAGGCCAAGCGGCGCTATCGCAGAACAACGTTGGTCTGAGCGCTACAGTACGCCGCGAATTGTCCGAGATCATGAAAGCCGCGGATCGCGCCTCATCGCTGACGCGGAAGCTTTTGGCGTTGGGCCGGAAACAGGTGCTCCAATCCCGCGTGCTGGACCTGAACGCACTCGTTTCACAGGTGGCGGAGATTCTGCCATCCGTGCTTGGAGAGCACATCCAGTTGCACGTTGATCTCGATCCGGCACTGGGGCGCGTGAGGGCCGATTCCGCGCAACTGGAACAGGTGATCATGAACCTGGTGTTCAACGCGCGAGACGCGATGCCTCTGGGGGGCGATCTGACGATTCAGACCGCCAATTCCGATCTGGACACGGCATGGACTAACAAGCACCCCGGAGTGGAGCCGGGGCCGTACGTAATGTTCGCGGTGCGCGACACAGGTCACGGTATGGACGAAGAAACACAGGCGCATCTGTTCGAGCCGTTCTTCACTACGAAAGACACAAACAAGGGGACAGGGCTGGGGCTGGCGACCGTCTATGGAACAGTGAACCAGAGCGGCGGATGTGTGACGGTTTCGAGCAAAGTCGGGCAGGGTACTGCGTTCGAGGTCTATCTGCCGCGCGTCGAGGAACAGGTGGAGGTTGTCGAGACCGCGAAACCGGTGGTTTCCTCCTTGCATGGGGAGGAACGAATCCTCGTTGTGGAAGATGACGACGCGGTGCGGCGCATGACGCGCGAGTTCTTGAAGATCAAGGGATACAGCGTGATTGAGGCGAGGAGCGCCGCGGACGCCATCCTCTGGATGGAATCTCACGACGAAACGATCGATCTGGTGCTTACCGATGTGGTGATGCCGGGGATAAAGGGAGGCGAGCTGGTCGGGCACCTGGCAAAGCTGCGCGCGAATTTGAAAGTGTTGTACATGTCGGCGTACACCGAGGGCGACGCGATCCGAATCGGTATTCTCAGCCCAGGGACGGCGTTCATCGAGAAGCCGTTCAGCCCCGATGAGCTTGCGGCGAAAGTCCGGGAGGTTCTGAACGCGGATCCGCTCGGGGAGCAGCCCCTTCGACACGGGGCACAAGCTTGATTGTCCGGTGCGACCTGGGCATCCTTCCCGCAGAAAGTCGATCGATAACAATTTGAAAGAATTTTTGGGAAAAGTTGCCGTGGTGACGGGCACGACCGGAATCGGCCGCGCAATCGCGGTCCGGCTTGCTGCCGGAGGCGCGAGCGTGGTGGCCTGCGGCATCGACAAAGCGGCGAACGAGGAGTTGTCGCAGCACGCGCTCGCCAATGGCCTGGCGCTGGATGTGGAGACTTGCGATGTGGCCGATGCGAATGCAGTAAGGTCACTGATCGCGAAGATTGTCGAGCGGCTCGGCGGGCTGGACATCATGGTCAACGCGGCCGCGATTCACGTTTTTGGAAACGCCGTTGAAACGGATCCGGAAACCTGGAACCGGAGCATGATGGTGAACGTCGGGAGCGTCTTCCTGATGGCGCACTACGGCGTTCCGGAGATGAAGAAACGCGGAGGCGGATCGATTGTCAACCTCGCTTCCGTGCAGGGGTACGCCTGCCAGCGCGGAGTTGCGGCGTACGCCACTTCAAAGGGAGCAATCCATTCTCTGACGCGAGCTCTCGCGCTTGACCATGCGGCGGACAAGATACGGGTTAATTCGATCAGCCCGGGATCGATTCGCACGCCGATGCTCGCCGGCTCCGCAGCGCACTTTTCCCCGAACACCCCCGTGGAAGAGGTCTTCGCGCGGTTCGGGGCGCAGCATCCGCTCGGCCGGATTGGAACGCCGGAGGAGGTTGCCGAACTGGCTGCGTTTCTCGTTTCTGAAAAGGCGAGCTTCTGCACCGGGGGCGATTACCTGATCGACGGAGGTTTGCTCGCCGGAATCGGCGTGCAATGAGCGCCGAGCCAGTCTGCGTTGCGCCGACCAGCGACGTTTGCGGCGAAGGGCTGGTCTGGCACGACGCGCATCGCGCCGCATACTGGACCGACATCAACCGCTTTCTCATCCACCGCTTCACGCCTTCCGACGAATGTGTTCGAACCTGGTTCTTTGAAGAGCCTGTTGCTGCGATCACGCTGACGGATCGCGATGACACACTCGCGGTCGTCCTGGGCTCGAAAGTAATTTTGTGGCGGCCGGAATCGAATCGCCGGAGCGCGCCCATTGTTCAGCTTGCCCACTGGCCGGAGGTCCGGCTCAATGATGCGCGAGTCGATCCACGCGGCTCACTTTGGATCGGCTCGATGCGCAACAACGTGAACGCGGACGGATCCACGCGCGAGACGGGCGGCCGGGATGGCGCGCTCTATCGAGTCGATCCCGACGGCGCGGTAACGGAGTGGTGTCGCGACATAGGAATCGCCAACACACTCGCCTGGGGCCCTGACCGGCGGCGATTTTATTTTGGCGACACGCTGCAGAATGTCGTTTGGGAGTACGAGTACGATGCCGCGAATGGATCGATTTCGAATCGACGGTCGTTTCTGGAGAATTGTGCAAGAGGATTGCCCGACGGTTCATGCGTTGACGCGCGAGGATACCTTTGGAACTGCAGGTACTACGGGGGCTGCATCGTCCAGGTCGCGCCCGACGGGAAAATTGATGCTGTCGTTGAAATGCCGGTGGAGAACATCACGACATGCGCGTTTGGCGGCACAGATCGCAAGACGCTGTACGTGACGACCGCTCGCTCCGGGACGAAGGCGCACGACCGCCTTGCAGGCGGGCTGTTCGCGATAAACACGATGGTGGAGGGCCAGCAAGAGAATCGATTCGCCGTATTCGGAGCAGGCTTTCGCTTCTAGATCGGCGTTCCCCTCAACCACACGTCCCCAGACTCGCACCTGAGACTAGGGTTTGAATTGCTCAGCAAAGAATTTCGCGGACGCGGTGTACGCCGCCAGCCAGGTTTTGTGACGCAGGAAATCGTGGATTTCATCGGGGAAGACGAGTTCCTCGTAGTGCACTCCCTGCTTGCGAAGCGCGTCGGCTAGCTCGCCCATTTGCGAAAACTGGACGTTGCGGTCGTCATCGCCCTGAATCAGCAGTACAGGCGAACGCCACGTTTTCACCGACGAGATAGGCGACGACTCCCAGGCGAGGCGAGCTGCGTCGGCGCGAGCTTCGGGATTGTATGCTGGAACCCAGTTCCGAATCTCGATGTTCCAGTCGTGGACACCGTGCATGTCTACGCCCGCCGCATATAGATCGGACGCGCGCGCCAAGCCCATCGCGGTCAGATAACCGCCGTAGCTGCCACCCCACAGGCCTATACGTTTCGAATCGACATCCGAGCGGCTGCGAAGGTATAGCGCGGCTCCAAGGACATCGTTGAACTCGCTGGCACCCGCGGCGCCGTAGTTGAGGGCTTCGCGAAAATTCAGGCCGTAGCCGATCCCGCTGCGATAGTTCACCGAGAGCACGACGTATCCATGGTTCGCGAAATACTGGTTCAGGCCATACGCATTGCTGTAGTAGAGCATGTAGTGCCAGCCGAGGAGCATCTCGCGTCGCGAGCCACCGTGATAGAAGACGACCGCGGGGTACTGTTTTCCGTCGCTCGCATTCGTGGGAAGAAATAGTTGGCCGTGAATACGCATGCCGTCCGCGGCCGAGAAAATCACCTGCTGCGGAGTGACGAGCTCTCCGGCGGGAAATTCTTGCGGAATTTGGTCAGCGGCCAAGTCGTGGATTTCGTCGCCGCCGCCGAGAATAGCCGGCCGCATGGGCATGCGCGCGTCGGAACGCAAAACGGCCACGGTGCGACTGTCGTTCGCGAAGACGGGCGAGGTCTCAATTCCGGTTCCGCCGGTTAATTCCTGCGGGTGGCTGCCATCGACGGCGACCTTCCAGATGTGCCGGCGGTCAATATCGTTCTGGTTCGAGCAGTAAACTACAGTCTTGCGGTCGGGGCTGAGAGCGACGTACTCGACTTCGAAGTCGCCTGGCGTCATGAGCGTCGCATCGCCATCGGAGACAACGACGGAATACAGGTGTGTCCAGCCGTCGCGCTCCCACGGGAACACAATGCGGTCGCCGGCGCCCCACATCAACTGGTTGTCTGCGACGATCTCACGGAAGACGCTGCCGGGACCCTCGGCCGCCTTCCAGATTTCGCGGCCCTTGCCGGAGGCAGCGTCCGCCACGCGAATTGACCATGGCGGACCCGTGCGCGCCGGCGCGAAGACGAGCCCAAACTTGGACGGAATGCGGATGAAGGCAATCTTTGAACTGTCGGGAGACCAGACCGGCTCCTGGTCGCGATCGGTGCTCGGATCGAGATAGTTCACCGCTTTCGAACCGAGCGAATAGACGCCGATGAAATCGTGATCTCCGCGGGAGCTTACGAACGCGATTGACTGGCCGTCAGGCGACCAGCGCAAAGAGTCGTTTTCGCCGAGTTCGTGGATGGCTTGCTCCGGCTTCTCGCTGCCATCGAGTTTGGCGAGCCAGATTTGCCCTTTGAAGACATACGCGACGTAATCGCCTTTCGGCGACACTGCCGGCGAGTGACCCTCGCCGATTTTCCTCGGCTCGCCGCCGCTGACCGGGACGACGTAAACGTCCTGCTCAACTCCGGCGGCGAGGCGCGCCGGATTCGGATATTCGCGTCTGGGAAATTCGAAGTCGCCACCGTGGACGAAAACGATCGCGGTCGCATCTGGAGTCCAGGCGAGCTCGCCAACGTCCTGGCCGTCATCTTGGGAGTAGTTCGTGAGCCGGCGCGAGGAATAGCCATTCCCACCGGTCGCGGGCTCCGCAATCCACACATTGCGTTTCCCCTCGGCATTGAACACCCATGCGAACATTCCTTTGGCGGGAGCGGGCGTCAGATCGGTGGGAAACGGGGCGCTGAGAACTTGCTCGATAGTGAAATGCCCGGCTTCATTTTGTCTGGTGGAGTGATGGCGCGCGGGTGCGGCCCATGCAGTGCAAGCGAACAAAAGCAGAGCGGATAGGAGTCGCTTCATCGGTTTTGCATCTCCTCGGAAAAATGAAGCGCGATGGTACGCTTTGAGGGAAGACAAGGCAAGGCGTCAGGGCAAGAAACGAGAACCAGGAGCACGGCGATGGCAAAGGTCAACCGTTTACTGCAAACGGGCGACGCCATCTGATTCGGTTCACCGCGAAAGGAGACACTCAATCTGCTTGATGTGATTGACGTCGTGAGCCGCCATATGCCGGGCGAGTTCCCCCACCGTGAGCCTGCCGCGTTCGGCGTGATTGCCCGACCGGTTCCACTCTTCCGCCGGGAGGCCGCGCAACATTCGCACGTTCGCGTCGCGCAACAAACGGAACATATCGAGGGCGTCTCGAGCATTCCACGACTGATAATTCCCCAGCCGGGCCCATAATTCCTGATCGAAACCGAGCAGAGTCTCGCCGTCATGCTCAATCATTTGCCGGTAGCGCCAACTGCTCGTAAGCTCGTCCTCGGCCAGGTGAGCGAGAATTTCCACCGCCGACGACCTGCCAGGCTGGGGGCGTTCCTTGAGCTTCGCTTCGGGGACGCCTTCGATGAGCCGCGCGAGCCTAGCCGGCGCCTCGCTCTGCAGGTTGAGAGCGTCCTGGCCCTCCACATACGACGCCAGCCGGTCGCGATACTGTTCAGCAGTCTCGGGCATGCTCGATGCTCCTTCTGGTTATCCCGGCTCGCTCCACGGTTCACGCGGGCGCTTCAATCAGCACCGGCGCAGATTGCCCAACGGGAATCGCTTCGACGATCGCGTTGTAATCCGGAACGCCGCTCGGATCGAGGCAGCCTGCGGGAATGAGGACATTTACTTCCGGCCAGTGTCCCATCAGGCAGCCGGGCTTGATCCGTTCGATTTTCACTCGCCCCTGGAACTCGCCGCGATCGTTCCGCAGCAGGACGGGATCTGCGTCGCTCAATCCAAGCCGCTGTGCGTCAACGGCCGACATGAAAATCGCATCGCGCGTGGCTCCTGTCAACGGATCGACGTCTGCGTGAATCATGCTGTTGAATTGCTTCCCTCGGCGCGTGGCCAGCAGAAAATAACCTTCCGGGACCTTCTCATCGGGCAGATCAATGGCGGAAAAGTGACCCATGCCGTCCGGCGTCAGGAACTTGTCGGCGAGCAGTCGCGCGCCGCCATACTGGAACTGATCGCCCTTCTTCCGGAGACTCCCAATTTCTTTGTACGTGTCGCACACGCAACCGATTTCCTGGCGTATATCCTGGGCGTCGCGCCAGGGAAAAGCGCCCGCAGCTCGCTGCGGATCAGCTCGGCGGGCAACGAGGACGGGAATCTCCCACTCGTCTTTGGCTTCGGCCGGTCGCGGGCCCGGAATTTCGGGGCTGTAGATGACGCGACGCTCGGTGCTGGTTTCCGTTCCGCCGCCGCGCTGTTCGTAACGCGTTCGCGATGGCAGCAACAGCACGGTTTCTTCCGGCTCAACCAGCATGTTCGAGTTGACCACGATGTCCTGGTGGATGCGCAGGCGGATATTGCGCACGGCCTGGCGCACGCGGCGAGGTTCGGGAAGCGTCTCGATGAAATTCCCGCCGCTTTGCCACAAGACATCGATTTCGCCGCGTTCAGCGGCAAGAATCATCTCCGCCGCCGACAGTCCCTTCCACGCGGGCGGCTCGAATCCCCAGCATTCAGGCTGAGCGAATTTGCGCGCGTTTTCCTGGTTGACGGGAGAGCCCATCACGTACGCGCCCGGCATGGCACCCATTTCCGCGCCGCCTTGTACGCCGCTGTGCCCGCGTATCGGCATCAGCCCCGTCTTTTCGCGCCCAACATTGCCCCGCGCGAGCTGGAGATTGACGATCGCGCGCACGTTGTCGCTCCCGTAGCGATGCTGCGTGATTCCCATGCTCCACACGATGATGGCCGAACGCGCTTTGCCAAACGCCTCGGCGAACCGGAGCATCTCTGAACTCCTCAAGCCCGATCCTCGTTCTAAAGCATCCCACGAAAGCGCGCGCGCCTTCGCCTCGAGAGCATCCCATCCCGCGGTGCGCCGCGAGATGAAATCGCGATCGACCCAGCCGTTTTCGATCAGGTGTTTTAGCACGCCGTAGAAAAAAGGGATATCGCCGCCGATGAGCACGGGGAAGAAATCGTCGGCAAAGCGCGTCCCCACGAGCGCGCTCTTCGCCACCGAGGGAACCCAGTAGCGCTCCAGCCCCGGTTCCAAATACGGGTTGACGACGAAAACTTTCGCCCCTTTTTGTTTCGCGTAATAGAGGTACTTCGCAGAAACGGGCTGATTGTTGGCAATGTTCGAACCAACGAAAACGAGCAAATCGGTCCCGATCCAGTCGGAATAGGAACAGGTCGTGGCGGCGCATCCCACCGTCGCGTTCAAGGCGGACGTGCTGGGCGCATGGCAGATTCGCGCGCTGGTATCCACGTGATTCGTGCCGAAGAAGCGCGCCACCTTCTGATGCGCGTAATACGATTCGTTCGTGAGCCCGCGTGAAGTGACGTACCACGCGATTCGATGCGGATCGGCCGCCTTCAGTCCTTCCGCGGCTCGAGTCAACCCTTCGTCCCAGGAAATTCTTTGAAAGCCGCGGTCGCCTCGCTGACGCAGCATCGGGAAAGCCAGGCGCCCGAGTGCCGCGAGCTTGCGCGGAGGGATCGCTTGCATCCGCGCCGCATCTTCGAGCAGCCCTGCTTCGATCGACGGCATGGTATTGAGGCGAAGAAGCTTCAAGCGTAACGCGCAGAGATGGACGCCTTCCATGGTCCAGTCGCGAATTCCCGACGTACCCAGCGAGCATCCGTCGCAGCACCCATTCTTCAAAATCCGCCAGGCATAGCTGAGGTTGTCGCGGTTCTCCCAGACGGTGGTGAGGATGTCCTTGTACGCGTTGGGGTGTTGCTCGTGCAGCCCGTAGGGAATCAGGCTGACCCAGCCCCGCCGGCCCTTCTTGTTCTTCTTTTCTTGCGTAGCGGTGCCCCTTTTGCCAGATGTGTTCTTGAGGTCAGATTTTGCTCTAGTTAGAGTCGTCCGGCAACCCGGGCGATCGAGTCAAAACCACGGGCCTGCCGGTCGAATTTGGTACGCACGCTTTCGCCTTCTGATAGTGGCTCTGCGTCGCAACCGGAATGTGCCGATTCGGCACATCCCTCCCCCTTTCTCGTGGACACTCTGGCGTCCGTCGGGTCAAATTGAATGACACCCTTTCGAGAAAGACGGCGGGAATCAATGATGAAGCGTAGTGCTTGGGTTTGCCTATCCATCTTTCTGCTTGCCGGACCTGCATGCGCGCAACTCAACGGTGGTTATAGTGTGCCGACCGCAGTCTCGCTCGGCAACCTTGATTCAACCCTGGCTTCCTCCGAAGGCGCCACCGGTGTGGCAACAGCATTACCGGCGGCGGTCGCTGCCAATCCTGCTCCGGATCCAATTCCGCCGCCTCAGGGTGTTTACGGCATTCTTCCCAAGAGTGACCGCGAGGTTTCGATCGGGTACACGTATTTGCGTTTTTACGAGGTGCCCGGCGCGACGGAGAACGCAAACGGCGGTTACATCTCCGGGGTGTATTACCTGAAGCCGTGGGTCGGGGCCGAAGGAGAAGTTCTCGCCGTATTCGGGACGATTTCCGGCTCGCAGAGCCACCTCATCATTGGCGCGGCAGGTCCGCGTGTGCGCTGGCCCAGTTCCGGACGCATCGAGCTTTGGGGGCACGTCCTCGGCGGATTTGCCAGTTTGTCGCCCGAAACGCCCTACGGCCACTCGACCGCGTTCGAGTATGAGGCTGGCGGAGGCGTCGATCTGACCGTTGGCAGCGGCCGCTGGGCTTATCGCGTGGAAGGCGACGGCGTCGGCACGCGCTTCTTCGGCACCTACCAGATTGGCCCGAAAATTTCTGGAGGAATCGTGTACAAGTTCTGAACTTTCTCACCCCTTCGTCAAACCTTCCTTCCCTGCTTGCGCGCTGCCTCCCGAAAGTGTTAAACCAGTCTCAGGAGCGATTTCGATGGATCGCGATCTGCTAAGATCCGCCGCTCAAAGTGGCCCGAACACCTCACCCGAGACACCGAGAGTCCAGCCAAAACCGGAAGCGCGCGAGCGGACTGAAGAACTCGACACTGTAGACGAGGCTTCGCGCGAATCGTTTCCCGCCAGCGATGCTCCCGCCTGGACCGCTGGAAGTGAATCGACACCCCGATCCAAGAAGGCCGCCAGCTAGGCTCTCCGCTACGTTTCGGTCTTTTGCCTCATCTCATCATCAGGGATTGGACACTGCACGAATCTGATCCTGAACGTATCGGCGCACGGGGGCGGTTATGGCCAGGGAACAGCAAGCGGCGAACGAAACGAGGATCGTCCTGCAGGTGGGCAGCGAATTGCGCATCAAGAACAACGGCGACATTATCGTGGACAATCCCGAACTTGAGTTGGCGGGAGAAACAGAAGCGGCAGATGCCGTCTTGATGTACCGCCTTGATTCTCAGAGCGGCGAGCACGTGCTTCGTCTCGTCAAGCCGGTGTCGGCGCGGCCGGAGGGCAAACTGCGGCACGGCGCGTAACCCACGGAGTATCGGTACAGCAGGTGAAGGCAGTTCCGCGCGCAGGAAGGCCATTCTTTATGCTTTTTGATGAGCTTCCCATTCGATCGGCGACACCCCGCAATCGCATCGTCGGTCGTCTCTCCGATCTGCCAGTACTCGAGCATGGACGGTTTTGCAAACGATTGGCACCTGGTTCATCTTGGTTCACGCGCGGTAGGGGGAGCAGCAGTTGTCTTCACCGAAGCCGCCGCTGTCACCCCCGACGGCCGCATCAGCGCGCATGACTTGGGGATCTGGAAAGACGAGTAGGTCGAATTTCTATCGCGTATCGCACGTTTTATTCGTGGGCAGGGCGCTCTCGCTGGGATGCAGATTGCCCACGCGGGGCGCAAAGGCAGCACGCCGCGCCCTTGGGAAGGAACAGGAACTGTTCTTCCGGCGCGCGGGGGGTGGCATACCGTCGCTCCGAGTGCTGTCCCGTTCGACGGAAACTATTCCATCCCGCGCGCTGGATGTCTCCCAGATTCAGGACATCGTCGAATCCTTCGCGGCTGCCGCCCGCCGAGCCTTGGAGACCGGATTCCAGGTGCTCGAAATCCCGCGGTTGTGGTAGCCTCCACCCGTAATCAGCTTCTGCGGCTCGGCCAACTCACCGCGTCAGTGTTTGTTTCGCAAGTGGTTCTGCCACGCTACTGGCTCGCAACCGGCAAAACATCTACCATGTTCCTTCCGTGACGACGCAGACCATGCACCGCCGCATCGCGGTCGCCACCATCATCGTGACCACGAGCGTGCTGCTGAGCCGCGTTCTGGGCTTCTTCCGCGAGTGGGCTGTGGCGCACCAGATCGGTCCGGGCATGGCGACCGACGCTTACTATGCTGCGTTCACCTTGCCGGATTTCCTGAACTACCTCGTCGCAGGCGGCTCGCTCAGCGTCACCTTCATTCCCGTCTTTGCGAAATACGCCGCCGAGGATCGCGAAGACGAAGCCTGGCGGGTCTTTTCGACGGTCGTCACGGTCATGGGAATCGTTCTGGTCGGGCTGGTTTGTCTCGGCGAACTGTTCGCAAACAAGCTGGCCGCCGTGATCGCGCCGGGTTTCGGCCCGGCTGAGCGCTCTCAGGTCGTGTTTCTCACCCGGCTAATGCTGCCAGCGCAGATCTGCTTCTACGAAGGCAGTATTTTGAGCGCCGTCCAGTATGCGAAGGGTCAGTTCGTCGTTCCATCTCTCGCGCCACTCGTTTACAACACAGGGATCATCCTCGGCGGCATGCTGCTGTCGTCGCGCATCGGCATTACGGGATTTTCTGTCGGCGTTCTTGGCGGCGCGCTTGTTGGCAACCTCCTCCTCCAAATTTACGGCGCGACCCGGGCGGGTGCGTGCTTTTCGCCGAATCTGAAGGTGAAGCATCCCGGCTTCTGGCTGTTTCTGAAACTGTCGATACCAATCATGCTAGCGGTGTCGCTGTCTTTCGCCGACGACTGGATCATCCGGATTTTTGGGTCCTACCTGGAAGCCGCATCCATCACATGGCTAAGCTACGGCAAGATCCTGATGCGCGTTCCGCTCGGTTTAGTGGGACAAGCAATTGGCGTCGCTTCCTTTCCGATCCTCGCCCAGCTCTATTCCGAGAAGAAATTTGGGGAATTGAACAGCGTCCTGAATTCTACGTTCAAAGGCATGATTTTTCTGCTCATCCCCATTTCCGCGTTCACCATCGTCGAGAGTCAGCCCCTCGTCCGCGTTGCGTTTGCCCACACACGGATGCACGGCGCGAGCCTCGCCGCGACAGGTACTGCTCTTGCGCTTTTCTCGATTGGGATGTTCGGCTGGGGAGCGCAGTACATTCTCGCACGCGGATTCTACGCGACGCGCGACACGATCACTCCCGCCGTGGTCGGCACAGTGATGACCGGCCTGAACATCCCGCTCTACTGGTACCTGGTCCATCGCGCGCAGTATCGCGGCCTGGCGCTGGCCAGTTCGATCGGCATCATCGCCTATACGATTGTTCTATTCGTCCTGCTCAACAGGCGGACGCAAAATAACGAATCGGGCGCGCTGCTGGCTTTTTCCGGCAAGGTCGCACTCGCGTCAGTGGGCGCGGCCGCGGGCTGCTATTTCCTGGAGAAATGGGTTATGCGGTTTCTTCGATGGCAGAGCGCTTACGGCTCTTTGGCCGTTTTGGTGGTCGCGACGGCGGGCGGTGTCGTCCTGCTTGGACTGCTCATGAAGCTCTTGCGCCTTTCGGAGTTCGAAACTTACATGAAACGCGCGCTGAACGTGGCCATGCGCAGAATCGGCCGAGTCCCCGGGAACACCTCCGGAGGGTAATGATTCGGGTGAGGCCGCGATGTCACGAGAGACGGCTTGTGTTGCTCTGTCCTCCAACCGGGCTTTTTTCTTCGTTCAGATTTTCCTTCATTTCAAAGTATAGTTAGCTCCGCGTTTTTGAAATAATTTCATCCGATGGCCTCCATCCCCGACAAGACTAATCCGGCTCAGTCGGGCCGCACCGTTAACGTCCTCGTGGCCACGACGGCCATGCTTTCCTTCATTACGTTCTGGCAAGCGGCAGCCGTCGTCCTGAATGATCTCGGGTCATCTGCTTTCTACGCAGGGGCCATCGCCGAGCATTTCATTGGCAAGACGGCTCCCTGGTTCGTCCTCGCCATCATGCTGTTCGCCTTCGCCGTGCAGACGCTCTATTACGAAAGCTGCGGCATGTTCGTGCGCGGCGGCGTGTATCGCGTGGTGAAGGAAGGCATGGGCTCAACGCTCGCCAAGTTCTCCGTATCCGCGCTGATGTTCGACTACATTCTCACCGGCCCAATCAGCGGCGTATCTGCGGGGCTATATCTGGCGGGGCTTCTGAACGAGCTTTTGCACTTTGCTCACCTTAACGTCGTACTCCCGGCGAATTCGACCGCGGCGGTATTCGCCGCGTTGGTGACGATTTACTTCTGGTGGGAAAACATCAAGGGCATACCGGAATCGAGCCGGAAGGCCGTACGCATCATGTATGTGGCCACGGTGATGGTGATTACGTTGCTCGCGTGGTGCGGCTACACCCTCTGGGTGCGTGGCGCTCATATTCCGGCGCTGCCGCGCCTTTCGAATCTGCATTACGCCGGTGACGCTCTCGGCTGGCTGCGGCACACTTCGCTCCCGTACACGATTGGGCTCATTGGGATTCTGATAGGCCTCGGCCATTCCGTTCTAGCCATGAGCGGCGAAGAAACGATGGCGCAGGTATACCGGGAGATCGAACATCCCAAGCTCCCGAATTTGAAAAAGGCGGGGCTGATCATTTTTCTGTACAGCTTGATCTTCACGGCGGGCGTCGCCTTTCTCACGGTGATGATCGTTCCCGATGCCGTGCGCCCCAGCTATGCCGGCAACCCGATCAGCGGCCTCGCCATGTATCTTACCGGGCCGGTGTTCCTGCGGCTGGCATTCCGCGTTTTCGTCGTCGTTGTGGGAACGCTCATGCTGTCCGGCGCCGTGAACACTGCGATCGTGGGTTCAAACGGCGTCTTGAATCGCGTTTCCGAAGACGGAATCCTTCCCGAATGGTTTCGCCATCCGCACCGCCGTTTCGGAACCTCTCACCGCATTCTGAATCTCGTCGTCGGCCTTCAGCTCCTGACCATCATTCTGAGCCGCGGGAACATCATCATGCTGGGCGAAGCCTATGCTTTTGGGGTGATGTGGAGTTTCGCCATGAAGGGCCTGGCGGTACTCGTTCTGCGCTACAAGCAGCCGGGCGAGCGGGAATTCCGTGTAAGGCTCAATCTGAAAATTGGCGGCACCGAGATTCCCGTCGGCGTGGCACTTATCACGTTGACACTATTCGCGCTCTGCATCATCAACCTGTTTACGAAAGAGGTCGCCACTATCTCAGGCGTCGCGTTCACGCTCGCCTTTTTTGTCGTGTTCGAAATTTCCGAGAGTGTTACAAGAAGGCGCAGCAAAGTTCATGCGGAACTGGACCAGTTCAATCTATCTCAAGAAGCTGAATTGTCCCCGCAGGCTCTCGGCGTCCGCCCGGGCAACGTCCTGGTTCCCGTCAGCACGTACTACACGCTCTATCATCTCGAGGCGGCCTTGCGTCGCGCACGTACCCGCGAAGCGGAAATCGTCGTCCTGCACGTGCGCCTCCTTCGGCGTGCTGCTTCCGGTGAATACGATCTGGCGCCTGATCAGCTTTTCAGCACGATCGAGCAGTTGCTCTTCACGAAAGTCCTCGGTATTGCCGAAAAAGAGGGGAAGCCGGTCCGCCTGGCCGTGGCCGCCGCGAATGATTTGTGGGAAGGAATACTTCGGGCGGCCATGAATCTCCAGTCAAGCACGATGGTCGTCGGCAGCTCCGCAAAGTGGTCTGTCACCGAGCAAGCGCGTCAGGTGGGTCTCGCGTGGGAACGCATGGGCGAGCCGCGCCCCCATGTCACTCTCGAGATTTATACTCCTTCAGGCCAGGAGCAGGTCTTCTACCTTGGCCCCCACGCTCCCCGGCTGACTCCGAACGAGGTTGATCTGCTCCACAAGGTATGGCTCGAATTCAGCCAGCAACTGCCGGGGCAGGAACTTCATCACCACGACATCGTTCACTTCGCCCTTACGGAACTCGAGCGCGAGATTTCGGAGGGACATGCCAGCCGGGTCCTTGAACGCCTGCGAGAGCATCTCAATGAAATCAAGGGACGTCGTTTCAGTCCGTGACCGAACCGAGTCGTGGCCGAGCCAGGTAAACTTCTGTGGCAGCCAAAGATAATCTGAAACCGCCAGGGACGAAGTCGAGTCCAATTACCTAGGGCTGCCGCATCATCGAAGGATGGTTCCGCAACCCTCACCCACAGGAATTCGCGGCGCTTCTGCTCGATTTTCCAAGGGCCAGTAACTCAATTTCTGTCCAATCAAGGAGAACCCTCGGTATGCAGATTTACGCAAGACATTACCTGACTGCGCTTTGTCTCGCTGTAGTAATGGCTTTACCCGTTTGCGCTCGCACCGACTCCGCGGAAGTATCGGTGACGAATCCGACCACGATAGCCGGAAAACAGCTCAATCCCGGAACCTACAGGCTCGAAGTGGAGCCGGGGCAGAAGCAGCTCAAAGTTATCGACACCTCTTCCGATAGAACTGTAGCCGAAGTCCCGTGTCAGTGGATTCAGTTGAAGACTGCCCCGAATGGCACGGAGGTGATCGTCAGCGACAATCAAGTGAAGGAGATCGACTTCAAGGGCAAAACCCGGGCGGTGAAGTTCGACTAACCGATGCGCAATTGGCTGTGTTGGAAAGAGCCGATGTTTTGGAGGGGGCGGATGAACCCGCTCTCTCCGTTTCTTTTTTTTGCCGGACTGGCTCAGGCGACGAGATGAGTCTAGCTTCGATGGATTGCCTCTGATTTATCTGAAACCTTCCACTTCCAAACCGCATCCCAATTAAGGGAGAGCCGTTAAAGTCGTACAATGCACTGATTCTGCGGCTCTCAACCCGCAGGAATTCGCAGCAGGCCTGCTCGATTTTCCGAGGGCACAAATTCGCTTGATCAAGGAGAATCTCGAGCTATGCGTATTCGCGCAAGGTACTACATTACGGCATTGTCTCTCGCGGCGTTCTGCGCCCTGCCGGTGTGGGCTCATACCGACTCGGCACAGTTGACTGTAACATCCCCCACGACGATTGCTGGACAGCAGCTCAAACCTGGAAACTACAAATTGGAAGTGCAGCCGAATCAGCGCCAGCTCAAGGTCGTGGACACGGACCGTGACAAAACCGTCGCCGAGGTTCCCTGCCAGTGGATTCAACTCAAGAATGCACCTGACAATACGGAAGTTGTGATGAATAAAGACCAGGTGACGGAGATTGAATTCAGCGGCAAAACGCAAGCAGTGAAGGTCGGCTAGGAATCGCGGTTTTCGGTCCACAGCAGCAACAGGGAGACGGCCGGAAGGAGGGCGGGTTTAGACCCTGCCCTTTTTCTCTTCGCATCGCTGGCGTCGCCCTCGAAATCAAGTCTGGCCGCGGTACGCGTTTGATTTAAACTGATCGCTCGGCGGCTTGCTTTCTCGACGCGCGCTGATCGCCCGAGCGTCCTACTTCAAATGTGCCCCGAGCCAATCCAGGAACGTCTTGTACCAGAACTCGCTATTCTGGGGCTTCAACACCCAATGTCCCTCGTCCGGGAAAATCACAAGCTTTGAAGGCACCCCCTGCACTTGCAGCGCCGTGAAGAATTCCAGATCCTGAGTGTAGGGCACGCGAAAATCGCGTTCGCCTCCGATTACCAGCGTCGGCGTTTTGAATTTTCCGAGCGCCGCCGCATACTCGTTCGGCGACCACTTCTCATACAGCTCCGGCTTCGACCATGGCGGCCCGCCAAATTCCCAGTTCATAAACCACAATTCTTCCGTCGAGCCGTACATCGCCTTCATATCCCACGGCCCCGCGTGGCTGATCAGACACTTGAACCGGCCCGTGTGAGTGGCAATCCAATCGATCATATAACCGCCGTATGACCCGCCGGCCGCGCACGCTTTATTGCCGTCGATGAAGGGATACTTCGCAACTGCCGCGTCCACTCCGCTCATCAGATCCGTGTAGGCTTCGCCTCCCCAATCCCCGCTGATTTCCTCCCAGAACTTCGCTCCGTAGCCAAACGAACCGTGCGGATTGATCATCAGCGCTACGTACCCGGGCGCCGCCATCACTTCCGGATTCCAGCGATAGCCCCACGCGTCGTCCCACTCGCCTTGAGGTCCGCCGTGAATCAAGAGCAGCAGCGGATATTTCTTCGACGCATCGAAATCCGGTGGCCGGAGAAGCAAGCCCTCAACCTGCGTTCCGCCCGCGCCCGCAAACCAGAACGGTTCAACGGGCGGCAGCTCCAGTTGTGCGAGCAACGCCGCATTCTGATGCGTAAGCTGGTGCATATCCGTTCCGTCGGAATTTGCGGCGAAGACCTCCGCCGGCAACGTCAAGCTGGTGCGCGTGAAGACAACCATCGCTCCGTCGCGGCTCACGTTGACTTCGTCGTTCGCGCCGCTCGCAATCATTTTCTTCGGCGTCTGGTTCTCCTCCGGCGCCACAGCGTAGATTGGAAGCCCCGCCTTTTCTTCCGTTACGAAGTAAATGGCGCGGCTGTCGGGAGCCCACGTAAACTGTTCGACGTTGGCATCGAATTTGTCGGTTACGTTGATGCGCTTTCCGTTCTTTCGATCGTAGAGCATCAGGCGCCAGCGGTCGCTCTCGAATCCCGGCTGCGTCTGCGCGCGGTACGCAATCCACTTTCCGTCCGGCGAGTATTGCGGTCCCCAATCGTCGCCCGGATTTGCGGTGATGCGCTTCGGCGCGCTCTCGCCTGACACCGGGACCGTGAAAATATCCCCGTTTGTGCTCGTCGCTTCGTCCCTGTCCGTATTGGCCGTGAAGCTGAGCTCCTGGCTGTCCGGCGAAAAGGCGATCGCCTCCGGTTCGCCCAGGCTGAATGGCGGCACATCGTAATCCGCGCCGGGCGTCAGGTCGTGCGGCGTGCCTCCCGCCGCCGGAACCACGAACAAATGGCTGCGCTTTCCGTCGGACCATTGCGTCCAGTGCCTATACAGCAGCTTTTCCGCGACGTGGGCCTTCACTTTGTTTTTTTCCGCTTCGGCGTCGCGTTTTTGATTGCACGCGTCGTCTTTGCAGTCCGGATAAACGCTTGAAATGAACACAATCCATTTCCCGTCCGGCGAAACGAGTTCGTTGTCGGCGCCGGTTGAGAGCCATGTGATCCGCGACGATTCGCCCCCATCGAATGCGATCGAGTAAACCTCCGTGTTGCCGTCGCGTGAAGACAGGAAATAGATTTTCTTTCCGTCCGGCGACCACCGCGCGCGCTGATCGCTGCTGCCTCGCGTCAGTTGCCGTTCTTGGCCGCCATCGGCCGGAACCAGCCAGATGTTGCTGAGTGTTCGGTTCGCATCGAGATCTGGAGTTGCAACCGTGTATACGACCCATTTCCCGTCAAGCGAAATCTGCGGGTCGCTCACCCTGTGCATCGAAATCAAATCCTTGAACGTAATCGGCCGTCGAGCGGGCGCCGTCTCTTGAGCCTGCGCTGCGCATCCCATAAACAGGATCACGGCCAGGATTCCCAGGTTATTCCGCGCAGAATTCATATCTCCCTCCGCACAGCCACGCCGGCGCACTCGCGAACTTAGTGCTCAGGCGCGATAGTGTCACTTCTTTCTCAAACCTGCCAGCAGTGCCGAAGGGGCGCGCGTCAAACTTGCGTCTTCGGCTGCTTTGTCGGGATCCCCACTGCCCAGGCGTAGCCGTCCGGGTCAGCGACAATGACGTCTCGCCAGCCGTGCGGTTTTTCCTGTGCGGCTTGCAGGATCGTGGAACCGAAATTGTGCGCGCGTTCCTGCACTTCATCCGGATCGATGTGGAACAGGCGCAACTCCGCTCCGAGACCGCGGCGCGTTCCATTCGTCAACTCCGAATACCAGGGATGATGGTCGTAGGAATGGTCCACGTGCAGCATAAATTCGAGGTCATTCAACCGCAGAGCGGCAAAATCGCAGTCGGAATAAACTAGCTTGGCGCCCAGCACGCTCGTGTAAAACGCGATCGATCTTTCGATCTGTGAGACGAGCAGGTTGACAGTGAAGACTGGAAGCGTGCGCCCATAGTCGTCGGCGGGCATCCAGGACTGCCCGGTGTGTTTCTTCGTCATAGGTTGATTCCAGCGAGGACTTCTTCGGGGAGTTTGCCGCTCCCGACCGGCCGTAAAAGCGCCAAAATGGCCGTCCCGCTGCCGCTCAGTGACGTCTCCTCCGCTCGCGAGGCGGCCGTGAGCCGAAGAAGATTAAGCCCAGCCCAAGCGCGAGCTCCGTAGCGCTGGCTGCGCGTGGAATCGAGATCACCCGCCGCGTTTCGATCAGGACGCGCTGATTCGCGATCATCTCCTCCTGCTTTTTTGCCCGTAGCGCCCAATTGGGCCGGATCAGCGCGGCAATCCCTGCGATGACCAGCAGAGCTCCGAATACGGTGTAAAACGTGATCTTCAAGTCAGACCCGCTCCTCGTACCCGCCGCGCGAGTCTAACTTTTCCCGCCCTCGATTGCACGGGGAAACGAGCGCCGCGAACCGGCTCGTTGGCCACGAAGCACGGACCTGCAACAGCGCTGAGTCCGCGCCTAAAAACGTCATCACGAGACAGTGAAGCCTGCGAGACCCGTTCGCCCCTACGATCCGGCGGGCACAAGACACATACCAAATCAGGGCACGATGATGCGCGAGGCGTCCTTCTCCGGTGCAGGCCGGGGGAAACGTTCGCGGAGGAATCCGAGGAACGCGCGCGCGAGCGGGCGTCCATTGGTCTCCTGCTTGAGAAGCCGGAGCATGAAGACGAGCAACCGAAAAACTTCAGAGTCCTTCAATGACGGGAATCCGGCGCGATCCGCCTCTTGCTGGCGAAATTCCTGAAGAAACGCCGCAAGCTGTCCATACAGGGCGCGCGCCAGAGGGGCGTCGGGCGCCCGCTCGTATAGAATTCCGATTCCCAGCGTCCGATACGTTTCTGCTAGGGCTTGCAGCGCGATTTGCACCGAGCCGTCATTGAGGTCGCGTCGGTCCGCGTGAAAGCGCAGAATCGTTGAGGCAATTCCGGTAACCACAGACCAGCGCTCATAGATGAATTCCACGGGGAATTGGACTTCCTTGTAAGGCAATTCGTCCGTCGAAAACGGGCCGCGATGTTCCGCCTCGTACCTGTGTGCGGCAACGAGATAGGTGCAATCCGTAAGGCAGTCGATCGTCACTTCGCGTCCATTCCCGCAGCAGATCGCGCAAATTCTTTCTCCCACAGTCGGGCAAAACCGCCTGGGCGGGCGCTTTCCGCAAATTGGGCAGTCCATGGTTCTCTCTGAGAGTGCCGGAGTCCAAACAAGAGTTCAGAGTACGGAAAGGTGTGTTCAATGGCAAGGAGGGCACACGGCTGGCGGCGAGCGCCAGGCATATCTGTCTTCAAGCCGCATAGAGAGAGTCCAGCCTGCCGCACTTATTTGACCCCGAGTGATCGTGCTAGGCGGATTTGGGAAACCGGCCTTCCCAAAGATTGCTGACGCGGCGAACCGTTTCGCGCAAACGCACGGCGAGTTCCACGATGGTGCGGATGCGTTGGGCCTCGACGGGCGGAAAGCCGGCGCTGTGCGCCAGCAACAATTCCGCGTTGCCGAGAATGCCCGTCAGCGGATTGTTGATCTCGTGTCGGAAGATCTCTCCGAGGTTGCTGCTAGAAGCGCCGGAATCGAACGCGATCGAAGGTTCGTTATCGTGCGCGCAGCTCAATCTCTTTTCGACCAGGCTGACCGCTAGCGACTGCCATTCGCCTTCCCGCGGTACGAAATCGATCTGCCCATCGGCGACTAGGCGCGCAACTTCCGGCTGACGATCGTAGGGCGCGACGGCAATCACATGAGTGCTCGCGGCGAACTCAGTGAGCGCCTCGCGCAATGGCGAGCGGACGAGAATCCGCGCATCAATGACGATCACCGACGGTTTGTTCTGAGCGACGGCCTCGCGTAAACGCTCCGTCGTTCCCGCCGTCAGGATACGCTGCGGTTTGACAAGTTCCTCCACCTCTTCAACCATTTTCGGCGGAATGTCGCCTTGGAGCATTCCTACGACGACGGCCGCCCTTTGCCACGGAAGCTGGTCGTTCCTCTGCGGTTTTATCGCGAATTCCTCTGGGGCCTGCCTGATCAGTTCGCTCACGTTCTTACCCGCCGCAAGCTGGCGTGCTCGGGCTCGTCTTCGTTTGACTTGAGGAGCTCATGAACCGCCAGCTTGAGTTCCTCCACGAGAAACGGCTTCGCGAGGTAGGGCAGCTTTTTCGGTAACAGGAAATCGAGGGTCCGCGGCCCAAGAGTGTCGCCAGTGACGAAGAGAATCCGATTCTGCAGCGGACTGCCCGCGCGGACCAGCGCTTCGTAGAAAGCAGGCCCATCCAGGCCCGGCATGCGCAAGTCGCAAACGATCAGATTATAGGAGCTGCGCGCGAGTCTCTCGAGGCCGTCCTTACTGTCGAGCGCGGATACAACATGATGCCCCTCCTCGCGCAGAACATCCACGATCAGTTGCGCGACCGTGGGCTCGTCCTCAATCACCAGGATGCGGCCCTTGGATATTCGTTGGGCGGAGCCCGCGTGCCGCCGCGAAAGATTCATCGAGCGCTCTGCCGGGACGCTCACAATCGGAAGTTCGACCGCGAATTTCGTTCCGATTCCGGGCTGAGTCTCGAAAGTCACGTCGCCGCCGTGCTGGTGGACGATCCCATAGACGATCGAGAGCCCAAGCCCAGTCCCCACGCCTGGCGCCTTTGTGGTGAAGAACGGATCGAAGACGCGATACGCTATCTCGGCCGGAATTCCTGGACCGTCATCGGCAATCTGCACCGAGATTCTGTCCGCTCCCCTGGCGCCCAGCCCGCTTTTCGATGCGAGACTGGTCCGGATCAAGACGTTCCCTTGACCTCGGCTCTCCACCAGCGCCTGCTCAGCGTTGATCAGCAGGTTGAGAATTACTTGTTGAAGCTGGTAAGGATCGGCGAGGGTGGCGGGGAGATCACGCGCCAGCTCGCAACTCACTTTGATGTTTTCCACTTTCAATTCGTAGCTGCGCAGCGCCAGAGTTCGTTCGATGATCTCGTTGATGTCCGTCCGGCTGCGTTGCGGCCTGTTTTCCCGCGCGAAGTACAATAGATTCTTCACGATACGCCGCGCGCGTTCCGCTTCCTGGTATACCTTTCTTGCTTCTTCGAGCTGGTCGGGCCTCGGGCCGTGCCCAAGAAGCAGTTGCGTGTATCCCATAATCGCCGTCAGTGGGTTGTTCAACTCGTGCGCGATTCCGGAGACCAGTTGGCCCACGGCCGCCATCTTTTCTGTCTGTGACATCTTGGCCTGGATTTGCCGTTCGCCCGTTACATCTGAGTAGATTTGAAGGAAACCGATCACGCGGTGCTCGCGGTCCAGAACGGGGCGAGAAAAACGCTCGACAATGCGTCGCGACGGCCTCAGAGTCTCGAGTTCGTCATGCCTCGGTTCCCAGTCTCCTCGCGCAAAATTCTCCCAGGGCGCCGAGAACGTTTTCGGATCGCTAAACCTGGGTGACAGTAGTTCGCGCATTTCCTCAAACGTTTTCGTGTCTCCCAGCGCCCTTGCTTCAACCCCGAAAAGCTGCCCGAACCGGGCGCTGCAGTACCGTAAATGGCCCGCCCGATCGAAAATGACGATACCCGTCGGCACCGCGTCCAGTATGCTCTGCAGCTCCGCTTCCACGCGCCGCCAGTTCGTCTCGGCGCGGTGGACCACGGAGCCCTCTTCCAGGCAAAGCAGCAGTGCATGCGGATTGTTCAGCACGGAACGCAGCGTGATCCGGATGGGATGACCGGTGACCAGTTCTGCGTCGATACTCGAGCGTTTGCTCGCGCTTGCCGCGTCGCACAACAGGAGAAGGCTCGCTCCGGATTGTTCTGCGAGAACCGCCCCCAGGCCGATTCCTCGCGCATTCGCCTCACGTAGTCCCAGCATTTGACGCGCCCGTCCGTTCGCACGGTAGATCACACCCGAGAGATCGGTGAGCACCAGGGCCTCGCCGCTCGATTCGAAGACGGCGCTGAATCCATCATCGTTCGGCAGGACAAATGATCGCTGCCTGGCCCCGGTCATCTCCGGGGAGGGCCGGCTCGGTGCTGCGGGTTCGTTGGTCGCTGGGGCTGGGGCTCCGCTCATCGCCGATTTCCGCTCGGTCACCATCGCCCCTGAACGATCCAATAGCTGCACAGCAGCGCCGTCCCAATAGCGATCGCGTACTCGATTCCACGGCGCAGCGCGCGATTCCAGAGCAAAAGCTGGATGGAAGCCGTTGGCGTTCTCACGGGGATCGGCGTTGCATGAAACTGGCCAAAAAGGGGCACGCCGATGTCGTCTTGATTCAGTAACTTGATGGTTTGAGGGGCTGCTGCGGACAGGTCGCCCTTCCTGCTTTGAGACTCATCCGTCTCTCTCTAGGAATTCAGGTCAGGCGGTCGGCAGGCGTGAACCAGCGAGGGCTAAGAAGAAAGCTCCGCTGGCGTTTTCTGTGATTTGGCTTCGTATTCTTTCAATTTGCGGTAAAGGGTGGTTTTCCCGATTCCGAGCAACCGCGCCGCGGCCAGCTTGTCGCCGTTCGCCTCACGCAGAGCGCGCAGGATCGCTCGCCGTTCGAGTTCGTCCAGCCGAAGGACCTCATCGTTCTGCGGCATCCGGTCGCTCGCGCCATAATGAAGATTCGTCGGGAAGTCCGCGACCTGAAGGATTGGACCGGATCCGAGGGAGAGTGCGCGCTCAATTACATTTTCCAGTTCTCGAACATTTCCAGGCCAGTCGTAGGCGAGGAGCCAGGCCATCGCGTCCTCGGAGATAGCCGGAACGGACCGGTCTTCCTCTACCAGTTTTTCGAGGAAATGGTTTACCAGCAACCGGATATCGCTTTTTCGTTCCCGCAGCGGCGGGAGTTTGATTTGAACCACGTTCAAGCGGAAATACAGGTCCTGCCGGAATTTCCCGTTCCGAACAGCGTATTCCAGATCCCGGTTGGTGGCCGCGATAACCCGGGTCGAAATGGAAACCCGTTCCGTCGAGCCGACTGGTTTGACTTCCTTCTCCTGAATGGCGCGCAGAAGCTTGGCTTGAAGGTCAACCGGAAGATCCCCGATCTCGTCGAGGAAAAGAGTGCCTCCGTCGGCCGCCTCCATAATCCCCTGCTTCGAATGAGTAGCTCCAGTGAAGGCGCCTCGAACATGTCCAAAGAGTTCCGACTCGATGAGAGTCGGGGCCAGCGCGGAGCAATCCACAGGTACGAACGGCCGGTTTCGTCGCGGCCCCAGGAAATGCACCGATCGTGCAACCAATTCCTTGCCCGTTCCGCTTTCTCCCAAGATCAAGACCGGATAGACGTGCTGGCTGACTTTCTCGACCAGCCGGTAGACGCGACTCATCTTCGGCGAAACGCCAATCAGGTCCGCAAAACCCGGACGCGTGCGAAGCTGTTCCCGCAAAATGCGGTTTTCCTGCGCCACCTGGAGAAGACGCGCGATCCGATCGATTTTCCCGCGCAGATCGGACACGTTGAAAGGCTTGGTTACGTAATCCGCTGCGCCGAGACGCGTTGCCTCGATCGCGTTTTCGATCGTTCCATACTGCGTAAGCACGATGACCGCTGTTTCCGGATACCGTTCGCGGACGCGCTTTAGCAGCTCAAGTCCCCCGAGCGACGGCACGCACAAATCGGTGATAACAATGTCTATGGGATACTGCTCCAGCGTTTCCAGTGCCTCTTCTGTCGTGCATGCAGAGCGGGCTCTCAGGCCCGACTCTGCCACCACGTCTCGGCAGAGATCGCGTGTGGCAGCCTCGTCATCGACAACCAGAACTGTGGGGGGGATTGGCCTTTCAAATACCGCCGCTGTAGTCGCTCCGCTGGTAACGGCCAAAGTCAGCACTCCTCAGAAAATTCGTTAGTCACGAGAGCAAGGAGCGTTCCAAAAACGGAAACGGAACCTTGCAATGCACAATGATTCTTAAGCGTTTAGACGCGCTGGCGCGAATGGCCGCGCAGAGTGTAGGTCCGAAATGGAACTGGGAACAAGTCCGTAATTCTACCTACGGCACCGAAGGTCTATGCTTGCGTCGCTGTGCAGAATCGGGAGATAACCGTCTGAAATGGGAACTCTGAAGAAAACATCAATCTCAATACGTGCCTTCAACTGCACGCCACTATACTCGAGGCGAGTCTCCTGATGGGCCTGATGGGCTTCTCCGTCTCGCGGGGCGGCTTCTTCGGGATGTCCCGCCGCATGGATTGGTAGGGTCAATCGCGGGAACTCGCTTGCCGTGTTCTGCGCCCCGAATTAAAGGATTTCACGCGCGACGGCCAGGACTTCAGCGGGAACGCAGTCAATATCGGAATCGGTTGTCCGGTGATTCGTAATGCACGCCCGAAGGCAGAATTTCGACTTTAGCGTCGCATTCGAGAGGTAAATCCGCCCGCGTGCATTCACGCGCCGCAGGATATCGGCGTTCATCGAATTGATTGTCTCTTCCGGCAAATTGCCGGTTCCTCTGTATTGAAAGCAGACGGCGCTAAGTTCGACGGGCGCCATCAATTCCAATTCCCTCTCTCCTTCTATCAACGCCGCAAGCCGGCGCGCATGCCCCAGGTCTTTCTCGATCGACTTCCGCAACGCCGCGAGTCCGTGATACCGGAGCGAAAGCCACAACTTGAGCGCTCGAAACCGGCGCGACAGCTCGATCGACTCTTCGAAAAGCGCCAATCCCTCCACCGGGTCGCCGCTAAGCGCTCGCGCGTAATCTCCTGTTCGCGAGAAGGCGCGGCGTGCGGCCCCCGTATCGCGATACAGCAGACAGCCGCAGTCGATCGGCTGGTACAGCCACTTGTGCGGATCGAGTGAGATCGAGTTTGCCACGGCGAGTCCCCGGAACTTCTCGGGAACGGCGATAGATGCCAGCGCGCCGTACGCGCCGTCAATGTGCAGCCACGCCCCGTAACTGGCGGCGATCTCTGCAATTTCGGGAATCGGATCAACCGCTCCAGTATTCACAGTTCCCGCCGTGGCGACTACGACGATTGGCGTAACGCCACTTTTCCTGTCGGCCCGCAGAGCCTCCTCGAGCCGCGCGGCGATCATTCGGAAGCAATCATCCACCTGGATGAGTCGCAGATTTTCGGTGCCGATTCCGAGCAACGCGACCGCCTTCGAGATCGACATGTGCGCCTCCGCCGACGCGTAGACCGCTGGCGCGCCGCTTCCGCGCATTCCTTTTTCATTCGCGGGGAAAATGGCCTCTCTCGCTATCGCAAGGGCCATCAGATTGGCAACCGATCCGCCGCCGGTTAAGACACCCTGAAATCCCCGGCAACCGATGGCCTCGGCCAGCCAGTTCACGACTGTGCGCTCCACCGTCACTCCGGCAGGCGCGGACCTCCAAGCCGTCACATTCTGGTTGAGCACGCTGCAAAGCAGGTCGGCGGTAGCCGCCACCGGATCCCCGGACCCCATCACATATCCAAAAAAACGGCCATTCTGTGCGCGCGAATCGCGAATGATATGAGACAGCCCGGCAACAGCTTTCTCTCCCAGACCTGTTTCCGGCAGTGGGGCGCGGTAAAACCGTTCCATCTCCGATCCGCTCTCGGCGGAGAGAATCGCCCGGTTATTCACGTCCTCCAGATATGCCGCGGCCAATTCCACGACGCGCTCGCAGATCCGCCGGAACTCCTCCGAAGAAACCTCAATCGGATTCATCGCGCCGATTCTACACGAGATTTTCTTACGGTCCTCGACCGGCTGCGCGAGACGCCAGACCCTCGGACCTCCCCGCTACTCTCCCTTGCCTAAGGCCAGAGCCATTTGTGGCGAGCGCCACGATCTCGTGGAGGCCGGGACCTGGCGTGACCCGAGCCCGTACCTCTGGCGCAGTCCATCAACCAGCTCCTTGATGCGCTTGCGGTATTCCTCTGGCGCGTCGCCGTAGCCGCGATAGAACTCGCGGTACCTCCCGGCAAGCCTCGGGAATTTCGCTTCTAAAAACGTGATGAACGGTTTCCACGACGATGGCATCAGAAAGAGCACCCTCGCCGCCAGCCACTGTGCGCCCGCATCACGCGCCGCGCGGGCCAGCGCGTCAAGGTCATCCTCGCGATCCGTCAAGCCTGGCAGGATCGGCATCGCATTCACACCGATGTCGATTCCCGCCTCGCGCAGTTTGGTCACCGCTTCCAGGCGCAGGTCGGGACGCGGCGCCCGCGGCTCCAGCATTCGCGCCAGGCGCGTGCGCAGTGTCGTCACCGTCATGTGGATCGTGATTGACGACCGTGCGGAAATCCGGCGCAGCAAGTCTATGTCTCGCACCACCTGATTCGATTTCGTGGTGATAGAGAGACTAAGGCCCTCGCGTTCTGCCATCTTTTCCAGGATTGCGCGCGTCGCGCCAAATTCCTTCTCGGCAGGTTGGTAAGGATCGGTCGCCGTCCCGATGGCGATATGCTCGCCCCAGATCCTTTCCAACGACAAGTCCCGTTCGGTTAGCGCGCCAGCGTCCTTCTTCACGTAGATCTTCGATTCGAAATCGCCGCCGTCCAGTTCCATGTATTCGTGCGTGTACCGAGCGTAACAATACCGGCACCCGAACTCGCAGCCGCGATACGGGTTCACAGTCCAGCGAAAGGGCACGCGCTCCGAGTTGCACTGGTTCAGGATCGATTTCACCGGAAGGAGAAAGTACTCCGTTCCGCGTTTGGCATCAGCGCAAGGGGAGGATGCGGCAAGGCGCGCAATGCCGACCAGTTCCGAAGCGGGCTTCACACTCCGGTCGGGGTCCGGAGGGGGCGCGGAAGCTCTATTCGGGAACTCACAGGTGCCGTGGCGAGCGGCTGTGGGGAAAAGGGTGAGACTGGTCTGCTCCGGCGCGGCTCGGCGGCGACGAATCGTCGCCGGACCTTGTCGAAGAATGGGAGAAGTGGCCATTGAAAGCCTCGCCGCACTTCGGCATAGTATTCGCTTTTCTTTCGCCCTGTCAAGCACAAAGATTCGCTGTTTATTCGCCTGTACGGGCGGCCAGAGTGCCGCCCTCGAACCGCTGTGCTGGATTCGGACGTTTCTCTCCGTCGGTCCGTTTATCATGCTTGATGCAGCTTCGGAGTCCGCTAAGTGCCGGAAGTCAGCATCCTCATCCTGGACGACGATATCGCCAGCCAGCGCGCTATGCGCAATGTCCTCGACGCCGAAGGTTGGCGCGTCCGGATTGTCCCCAATGCCGCGCAGGCCATGTCCGAACTCGCCCGTGGCGTCTGGAATCTCGCCATTGTTAACGCGGCCCTCACCGATCCCGGCGGCCCGCTTTTTGCTATCCTGCGCGACCTCGCTCTAGCCGACGCGGAAGAGGAAGAATCGGCGCCCCAAAGCGAGCCAGACTCAGAGCCTGGACTCATCGCCGAGTCCGCCCAACCTGCTGGTCCCCCTCGCCGGCGTCTGCGTGTGCTCTTCCTGATTCCGGTGGCCGTTTCAAGGAAAATGCAGCCCATTATTGAGCGCGAAGGCCTCCCCTATACGGCCAAACCATACAACCTGCACGACTTCCTCGAAAAGGTCAGCGATCTGCTCCTCGAAGCGGGCGCTATTGACTCGCCCATCCGCACGATTCGCGAGTTCTTCACCGCGCGCAAGCGCCGCACGCTCCGCCGCCCCCGAAAAGACGGTCCCAGCGGAGCCATGTTCGCCCCGCGTGAGGATTATCAGATGACCGAGGAAGAGATGGCCGAGTGGGAACGCCAGGAAGAAGAAGATCGCAAGAAACGCCGCAAGCAACAGCAGGAACGCGGACACCTTGGGTGATCGTCGCTCGCGTCTTCGTCTTAGAGCGGCGGTTCGCCCGCTGCCGGGGGCGAGCCGCAACTACAAGCTTCCTTCTACAGGCGCTCGCCGCACTTCGCTGCGGTCCGGCGTTTCCGCTAGCAGTGTCGCCATCGTCTTCTTTAAGACAGGATGCATCGCCGCAGGCGCAATTTCCGCCATTGGCGCCAGGACGAACCGCCGCTCCGCCATCCTCGGATGAGGAATTTCCAGCCCCGGTCTGTGGATAACGGCGCCGTCATATAGCAACATGTCTATGTCAATCACGCGCGGCCCTTTTTGCACCCGCCGCTCGCGACCCATCAAACGTTCAACCGCCAGCGCTGCCTCCAGTAACTCTTCCGGCTCCATCTTTGTCTCCCCTTCGGCGACTGAGTTCAGGAACCATGGCTGGTCCCGCACCTCCACGGGCTCCGTCTCATATAATGACGAGCTTCGCGCGATGCGAAAGCCGCGCTCACCCAGTTCTTTCAGAGCCCGGCCAATATTCGCCGCGCGATCCCCCATGTTCGAACCTAGCGATAAGTAAACTCTCGCCATGACTCGTCTATCGTAGCAGGGGATTGAAATTTTAATTCGAGCCCTTCGGCTACGCGACCGTCCCGTTTTCCCGTACTAGGACGCGCGTTGCAGTGCAAAACGCCCTGTGTTCAAATGGACGCAATGAATCCGGAAACTGGCGCCGGTCGCACGCAAGAACAGTCTTCCACGCCGCCTGAGCAGTCCGTGAAACGCCAGTCCCTTTTGCCGCTTGAGGAGTGTCTCCGCGAGATTCCGTCCGTGGATGAAGTGCTCGGGCGCCCGCGCCTTAGCGCTCTTTTCGAAGCCGTCGGCCGTAGCACGGTCACCGAGGCAACGCGGCGAGTTCTCTCCGATATGCGCGGCGCTTTGCTGGACGAGGCCAAAAGGAAGTCGGCGGCGGGCGAAAGCTCCCTGCTGATCCCGCCTACCCTCGACCTTCTTGAGCAGATGATCGCCGGAGTCGTGGAATCTCGCCTCGCTCCTTCGCTGCGCCACGTTATCAACGCCACTGGCGTGATCCTGCATACGAATCTTGGACGCGCTCCGATTCCCTCCGGCGCGATTGCGGCTATCAAGGAAACAGCGGCGCACTATTCCAATCTCGAATATGACATCGAAGAGGGCGAGCGCGGCAAACGCGATGTGCACACGTCCGAACTGCTCTGCGCGCTCACCGGCGCCGAAGCCGCCATCGTTGTGAACAACAACGCCGCGGCTGTATTTCTCGTTCTCAACGCGCTGGCGAAAGGCGCGGAGGTCATCGTCTCCCGCGGCGAGCTCATCGAGATCGGCGACGGCTTTCGCATCCCCGACATCATGGCCGAAAGCGGGGCGATCCTCCGCGAAGTCGGAACGACGAATCGCACGCGCATCCGCGACTACGAACGCGCCATCAATGAACGCACACGTCTCCTGTTGCGCGTTCATCCTTCGAATTTCCGCATCACGGGATTCACTGAGCGGCCAAGCCTCGACGAATTTGTCGCAATGGGACGCCGGAACCAAATCCCGGTTTATGAAGACCTCGGGTCTGGCTGCCTCGCCCCTCTGAGCGAAATGGGAATCTCCGAACCGGTCGTGCGCGCGAGCAGCGATGCGGGCGTTTCCATCGTGTCCTTTAGCGGAGACAAGCTCCTCGGCGGTCCGCAAGCGGGAATCATCGCGGGGAAAAAGGAACTCGTCGAACACATCCGCCGCAACCCGCTGTTCCGCGCTTTGCGCGTCGACAAACTCACGGTTGCCGCGCTTGAAGCCACGCTGAGGGCATACCATCGCGGCGTGCTCGACGAAATCCCGGCGCTTCGCATGATCCGGCTCTCGCGCAGCGAAATCGCGCGGCGCGCTTCCCAATTCATCGAGCGCCTGCGCGCAATGACGCCCGCCGATGTCTCCGTCCGGGTCGCCGACGGCGTTTCTGTGATTGGTGGCGGATCGACCCCTGATCAACAATTGCCGACACAGCTCGTCGCGATACGGAGTGCGCGACTTTCCGCCGCCGCGCTCCAAAAGCGCTTGCGAAAGCCGGAAAAAGGGGTTCCCGTAATCGCCCGCATCGAGGAGGACCGCCTCGTTCTCGACCTTCGCACGGTCTTCCCCGATGAAGAATCCGCGCTTCTTTCGCAGGTGGCCGCCGCAATCTCGGCGCAGACAAGCTGAGAAAATCTTTTTTGCCGCGGAAGTTCATCTCGGTTCTGCCTTCGATCATCCGGCAACCACACGCGAGGTGGCCGGGGTCGTTCGTAAATAGTCACGCGCAGCCCCTATCCCGTAAAGGCGACCGCAATAGCAAGGCAAGCGTCCCTCGCCGGTTCTCGATCCCAATTCGAAGCGCTGCGGGAGGCGGCAAATCAAGAGCAGTTTCTTCGACGTCGTCCGCACATCTCGCCGCCGGGCGATCCACTGCTCTGCCAACTGAACAGTCACAGATGATTGATCACGCTCGCGACGCAACCCGCGCCAAAGCCGTTGTCAATATTCACCACGCTGACGTTTGATGCGCAGCTGTTCAGCATCGCCAGCAGCGCCGTCATTCCGCCAAAGCTCGATCCATAGCCTGTGCTGGTGGGTACCGCAATCACCGGCGCCGCAACCATTCCCGCCACAACGCTCGGCAGCGCCCCTTCCATTCCTGCGACGCAAATGATCACGCGCGCCTCAGCCAACTTTTCGCGGTGCTCGATCAGCCGGTGCAGTCCCGCGACACCCACGTCGTAAATCGCTTCCGCCCGGTTCCCCATCGCGCGCGCCGTGACCAGAGCCTCTTCTGCTGCCGGAATGTCGCTCGTCCCCGCCGTCACTACCAGAATCAAGCCCTTGCCCTTCACAGCGCTGTTGCGCGTTATCGTTATCGCGCCGGAAAGCTCATGAAAGTTCGCGCCGCCAGCCCGCTTCTTCCCGCCTGCGCCCGGGAGGCGCTTGACCGCCGCAAACGTCTCTTTATTGGCGCGCGTGATCAAAATGTTGTGCGACGCGCTCGCGCGCAGCATCCCCCGCACGATTCCTGCTACCTGCTTGGCCGTCTTTCCCCTCGCAAACACAACTTCGGGATATCCCTGGCGCAGAGAGCGGTGATGATCGATCTTGGCGAAGCCGATATCCTCAAATGGAAGGTGCCTCAGGCGGTCGATTGCCTCTTCCGTGCCCACCTTCCCGGCGCGCAGCGCTGCGACAAAATTCCGGATGTCCGTTTCGTTCATCGCTATCTTTTCCGCGAACGATTCTAGCATCGTCGCAGAACAGCGCAGGGGCAATTGAGTCTGGATGCGCGGGCTGCTACTTGTGCCGCGGCCCGCATTCCCGGCCCGATTCGTGCTAGAGTCCCCGATTCGCGCGGTCCGCGTGTTCTGCACGCTACGTCAAAACGTTTCAGGGGGTGCGGATGTTTTCACTGCTCTGGATGATTCTGATCGGAATTCTTGCCGGATTCCTTGCGGGGCACGTCGTGAAAGGCCGTGGGTTCGGCCTCCTGATGGACTTGGTGATCGGCATTCTTGGATCGGTTCTGGGCGGTTGGCTGTTTTCTTTGGTCCGTCTCGTGTCGTACGGCTTGATTGGCCGCTTATTCACCTCATTCGTCGGCGCCGTCGTCTTGCTCCTGATCGTCCGCGCGATCAAGCGCGCCTAGACTGGGCCCACCGGGAGCCGCGATTAGCCAATCGACGGAACAAACGGCGAATATCCGATGCGGCCCCGGCTCACCGTCATCGAAGACGCCTCTCGATCGGCGAAACAACGCTAGACTTGACTTGCGCGAAACGCGGCTCCTACACTCGACGATTCGCCTCGGCCCAAGAATCGCGCAGGGCGGGCCCGGACGTACACCCTGGCATGGCCAAAACTGACGCGCGCACAATTATCGTGGGAATCACCGGCGCGAGCGGCGCCGTTTACGCTCGCCAGATTCTGCGTCTGCTCGATGCCGACGCGCGCGTCGAACGCATCTGTCTCGTCGTCAGCGATGCCGGCATGCGGCTCGTCGCCACCGAGCTCGGCATCAACATCCCGAACGACGCCCAGAAGCTTCCGTCCCTGCTTACTGGTGCCCCCGCCAAGAAAATCGACTGCCTCTCGAACAGAGACATCGGCGCCAGCATTGCCTCGGGCAGCGCGGCCGTACACGCCATGATCGTCGCTCCGTGTTCCGCCGGGGCTATCGGCGCAATTGCCAGCGGCATCGCCAGCGACTTGCTCACACGCGCGGCGGATGTTTGCCTCAAGGAGCGCCGCCCCCTCATCCTCTGCCTCCGCGAAACTCCTCTGAACCGCATTCACCTCGAAAACATGCTCCGCCTGCACGACGCTGGCGCCACGGTCATGCCTGCCATGCCCGCCTTCTACTACCGCCCGGATTCGATTGACGACATGGTGGAACAGTTTTCTTGTCGCGTCCTCGCACAGGCTGGGCTGCCGCAAGACAGGCAGTATCGCTGGAAGGGAGGCAAATCTTGAAGGGTTACTATGCCCTTTCCCAGTAAGTCCGGATGCCGTCCCAACCGCAAGACTCTCCGTTTTTTGCCGGTCTCCACAATTTTTCACCGCCTGCTAAGATAAGCCATGGAGTCCGTCACCATGGCCCAATACGATCCGGAATCAAAGCAGGCCTGGGCTGAAATCGAGGGAATGTGGCGAGGCAAGCGCAGCTTGGTGGACCTCGTGCGCGCTGGGCTTACAGCAGAGAAAAAGAAAAAGAGCTAGGCTGGGTCATCGAGAATGGGAGACGCAAGAGTCGCCGGTGAGACGCCGGCGCTACCAACCAAGAGCCGGATCCGCATCGTGCTCGAAATGATCAAATTCGAGCACTCCGTTTTTGCCTTGCCCTTTGCGCTGGTCGGCGCGCTTCTCGCGGCTCGGGCCGCGGGCGGGTTGCCGGCATGGCGGCAGATTGCATGGATCGTTGTTGCCATGATCGGCGCGCGATCCGCCGCCATGACCATGAACCGCATCGCCGATATCGAGTACGACCGCCGCAATCCGCGTACTGCCAACCGCGCTCTTCCCGCGGGGCAGCTCTCAATCAGCTTCGCTTGGGCGTTTGCCATTGCCGCTTCCGCGTTGTTGGTTGTGGCCGCTTGGCAATTGAATCTGCTGGCGCTGAAGTTGTCGCCCGTGGCGCTCGCGATTCTCTTCCTTTATTCCTACACGAAGCGCTTTACATCATGGTCTCACTTCGTCCTGGGATTCTGCCTCGGCATTTCACCCGCGGCGGCGTGGATTGCAATTCGCGGTTCGCTCGACTGGCGCATGCTCATCCTGTGCGCCGCCGTTACTCTGTGGGTGGGCGGCTTCGATGTGCTTTACGCCTGCCAGGACGTCGACTTCGATAGAGCCGCCGGCCTCTACTCAATCCCGAAAAAGTTCGGGATCGCCCGCGCTCTGCTCATTGCGCGGGCCATGCACATCGTGATGGTCGGACTGCTCGCGTGGCTCGCGCTGAGTTTTCGCTTGGGCTGGCTGGCCTGGGCGGGGGTAGCCGTTGTCGCCGCGTTGCTGATATATGAGCATTCGCTGGTGAAACACGACGACCTGGCCAAAATCAATGCTGCGTTTTTCACGGTGAATGGCTATATTAGTCTTTTGTTCTTGTTGTTTTGGGGTGCCGCTGCCGTTTTGATGCGGCCATAGGTTATTAACGTCGTCGTAAGGGCGCTCTTTGCCTCGTCCGCTGCGATATGCTCGCTGAATATCAAACGTCCGATGCGCGGCTTCGGCCGATCGCGAAAAAAGTTCTGGCTGGCGAGCGACTCTCCGCCGAGGACGGGCTCGCTCTTTTCGAGTCTCACGATTTGCTGGCTGTCGGCTGGCTGGCCAACTACGTTCGCGAGCGGAAGCACGGCAACATCTGCTATTTCAACGTCAACCGCCACATCAATCCGACCAACGTTTGCGTAGCGCACTGCCGTCTCTGTGCTTTTGGCCGGTCGCCGGATGCGCCGGGCGCGTACAACTTCGCCCTCGACGAGATTTGGTCGCGCGCGGCCCAGGGCGTTGCCGAAGGTGCCACGGAATTTCACATTGTCGGCGGACTGCATCCCGATTTGCCGTTTGAGCACTATCTCGAGCTGATCCGCGGCCTCAAGCAGCGGTTTCCGCACGTCCACCTGAAGGCCTTCACCATGGTGGAAGTCGGTTACTACGCCCGAATCTCGAAGCTGTCAATTCGCGACACCCTGCTCAAAATGAAGGAGGCGGGGGTCGATTCGCTTCCCGGCGGCGGAGCCGAAATCTTCCATCCGCGCGTGCGCAAGGTGATCTGCGACCACAAAGTCAGCGGCCAGATGTGGCTGCAAATCGCGCGCACTGCTCACGAAATCGGGCTCCGATCGAACGCGACCATGCTATACGGCCACATCGAAACCGCGGAAGAACGCGTTGACCATCTGCTCAAGCTGCGCGAGCTCCAAGACGAAACGCATGGCTTCGTCACTTTCATTCCCCTCGCCTTCCATCCCGCCAATACCGCGCTCTCGCACCTGCCCAAGCCGACCGGGCTAGACGACCTCAAGACGATCGCCGTATCCCGCCTTCTGCTCGACAACTTCGACCATATCAAGGCCTACTGGATCATGCTCACGCCGCGCATCGCGCAGATCGCGCTCGGCTTCGGTGCGAACGATCTGGACGGCACGGTCGTAGAAGAGAAGATTTACCACGATGCGGGCGCTACCACGCCTGAGCACCTGACGCGCGCAGAACTCGAACGTCTCATTCGCGCCGCCGGACGCCTCCCCGTCGAACGTGACACGCTTTACAACCGCGTTGACCGTTCGAAAATGCCGCTTCCCGCGCCTCCCGCAAAAGCCCCTGCCGAAGGCTTTATCCCTGCCGCCTCCCTCACCGCGAATTAGCTGCGAGATCGCACAGAGAATCCGCACGGAACGCGGGCAAGAGTCTTGCGGCTCGGCTAAGGTGAAGGTGACGATGCCTTCTTCGGGTGGTATATATCGCGGGAAAGCATCAGCTTCAGTGTGACCGTGTCCGACCCTGGCGTCAGCCCGAATCCGATCCCTCCCTCCACGTCAACCATCTTCGAATACCGGTCGAACACGCCCCAAATCTCGTGCGATTGCTGGTCGCGCGGGTAGAAGTCGCGCAGCGGCCCGAAATCGTCGTATTCCTCTACGGCCACCGCCCAGCTCGGATTCAGGTGATAGGCGACGCGGGACGCAGGCGCGAAATCCAGGCTTTTGAAGCCGCCCGTCCAGGAATTGTCGAGAATGGGGTTCACGAGCAAATCCCACGAATGTAGGTGCAAGCCGAAGATCGGACGGATCTCCGACGTGTATGTGCGCGGATCCCAATGCCCCGAGTTGTAACTGAACTCGAAATTCACCGCATACACGAACCGGTGATCGTCCGCGTGTGGCTCGGCAAACAGCAGACGGATTTTGCCCCCATTGACGGCTGCACTCCGGTCCGTGGAATATGCCGTGTAGAGCGGCAGGTACAAACCGGCTTCGAACCACGGCGTCACGCCATAAGCCCACTCGAATGCGCCGTTCCAGGAGTGGTTCGCAATCAAGCCGCCCGGAAATGCCGGGGTTTTCAGTCCCTCGGGAGTGAAGTTGTTGTGTACCGTTAGGTTGATGACGCCGCGTCCAGCGATCGCGCCGTCATATACCTGGATTTCGTCGGTCTGCGCGAGTGCGCGCGCTGGCGCAAGCCCTAGAAGAACCGCAAGCGCCAGCATCGCCGGGAGCGATTGCCTAAAGCAAAGTGTAACGCGTCCGCGAAAGGCATCAGGCATGCGGATGCGACTTGTCGTAAACGGCCAAGAGCTGCTCGATCGTAGCCTGCGTGTACCGCTGCGTGGTCGAAAGCGAAACATGGCCCAGGAGCTCCTGGATCGCGCGCAAGTCCGCCCCGTCCGTCAGCAGATGCGTGGCAAACGCGTGGCGCAGGGAGTGGGGGTGCAAATTCCAATCTACATTGCATAGACGCGCGTATTTCTTCACCAGGTTTCGCACGGAGTTAGTCGTCAACCTGTATCCCTTGCCGTTCAGGAAAACGGGCTCGCGGCTCGCCTCTGCGGCCCGCGAAAGCAGTTCTTCCCGGGCAGGCCAATAATTCTCCAGCGCTTGCTTCGCCTTTTCTCCGTAAGGAACGATCCGCTCCTTGCGCCCTTTGCCCAGAACGCGGACCATCTGACCGTGACTGTCGACGTTGATAAAGTCGAGCCCGACCACCTCGCTGACCCGCAGCCCGGAGCCATAGAGCAGCTCCAGGATTGCCCGGTCGCGTTTCAGCAGCAGTTTCTCGTTTTCCCGCTGCTTTTGCGTTGGCCTCTTGCGGCCGCTGCCGCCCGATGGCGGAGAGGCCAGATTATCGAGGAACGCTTTCATTTCATCGGCCGTCAAAACCCGCGGAACCCGTTTCGGTAGCTTGGGCCCTTTCACCAGCAGCGCGGGGTTGCACGTCGCGAGGCGTTCGCGCATGCAGAATTTGAAAAACGTGCGAAGGGCAGCGAGCGTCCGCGCGATAGAAGACCGTTTGAGTCCCTGATCGTACAGGGAACTGACAAATTCGCGGATGACTCTGTGGTCCACCAGATGCACCTGCATAGTCTGCTCGCCGGGCGGCGTAAGGAACTGCGCGAATTGCGTCACGTCGCGCCGGTACTCCCGCAGGGTGCACGGTGAGGCGTTTCTCTCATATCGCAGATACGCCATGAACTGTTCAATCGCCTGTTCCATGAGCGTCATCGAGCCGGTGAAATTATACAGTTTCAGGGCCGAACTGCGGTGCCGTTTCTCCCCTGGTATCGCGAGGGTGACTGTTCCCAAAGCGGCGCGAACTCTCCGGAACCAGAGGGGACAAATCCCGGAACACACGACTGGGCTAGAGGTCGTCTCGAAAAGCGGCGCGGCCAACGTTTGGGGCCGTTTCCCGCATCTGTAGTTCAGGCAGCGTCCGCCTTTTTGTTCGACAGACCCTTATAATGACCGACGGTCGCGCAGCGGTCTCTTTGCGACACTACGGGAAGCGTCTGGCGAAATCGCTCCGGGCGAAGAAAGCCCGATATCCAGGGCTTGTCGGCTGGGGTGCGCCAAGTTTGGAAGCCGGCGAAATGCGATTTAGAATGGCTGGCCTTTTTAATTGAGAGGTATCAGGAGAAACGATGCGGAAGCTCGCGTTGCTCGGGAAACTCGTCCGCCAGTCAGGTGAACTTTGATGCCAAACGGCAAGTCGGTCCTCTTTCTTCTCGCGTTCCTGGTTGGGATAGTTGGTCTTTCGGGCTGCGGGGGCAATGGCGGCAGCAATAACACCAACATAACTTCGATCGCTATCACGCCAACGGCGGTCTCGGTCGGCATCAATACGCAAGCCGATTTCACGGCGGTGGTAAATCTCGCGAATTCGACGACCAGCACGAACACCGCCGTCACCTGGCAGGTCAATGGCACTACCGGCGGCAGTTCGTCCGTGGGCACCATTGTCTCCTCCTCCACCGATACCAACGTCGGAATCTACACCGCGCCGGCTACTGTACCCACGACCAACAACGGGCAAGTGACCGTCACGGCGATCATCACTGTAGGCAGCTCCGGTTCCTCTTCGAGCTCGTCTTCCAGCTCGACGATTACCTCGAACAACGCGACAGTGACTGTCACCGTGGGACAGGGAATCTCTCTCTCTCCGGCCCAGGCCACCGTGCCCGCCGGCGGCACCTTTCAGTTCTCCGCCATGCTGAACAACGTCCTGGACACTAGCGTGACCTGGACAGTCAGTTCGGATACAGGCGGAGATATCGGCTCGATCAATCCCACCACCGGCCTCTACACCGCCCCTTTTGCGCCTCCGCCTGGTGGCAGTGTGACGATCACGGCCACGGACAGCTCGAGCGGAACGGCCGAGACCGCGACTGCAACCGCCAAAATCGTTTACTCGGACGCATCCCTCCGCGGCCCCTTCGCATTCTCCTACTCGGGCGACGACGCAACCGGCTTTCGCGCCGTTGCGGGCCGCTTCGTTGCCGATGGAGCGGGAGACATTCAAGGCGGACTCGAAGACGTGAATAGTTTCGGCAGCCCCGTGGCCTCCGCCGTGCCGATTTTGTCGGGCACCTACAGGGTGGGCGCGGACGGCAGGACAAGCGCGCAAGTAACCACCAGCCGCGGAACCGAGACTTGGCAGTTTGTCCTCACGTCAACCTCCCACGCTTTGATGATCCGCTTCGACTCCAGCGCGACCGGCCACGGATCTATTGACCAGCAAAATCTCGACGAGCTGACCAATTCGCTCTCCGTGATCGCCGGCAATTACGTTTTCTCCGCTTCCGGCGGCGACTCCCTGTTCCATCCCATGGGCGTAGCCGGCAGGTTTACTGCCGATGGAGCGGGTGGGATTCCGCAGTCTGCCTCCATCGTCGATCAAAACGATAATGGCGCAGTGAAATCCGCGGATTCGACTCTCAGCGGCAGCTATTCCTTCGACGTCGCAAATCCAGGGACAGGCCGCGGCACCCTCACCCTTTCCTCCACCAGCACCGGACAACTCCAATTTGCCTTCTACATCATCGATAGCACGCATCTCGATATCATCGAAACCGGTCAGGCCGCCCATCTGGCGGGAGACGTTGTGAGCGGCGCTGGCGGTTCCTCTTTCGGAGCTGGCGTCCTCTCCGCGTCCAACTACGTGTTCAGCGTGGGCGGAAATTCCACTTCAGGAGCCTACGCCGCCGGGGGAGCCTTTACTTCGGATTCCAATGGAAACGTCACAGGCGGTACTCTCGACAGCGACGATGCCGGAACTGTCTCAGCAAACACCTCGATTAGCGCGTCCACTTACTCCGTTGACGCGGCCACCGGGCGCATTGATCTCAGGCTCGGATCAATGGAATTTGCGGCGTATCCCACCTCCGCGAATGCCGCGTTGATGTTGGAACTGGATTCCACAGCGATCGCTCAGGGGACGGCTTATCTCCAGCAACCTTCTCCCGCTGCGTTCGCCGGGAACTACGGATTCGTTTTAGAGGGCCAGGGAATTTTTTACAACAATCCCGGTTCATATCAGTCGGATGCCGAAGGCGAGGCGGCATTCACAGGATTCACTGCCGGTACTGCGAACGTCGATATCAACAATTTTGGCACGTCGCCTCAACCGTCCGATCCGATCGGCTCATCCAGTTCAATCGGGACGCCGGGGACGAACGGCCGCGGTACCATGGTGCTACAGTTGACGAATCCTCCGGCCACCTACAATTTCATCTACTACATCATGGATGCCAATACGGCCCTCTTCGTCGGCCAGGACAGCACGCGCGTCCTGAACGGCATCGCCTTGCGGCAATTCTGAGGCAGCCTCGAGACTGCCATCTCGTGGAACAAAGAGCGGTCCTACAGACGATGTCTAGTCGCAAATGCCCACGAGTAGAATTCGCCGTAACTCCATGAAAACAAAGCTTCCGGAAATTTCTAGCCGCCAAAAGATCCGCCAATTCGTCTTCTCTTTGTTTTCGCCTTTTGACGCATTCCCGCGACCCAATTCTCTCCCTTGGCGCTAATGTTTGACACTCCTCTCCGGCTCGGGAATAATCGCTCGACATGATCGGCTCCCTCCGCGGCAAGCTCGTTGACAAACGGCCCAATCTGCTACTTATCGAAGTAGGCGGCGTCGGGTACCAGGTGCAAATCCCGCTCTCGACATTCACCGGTCTGGGCCCTCTGGGAGGTGAAGCGGCGCTTCTGATTCATACACACGTGCGCGAGGACGCGCTTGCGCTTTACGGCTTCCTGACTGCGCGCGAAAAGCACTGTTTCGAGCTCCTCATTTCCGCTTCCGGCGTCGGCCCCTCCCTCGCTTTGAAGATTCTCTCCGGAATGGGCATTGAGGAGCTCGTGCCCGCGATCCGCAAGGCCGATCTGGCGCAGCTCGTGCGCATTCCGGGAGTGGGCCGCAAAACGGCGGAGCGCATTGTGGTGGAATTGCGCGACAAGCTCGTCGCCGTTGACGTTCCCGAAACGGGCAAGCCTGCAACGCGCTCGCAGCTCGAATCTGACGTTGCGTCGGCTCTTGTGAACTTGGGTTACGACGAGCGCGCCGTCGAGAAAGCTGTCGAGAAGGCCCGCGGGACGGGCGGCGCCGATTTCGAGCATCTCTTGCGCGGCGCGTTGCAGATTCTGGGCAGCTCCGCAATGCGCAAGGGCGCTGTGGCAGTCACGGGAGCCACCGGAGAATAGTTTGCCCGCCGTGCTACAACCGTGAGCGTTCGTCTGTTCGCAAGAAGCGCAGGGTTCAGTCGCTCGAGAGCCAAACGAGCGCCGAATTGAGCGCCGGAGTCGGGGAAAAGGCACGCCTGCTTCCCAGGCGTTGGCCAGTGTCAAATCCAAAAATCGAAGATTGAGTTTACTGCTGAATTGGATGGCTGCCCGGCGGAGTGATCATCCTCCCGAATCCAATTTCCATCGCCGTATCCTTCGGGAACACCACATCCTGGCCCCGCGACAGGAAATGCGAATACACGGACCGGCTTGCGCCGAACGCGCCCATAGCCATCCCCAGGGGCGTGTAATGTACGCCGACTCCCAATCCGAAGCCGATCAGGCGATACGTGTTCGCGCCGCCGGCGCCGTTGTTCAGCGCGTCGGTATCCCCGTCTCCAGCCGATGAGAACGCCGCGAGCGCCAGCGAAACGCTCGTTGAAAGATAGCGCGATTTCGGGTTCGTGGCCTGCGCGCCGCCTTCGGAATCCAGCTTCACGTGATCGCCCGCCGCCGACTGCACCCCCTCAAAACTCGCCGCGACCTGCTGCGAGACGCCCTCCGGCGGCACAAGCTCGTGGAACACCAGGCGGATTTGGCCGTTGCGGCGCATATGCCGCGCAGGCTGCACCTGGACGACGTCGCCCTTCAAGCGGCTGCCTTCGGGCAGCACGAGCCGATGTTCTTTGTCGAATAACGGCTGCGAAATCACCGCTACAACGGAAGCGCCCTTCGGCGTCGTCCCTGAATCGAGCGGTGTAAGCAACAGCGCGTGCACCAGGCTTCCGGGGGGAGGCGTCGTGCCGAGTTCCGCGGAGTCTGCCGCCGTCAGCGGCTCCGACCCGAACGTGAGCGGCTCTTTCAACTCCGCAAAATAGAGCGTGCCCGCGTCAATGTATTGCGGATGGACGGGAAGTTCGGCCAGCGCGAGACGCTCGATGCGGTGCTTCTTCCCGGGCGCTTTCGCCTGCTGCATGGCCGCGCTCCATTCCTGATGGGCCTGCTGCTTGGCTTGAGCGATCTTTTGCGAGGCCTCGTCCTTCAGCGTTTTTTTCTTTTGCGCTTCTCCCGCGCTGACCAGCTGGATTACCTGGCCCGACCCGGCCGCGACCTCCGTATTGATAGGGACACTCTTGCCGCCGGGCAGGACAATGTTGTCGAACTCGACCTGCAATTTATGGGCGGGTGTCAGGTTTGCGTTCAGAAGCGCGAGAATGCGGTGCTTGCGGGAAATCGGTTCAATCTTCACGATGTGGCCTGTCACTTGCGCGCCTGCCGGAATCACGAGCTGGTCAAAGGCATAGACCGGCTGCATTACGCGTCCATGAATCGGCTGCCCTGCCTTTTTCACGCGTACTTCGCGATCGAGCGCAATTTGCAGAGGCGTTCCTTCTGGAACTATCAAATCCACCACGCCATCCGGTTTTGCCGAAGGGCTGATTTTGGGAGCTGTGGCGGAATCGCGCCTTGCCAGCGATGGAGGTTTGGCCGGGCCGGAGGTCTGTGCCTTCGCAACAGTGCAAGCGAAGAGCAGCAATGGCAGGAACGTCGCCGGATGAATCTGGTTTGACCGTTTCATGGGTTCAGTCTCGTTTCAGTTTTCAGTCCACAAGGGACTGTTCCGGGTGGCAGGGTGATGAATTGAACCTGAGAGATTTTCCCGCGTACCATGAACCGATGCTGCTCGCCCGCGAAGGGGTTGTGCGATATCTATTCTAGTCCTGTTTCACGCCGTTTGACCAAGCGCCCGAATATCTATACCGCGGAGTCCGGCGCGTTCGTCGCGCTGGGACGATTGCTCGAGCAGACTTCACGAATACGCCTGCCGGCAGGTCTCGTGTTCACGGCAGGTGGACGGATCGTTTGTCTTATCTATCAGAATATAGTTGTGGCACGCCGCGCAAATCACGCCGTAGATCGTCTCGCTAAATTGTTCGTGGCCTGTCTTGGCTGTGTGGTCTTTCCGCGTCTGCTCTCTCCCGACCGGCATCAGGCCTCCCCGTCTACCCTTTCCACTGTGGCGAGGAGGCAAACTGCATCAGCGGATGGACTTCCTTGAAAATCCTGGCTGCTTCGCGTCGAAACTCATCTCGCGACGCGGCCGCCGGGGAAAACGTTCGCCTCACGATCCAGGCCTGGAGCTTCTTCCAGTTTTCGGGCTCCACGGGCCAGCCGCCGTGTTTCGTCCACTCGCCTTTTTGCGTCGAGTACCAGTAGCTCTCGAATTTCCCGTCCAGGCGGTTCTTCTGACGCGCGAGCCACTTCGCGTTTTCGAGCCCGCGCGGGCGTCCAAACTGAACGAGCGGCGTCACACGCCGTCCGCCGTAAATGCGGAATCCGCAGGTGACCACGTCCGCTCCGACGCCGACGTATAGCTGCCCTGCATCGTCTCCCGCTTCGCAGAAAAACAGATACATCTGCGGGCGGTAGGGCGTTTTGTCGCGCGCAAAACGGATATCACGGTTGATTCGCGAAAAATTGTCGTTCACGCGCCCGCTGATAACGAACCGCGAGTCGAGTTTGCGGGCAGCCGGGGCAAGGGCGTCGAGCATCACCCGAAACGGCTCGACCACCTCGGCGCGATAGCGATCGCGGTTCGCGTCCATCCACGGCTTGTTGTTGTTGCGGCTCAACTCGCGAAAGAACCGCACTGCTCCTTGGGGAAAAGCCGCCTTCGTTTTGCCTGTGCTCGTTTGCTGGACCATCTCTGTCCTTCCGCAGGTCCGCAGGGCGAAGCGAGTGGGCTCCGGCCCGGCGAATCGAGGAAGAAGTATAACGCATGGCCGTACTTTCACAGTTTTTCCGCACCTGGTGAAATGTGTTACTGTCCTGCCCGCATTTTCTTTTGGAGGAGCAATGATCCGCAAGTCTTCGCAGGCCTTCTTTGCCGTTTTGATCGCCGCTTTGCTCGTCGTCCCGTCGGTTTCCGCGCAAGATACGAAGCCGGAAAGCGGGACGAAACCATGGACGCCCAACGACATTATCTTCAGCGAATCTGCAACCCAGTTCCGCATTTCGCCCGATGGAAAATGGGCAGTCTGGGTGAAGAGCGCCGGCAGCAAGGAAAAGGATCACCGCGTCAGCAACCTCTATATGACGAGTCTCACAGACAAGAAAGAAATCGAAATGACGCGCGGCGACTACGAAGTCTCGAATCCGCGCTGGTCTCCCTCAGGCGACCGTATCGCGTTCCTCAGCACGCGCGCGCTCCCCAAGCCGGACTCCAAGGCCGCGCACACCCAGCTCTGGATGATGGATGCATTCGGCGGCGAGCCGTGGAACGTTACAACGCTCGAGCGCGACATCCGGCAATTCGAATGGCTCGACAACGACACGCTCCTTTTCAGCGCGGAAGAAGACCCGTCGCTCTACGATCGCGAACTGAAGGAACGCAAAGACGATAGCCACGTGGTGGACGATTCCGCGCACACCCCGCCCGTGCGCCTCTTCAGCCTCTCGTTGAAAGACAAGAGAATCACGCGCGTCACGGATAATACCGACTGGATCGAGTTCTTCCAGCCGTCGTGGGACAGCAAGAAAGTTGTGGCGGTGGCGCGCCGCGAGTTGAGTTACGCCTGGGATGAGAAAACTCCCCCGGTGACGTACCTGATTGATCTCGTCACCGGCGCGCGGACGCAAATTCTCCCCGGCCGGAAGATTCTTCCTGACCGTGTGCAATGGGCTCGCGACAATTCCGGTTTCTACGTCATCGCGCCGTATTCCGATTCGCCCCGCTTCTACACTGCTTCCATTCAGAAGGTCTATTTTTACGACCTCGCTTCGGGCACGCCCACTGAAGTCAATCTCGATTGGGACCGGGCTGCCGGTTACAACCTGGAAACGACATCCGATGGTTTCATCGCTCTGCTGAAGGATGGCGTGTACACGAAGCCGGCGCGCTTCACGAAGAACGGCTCGACATGGTCGCGCGAATGGGTCACGGGCTCCACGCCGCGCAATTATTTCGATTTCGTCCTCGGCGACGATGGGCGCACGCTGCTCTACGAGTACTCCACGGCAAGCATCCCGACGCAGTGGTACCGCGCGCAACTCGACGGCTCGAGCGTCACTTCGCCCGTGCAGATCACCAATCTCAATCCCGGTTTCAAGAATCACCCGATTGCCAAGACGGAGGTCCTGCACTGGAAGGGCGCGAACGACGACGAGGTTGAGGGGATCCTCTTTTATCCCGATGACTATCAGTCCGGTAAAAAATACCCGCTCGTCGTCGCAACTCACGGCGGTCCGGCCGGGGCCGATCACGATGAATGGTCGGAGAGCTGGGCGTATGCGAACGAACTGCTCACCCAGCGCGGCGCGTTCGTCCTGAAAACGAATTATCACGGCAGCTCGGATTACGGCCTGAAATGGGTCGAATCGATCTGCTGCGGAAAGTACTACACGCTTGAAATTCCCGATATCGAAAAGGGAGTAGACAACCTGATCGCCAAAGGCTTTGTCGATCCCGGCAAAATCGGCGCGCTTGGCTGGTCCAACGGCTCGATTCTCTCGATTCAGCTTACGGTCACCGATCCCGACCGTTACAAGGCCGCTTCAGTCGGCGCGGGCGACGTCGAGTGGATCAGCGACTGGGCCAATGTCGATTTTGGCGAAGCGTTCGACCACTACTACTTCGGCAAAGCTCCGTTCCAGGACCCCGAGCTTTACATTCAGAAATCGCCCGTCTTCAAAATGGACCGCGTCAAAACGCCCACCCTGATTTTCCACGGTACGAACGATCGCAACGTGCCCACCGATCAGAGTTGGACGTACTACCGCACGCTTTATTGGCTCAACAAAGTTCCGGTGAAGCTCGTTCTCTTCCCCGGCGAGCCTCACGGCCCGCGCAAGCTGTCGCATCAGCTCCGCAAAGTGAACGAGGAGATGGCATGGTTCGATGAATATTTGTTCCACGCGAACCCGCCGGAAAACGAAGCCTTCAAGAAAGGCTCGCCGCTCGATGTCGCGCTCCGCCTCGCGTCCGTGAAGAAAGCAGGCGCAGATTACGGCGCGATGGAGAGCGGCGTTCTTGCGCCCGAAGTCGTCAAGCGAGGCGATCTCGAAATCGGCCGCTTCGAAGTGACGCGTGCGCAGTTCGCCGCGTTCGATAAAAGCTACAAAGTCGAGCCCGGCACAGAGAACTATCCGGCGAACGGAATCTCATTCGACCAGGCAAAGACCTATTGCGAGTGGCTCAGCAAAAAGACGGGTCAAGCCTATCGCTTGCCCAACGAGAAGGACTCCAAATCACTCTACGCATCTCACACGGGCGAAAACACGCTCGATTACTGGGCCGGGTACTCCCTGAATCCGGAGGACGCGCGGCGTCTCGATGCAAAAATCAAGCTGCTTCCAGGAAGCGCGCCGCTGCTCCGCGAGGTTGGCAGCTTCAGCGGCCAGGGCGAGGATGGTCAGGAACTCGCATTCGATCTTGACGGAAACGTGGCTGAGTGGGTCATCGCTGCCGACGGCACCGGTAAAACGGCCGGCGGGAGCGCCGATCGCCCCGCCGATCCCAAGGCCCGCTATCGGCCAGCCGATGCAGCCTACACCGGCTTCCGAGTGGTCCGCAGCGCTCCTAAATCGCAATAGTTGCGTGGGCGCGCAAACGAGTTATTGGAGACGAATTTGAGGTAGCTCGCGGTGGCGAGCCCGCCATGGCGGGCTCCGCCGGATCTCTTGCGAATCGTCCGATCGGAGGGAACTGTGAAATCATTCCGACTGCTGGGCATTCTGCTGTGCGTTGCCGGATTTGCGCAACTGGCCTTAGCCGCGGTGCCTAAAGTCGTCTTCGTTCGCTGCGGGAAATTGATCTACGACACGGAGAAGCCGGCCATCTCGAACGCCGGCGTTGTTATCACCGACGGCAAAATCACCGCCGTCGGCTCGAATGTCAGCGCACCCGCTGGCGCCGAGCAAATTGATCTCTCGCAATACACTGTCCTGCCAGGCCTGATTGACGCCCACACGCACCTGTGGACCGGCGCGTTCGGCGCCATTCCGTCGCCGGGACTGGGCCTTTTACGCGCCACGAGGGCCGTCGATTACGCTCTCCATTCCGGCATCGTGGCCATGCGCATACTCGGATCGGACAATTTCATCGACGTCGCGCTCCACGACGCGATTGATGAACGCACAATTCCCGGCCCGCACATCGTTCCCTGCGGCCACGCTATTTCGATCATCGGCGGCCACGGCGACTTCCTGAACATGCCGGTGCAGTTTCCGCTCGAGGATTACTACACTCCGCTCAACGGCTTCATCAATTCGCCGGAAGACGCGGAGAAGGCCGTCCACCTGCAAATCAAATATGGCGCGAAGGTGATCAAAGTACTGGCCTCAGGCGGCGTCCTTTCGCCGCTCGACTCGCCCACGGCCGAGCAGGTTTCGCCGGAGGAGTTGCGCGTAATCGTCGAGCAGGCCCACATGGATCAAATCAAAGTGGCGGCGCACGACGAGAATCTGCCGACCATCCTCGCCGCCCTGCACGCCGGAGTCGATTCCATCGAGCACGGTTCCGAACTCAATCAGGACGCCATCGATTACATGAACGCGCATCACGTCACGCTCGTTCCCACCGTCTACATCGTGGACAACATCATGACCAACGGCGCCAAGATGCACATGCCTCCGTGGGTGATACGCAAAGCGAACGAGCTCGGCGCGAAGCACATCGCCAGCTTCAAAATGGCCCTGCAGAACGGCGTCTTTATGGCGGCCGGTTCCGACCAGCGTTACGAGCCGGGCAAGGGAACTGTCCGCGACGAAGTAATCACCGAAGTGAAATTCGGCATGACGCCAGAGCAGGCCCTCACGGCAGCCACGAAGCACGGCGCCGAACTGCTCGGTCTGGACGATCTCGGGACAGTTGCTGTTGGCAAGGAAGGCGACCTCGTCGCTGTTCAGGGCGACCCGATGTCCGATATTCACGTCCTCGAAAACATGAAAGCCGTCGTTTACAAAGGCGCCAGCATCGCTCCCATGAACCACGCCGCCGACACCAGCGAATAACTCGCTCTCCAATGCCGAAAGTTCTCGCCGCACCAGTCCAGATTGGCACTTGCCACTAAGCGAAGTCCGCCTTAGGCTGCGCTCATGAGCCAAGCCACCCCTACTGTGCGCACGCGTGTGAAACGCATCCCCGATCGCGGCAAATACGATCGCGAAACCGTTTTCGCCATTCTCGACGAAGGCCTTGTCTGCCATGTCGGCTTCGTTGTTGACGGCCAGCCGTACGTCATCCCCACGCTCTTCGCGCGTGTTGGCGACCAGCTCTACATCCACGGCTCGGCCGCGAGCAGGATGTTGCGCACGCTTGCCGGCGGAGTGCAAATGTGCGTTACGGTGACGCTCGTTGACGCCCTCGTCCTCGCTCGTTCCGCCTTCCACCACTCCATGAATTACCGCTCCGTGGTTGTCCTCGGACGCGCGACGCTGATCGAGGATCGCGAGGAGAAGCTACAGGCCCTCGAAGCTTTCACGCAGCACATCGTGCGCGGGCGCTGGAACGAGATCCGCCACCCCAGCGAACCCGAGCTTAAGCAAACGACCGTGCTCTCGCTGCCTCTCGAAGAGGTCTCCGCCAAAGTTCGCACAGGTGGCCCGAAAGATGAGCCTGAGGACTACGACCTTGGCGTCTGGGCCGGCCTCCTGCCGCTGCCCACCGTTCCCGGCACGCCGATTCCCGACCCGCAGCTTCGGTTCCCCCTCGATCCGCCGCCTTATCTGGTGAACTATTCCCGAAATGGAAAGAGTCGCGATTAGTCGCGCCGCCTCCCGCCCACGGAGTCTTCGCGCGCCAGGTCATTCTTCCGTCTAACTATTTGCTCGTCAGGCTCTTAGCAAGTCACCTTCAATTCCTTTGACCACCCCCTCTTGCCGATGTAGGTTTCGCTCGCCTCGGGAGAGAACTGCCGGCTCGCCGCCGGTCGGAGGATTCATGCGCAAAAGAGTCCTTTTCGCTGTTCTGTTCGCCTTCGCACTTCTGTGCATTTTCTTCTGGTGGCACCGTTTCCATTCCCGGGGATCAGCGCCCCTTGCGCTCGAACAGTGCGATCCGGCCGGCTACGTTCCATGTATTCAACAGGCTGCGTTTGTTTCGATCCCCGTCGTGAACACAAGCCTTTATCTGACTTATTCCAGCCAATGGGCCAATAGCCGCGACGGCCAGCGTTCCTGGGACGCGCGTTGGATTGGCCTGGGTGGCTGGTCGTTCAATCTAGTTCAGCGTTACGACTCCAAGAATCGCGTGATACTCGGCGGTGACGGCTCCTGGCGCATCGCGAATTCCGTCACGCTTCCGTCCAGCGGGAGCGCTGTTCCCAGCTTCGAGGGTTCGGTAGCCTACGTCTTCGATTCTGCCGGCCGCCACTTGCGCACTGTGGACGGCCACCTCGGAACTACCCTCGTAACGATTGCCTATGATTCTGGTGGGCGCCTTTCGCGGCTGGATGGCTTCTTCGGCGGACAACCCGTCCACGTCTCCGTTCGCCGATCGCCGGACGGCACTCCCACTCAACTGATCGGTACCGACGGGGCCACAACCGGCTTGGAGGTGGATGCCACCGGCCGGCTGATCGCGGTCACAGACCCGGCTGGCAACACTACTCATGTCGCCTGGGGATCGGAGGGCCTCGTCGCCTCGGAAACCGATCCCCTCGGCGCAGTCACGCGATTCGCATATGACGATTCAGGGCGTCTCGCCTCGGCAACCGACGCCGACGGTGTTGTCGAGCGGTTCGATAGGATGGCGTCCGCGGGCAAAGTCAAAATCGAAATTTCTACCGCGCTGGGACGGCGCCTCGCATATCGCGCAGAGTCCGTCAGCGGCGGCATTCGCCGGACATTGACCACCGCCGACGGCGCCGCGAGCACGGAAACCACGGACTCGCACGGCTCGATAACGCTGAACGCTGCCGGCGACGCAAGCTGGACCATTGGTACGGTTCCGAGCCCGGTCTGGGGCATGGTCGCTCCGCTTCTCACGCCGGTCCTCGAAACGCGGTCCGATGGGGTCATATCGCGGCGCGAACTAAAGAACGATTTGCATCCGCAGCGCGGCCTTCCTTACGTCCGCTCAGGCTCAGTCGTCACCACAATCAATGGCCATGCCTGGACGCAAACGTTCGATCCGGATCAACGGAGTGTCACGCTGATTGATCCCGCCGGACGCCGCACAATCAGCGTTTATGATCAACAAGGCCGGTTGATTCGCCATTTGCAGCCGGGCGCGGCCCCCGTGTCGTACACCTATAACGCGGAAGGACGCGAAACTGCCGTGACGATCGGCGCCGGCCCGCTCGCTCGCACGACGCGCTTCGCCTATGACTCAGGATCCGGTGAGATAGCGATCACTCGCCCCGACGGCGTCGTCGAGAAATCAAGAACGGATCGCGCTGGGCGCGCCGTCAGTGCCTCCGCTGGTGACGGCTCAACTCTCGCTGCAACCTACGATTCTGCCGGCCGCCTTATACGGCTTCAGCCTCCCGGCGGATTGACTTTCACGCTCGGTTGCAGTTCCGCGGGGCGTCCAACGGGCTTTGCGCCACCCGTGGTGAAGGGCGATGCATCGGTGGAAACAACCTCGTTCAACGCCGATGGCCAGGCGGCCGCAATCGCCGGAATGGGACGGCGCGCTGTCAACATTTCCTATGATGACGCTGGCCGCGTGAGCGCTCTCGCCTTCGACCAGGGCAAGCGGACGGCATCCTACGACGCACATTCCGGGCTTCTGGCGCAAGCCGGCGATCCGAGCGGAGTGATTACGAAGTATGGATACGCGGGTCGGTCGCCCGCCTCGCTTGCCTGGTCGGGACCCATCAGCGGTTCGGTCGGGACGAAGCTCGACGCGAATGGTCGTGTCGTCAGCGAATCGGTGGACGGCGGCAATGGCCTGGATTTTGCCTATGACGCAGCGGGCAACCTGACCGGGGCAGGCCCCCTTTCGATAAACCGGGATGCGGCCACCGGACTCGTAACCAACACGTCGCTCGGCATCGTGCAAACCAGGCAGGAATTTGACGCAAGCGGCGAGCTCATTCGTTCCACGGCGAGTGCATCAGGAAAGCTTCTGTTGGACCAGCGTTACACCCGCGACAACCTCGGCCGAATCAAGAGCGTCCTTGAAACCACAAGCGAAGAGAAAGCCTCAACAACGGAATTTTTCTACGATCCTGCCGGCCGATTGTCCGCCGTGCGCGTCAACGGACACTTGGTCGAGGCGGACGCATACGATCCCGCCGGCAACCGCGCCAGCGTCACGCGAGCGAACGGAAAGATCGCGGCGGCTTATGATGAGCGCGGTCGCCTGACCAACTGGGGCTCGGTTCACTACATTTGGGCGCCCGACGGGCATCTGGCTCGACGCGAAGATCCGTCAGGCGCGGCTTCCTTTACCTATGACGATTTCGGAGGTCTTCGAAAGGCTTCCTTGCCCGGCCGCCGCGAGATCACATATCTTCTCGATGCTGAAGGCCGCCGCGTCGGGCGGAAAATTGACGGCAAGCTTGCGGCGGAATATTTGTATCGGCCTGATGGCTCTATCGCCGCTGAAACAGATGGTGCTGGAAAGATCGTTTCCCGATTCGCCTATGACGGGGATGGCCATCTCGGCCTCATCATGCGCGTCGCCGCAACCTATCGCGTAATTACGGATACCATTGGCAGTCCTCGCCTGATCATCGACTCGAAAGCGGGCGCCATCGCGGATGCTATCGACTACGACGCGTGGGGTCGCATCACGCGAGAAACTTCGCCGAACTTCATTCCCATTGGCTTCGCCGGAGGTCTGCGCGATCCCGATACGGGCTTGATTCGTTTCGGCGCTCGCGACTACGACCCCGCCGTCGGGCGCTGGACGGCTAGCGACCCGATTCGCTTCAACGGCGGTGATGCCAACCTCTATCGCTACGCAGCCGGTGATCCGGTCAACTTCGTAGATTCCAGCGGCCTGGCATCTGACGATTCAAGCGGACAGCTTGCGCCGGCGGCGCCTCCGCCTCCGATGATTACGCTTGTCTCCTCTTGGTCGCGACGGCCGCCTTCCCAATCTCCCCAAGGTGGGAACTCTGGGCCTGCGCAAGTCATCACGCTCACAGCGCCCATCAACCGGCCTCCACAGATGATCACTCTTACCGCGCCGATTAATCGCACCCCCGGACAAGGGAATAATTCCCAGCCCGGCGGCAACTCGGGCTCGAACGGCGGCACTCCCAACCAGAATCCGCCACCAGGCGGCAACCCGTCCCCCGGCGGCAATCCAACGCCGTGGAGCTGTTGGGGAGGCATCTGTCCTACGCCCGATCCCGGTCCCGGCGGATGTTTGTTCGGCAACTGTAACAATGGACCAAACGGGTTCAACTGCTGGGGTATCTACTGCGAGAAACCGAACGGCGACAATTGCTGGTTTTGCTCCATGGGCGAGCCACATCTTACCGGAGCAGGCGGCGCCCACTTCGATTTTCAGGCCGCCGGCGAATTTCTGATCGCAGCATCGCCTGACGGCAATCTCGTCATTCAGGCGCGGCAGGAACCCTGGGGCAAACAGGTTTCCCTGAATACCGCGGTAGTTGCGAATGTCCACGGGGATCGAGTGGGCGTGTACGCGCGGGAACCTTCGTTCTTGATGGCAAACGGCGCGGCCATAAATGATTCCGACTTCGTCGAACGCCGGCTGCCGCACGGCGGCGCCCTTGAACGCCACGGCGGAACGGTCGTTGTCGGTTGGCCGGACGGCAGCCGCCTCACAATGACCCGCTTTGCCGATGCCTTGAACTATGGCTTCGTCCCAGGCTCGCAAACCGGGTCTTTGCGCGGTTTGCTCGCTTCCTCCACTACGAATCCGCAGAAAACTCTGACAACTCGCAGCGGGGCGTTGCTCAACATCTCCGATTCGGATTTCCGCACGAAACTCTACCGCGAATTCGCCAACAGTTGGCGCATCACGCAGCCCGAGTCGCTCTTCCACTATTGGTCGGGCGAAAGCACGGCTAAATTCACGGACCTCAACATGCCCTACAAACCGGTCAGCGCATGCTCTTTTTCATCGGACCAGCGGTCGAAAGCCGAAGCGACTTGCCGCGCATTCGGCGTTAACCTCCAACCGGACCTGGACGATTGCATCCTGGACGTCGCTCTCACCGGCATGCCTGCATTTGCGGCCGCGTCGGTTGGCATGCGTCCTCTGCCGGTTCCAAAGTCGTCATCCGCCCCATCCTCGGTCTCGTTCTCCGCGTCCGTCTCGCCATCCACGGCCGCAGACGAATTCGCCATCAAAGTCGGCGACACGGTCTCGCCCGATCATCCCTCGCCGGGTGCGGGCCACGTAACCCGCGCAGGAGAAAAGCAGGCGTATTCGTTCTCGATTAGCGGCTCGACCGAACTCTATGTCACCGTCGGTCCATGTCAAGGAGCGCCTCCGCGTTTCGATGTTCTCCAGGCGGACAACACTTACCTCGGCGGGCAAATCGGCTGCCGCGACTTCGGTCCCATCGCGCTGTCTAAAGGCGGCGTCTACCGCATCGTTGCAAAGGCGGACGGTCCCTCCGCGCGCTACAGCTTCATATTGCACGCAGCCCTGTTTGATCGCTACTCGATCAGAATCGGCGACACAGTGTCGCCGGATCATCCTGTTCCCGGCGCCGGCATTATCAAGGAGCTGGGACAGAAGCAGTTTTACTCCTTTAGCGGCAAAGCCGGCGACGCCGTGTTTCTAACGCTGGGTCCTTGCCAGGGCGCGAATCCGAGCTTCTCCATTCTGAAACCGGACAACACACTCCTGGACGGTGATATCGGCAATTGCCACGTCAATTTCCGGGAGGTCCTGCCTGTCACCGGCTCGTATCAGATCCTTGCCATCACCGACAAATCCAATCTGCTCTCGCATTACGGCTTTTCTCTGAGCCCTGTGCCCGCAGACCAGCATTTCCCGGTGCGCCTGCCGCTCATCGTTTCGCCGGGTGTTCCTGCTCGCGGCGCGGGACGCGTCGCTGCCGCCGGCGCACAGCAATTTTATGATTTCACCGCTAAACCGGGGGCCGCGGTGCACATCGCGACCAAATGCGGAGGGGCATGCCAGAACCTGCTGATCCGCGCCACACGCGCCGGCGATTCCAGCACGTATGGGTTCTGGGACTTGAATTTTGCGAATGGCGACTGGAAATTGCCGGACGGCGGCAAGTACACGATCCAGGTCCGTTCAATGGGCTACGTAGGAGAGTACGGCTTCGTAGCGACAGAAGCGCCCCAGCATCACTGATCCGCACTATCCTCGCAACCCAGGAACTCCCCGGAATTGCAGCACGGTTCTTCGCGCGAAACCGTTAGAATGGCCGCGCTCTGTAAACTCATCGGGAGCAGAAATGATGCCCTCTGTCCGGGGTTGTTTCCATGCCATCAGGATGATCGCTTTCGTTGCGGCCGTGGTGTTCGCTGCTCCTTTCGCGCTGGCGCAGACCATTCGCGTGGACACCACTCCTTCCCGCGCGATTCCATTCGATCCCGACAAGGCTCTGGGCAGCTCAATTGATATTCTCCCTGCCGTTGACTTCGACGAAGTCTATACGCCCGAGAACCTGAAAGAATCGCTCTCGGCCGGATGGGGTCCCATCAGCTATCGCCAGAACACCGAGTTGAACTACGAGACCTGGCACTGGAATCCAAAAGGCACATGGAGCGATCCCGCCCGCCAGGACGGCTACTTCACGGGCAACTCCCAACCCGGCGCCGAGCCTCTGCGTGAATCGTTCGGCTACTTGCTCCCGCATCGCGGCACGACGCGCGGCGACCACAGCGAGAACGAATTTTCCCGGCTCACCGATGGCGACGAATCAACCTACTGGAAGAGCAATCCCTATCTCGCGAAGAGGTTTACCGGGGAAGACGACGCGCTCCTCCCACAATGGGTCGTTATCGACTTCGGCGCCGCGGAATCGCTCGATGCCATCCGCATCGCCTGGGCGAATCCGTACGCCACACAGTACAGAGTTGAATATTGGACCGGCAAAGACGCGATTCTGAACCAGGGGGCTGGCTTTTGGACCGTCTTCCCTGCCGGTGCGGTGCAGAACGGCAAAGGCGGAACGGTGACGCTGCGGCTCTCGGAAAACCCGATCCTCGCGCGATTCGTGCGCGTTCGCATGACCGAGTCCTCGAACACCTGCGACACACACGGCTCAGACGACCCGCGCAATTGCGCCGGGTATGCGATAAACGAGCTTTACGCCGGCAACTTCACCGCAGAGGGAAAATTCCTCGATATCGTCAAGCACACACCCGGCCAGGCGCAGACACCGACCGTGGCCTCGTCCCTTGATCCCTGGCACACCGCCGCTGACCGCATGCCGCTGCGCGTCCAAACTGGCTTCGACCTTTTCTACAAGAGCGGCTTGACGAATCATCTGCCCGCGATGGTTCCCATCGCCATGATCTATGGAACGCCCGAAGACAGCGCCGCCGAAATTGCCTACATCGAAAAACGCGGCTATCCCGTCTCGTACGTCGAAATGGGCGAAGAGCCCGACGGGGCGTTCATGACGCCGGAGGATTACGCCGCGCTCTACTTGCAGTTCGCCGCGGCGCTGCATCGCGTCGATCCCAAGCTCAAGCTCGGCGGCCCAATTTTCACGGGGGTCAACGAAGACATCGCCAGATGGTCCGACGACCAGAGTCCCTCGACGCCCTGGCGCGGCCGCTTCCGCAATTACCTTAAGATTCACGGACGGCGCAAGCGCTTCGTCGAACATATCGCACCGTGGTTCGACGCGCAGGGCCGCACGTCCTGGCTCGGCCGTTTCATCGAGTACCTGAAAGTTCGCGGGCGACTCCAGGACTTATCGTTCGTTTCCTTCGAGCACTATCCGTTTCCGCCCTGCGAGATCCACTGGACCGACCTATATCGGGAGCCGGAATTGACTCGCCACATCATGAACGTCTGGCGCGACGACGGCGTGCCCGCGAACGTTCCCCTGATGATCACGGAGAGCAACATTTCCTGGTCGCTCAGCGATCCCATGCAGGACACGTTTTCAGCTCTATGGCTGGCCGATAGCGTAGGTTCGTTCCTCGCGAATGGCGGCGCGCTCTACACCCATTCGCCGATTCAGCCCGAACGGTTGCACCCCGGGTGCTACGCGTTCAGCACCTACGGAAATTTCGTCGCCGACGATCACCTGCGCATCCTGCAGCACACCGCACAGTACTCTGCGAGCCGGATGATCAACCTCGACTGGGTCCAGCATGGCGCGGGCGTCTATCAACTCTATCCCGCTGATTCCGATGTGCGCGACGACGCCGGGCATGACCTGGTCACCGCCTATGCCGCGAAGCGGCCCGACGGCCAGTGGTCGCTCATGCTCATCAACAAGGACCCAACCAATCCCCATGGCGTGAAGATCGATTTCAGGGATCTCGCCGCGATGGGCGGTCCTGTCTTGCATTTCGCCGGTCAGGTCGGGGTGACAACCTTTGGAGCAGCGCAGTATGTTTGGCGCCCGGCGGGACCGAAAAGCCATGCTGACCCGGACGGCCCGCCGGTTGCCTCGAACGTCGTGGCGGCCGCCGCGACGGCCTTCGTTTTGCCCCGCGCCTCAGTGACCGTGTTGCGCGGCCGCGTCGAGTGATGCCGGAAATCCGGAAGAACCTCGTTTCACAGAACATATCAGGAGTATCGATCAAATTTTGTGTTTTTTATTGACAGACAGAGACTTACGGCGATTCTTATTCGACACGTGTATCGATCACGGTTTATCGCGTCGGGGCGTCGTGCTCCACTTTGCCGTCGCGGAGCCGGATGATGCGGTGCGCATGCGCGGCGATGTCAGCCTCGTGGGTCACGAGGATGATGGTGTTGCCGTTCTCATAGAGGCGACCAAACAGGGCCATGATTTCTTCGCCGGTCTGCGAGTCGAGGTTGCCCGTCGGCTCGTCGGCCAGGAGGATTGAAGGATTATTGACGAGCGCGCGGGCGATGGCCACACGCTGGCGCTGTCCGCCGGAAAGTTCATTGGGCCGGTGCATCATGCGTCCTGCGAGATCCACTTGCGTGAGTGCGCGTTTGGCGCGTTCGAGGCGCTCTTCGGCGGGCGTCCCGTTGTAAATCATGGGCAGCTCGACGTTGTGGAGTGCGGTGGCGCGGGCCAGCAAATTGAACGTCTGGAAGACGAAGCCGATTTCTTTGTTGCGGATGTACGCAAGTTCGTCGTCGTCGAGCTGGCTGACCAGGCGCCCGGCGAGCCAATAGTTTCCCTTCGTAGGCGTATCGAGGCAGCCGATCAGGTTCATCAGCGTGGACTTGCCCGAGCCGGAGGGCCCCATGATAGCGACGTATTCGCCCTTGCGAATTTCGATATTGACGCCGCGGAGCGCGTGCAGTTGCTCCGTACCCATTTCGTAGGTCTTCCAGAGGTCTTCGGTCTTGATGACGATTCCGGCGGAGACGAAGTCCTCTCGGTAGGTTTGAGCAGCGATTTCTTCAACGGGCGTTGCCATCGGAATTCCCCGGATCAGGCGCCAAGCGCAAGCGGCAGCCGATCAAATCTAGCACCAAATCAATAGGATGCGACTCCGGCGGTGAAAGTCGTTGCTTACCGGCGCGAACGACCACGCGACGCGTTCGGGGTCGGCTCTTGCACTAACTGGTTCCTTCGGCCTTGGCCAGCGAGTTGTCGATTTTGACGGTGGCGCCGGGCTTGATCGTGCGGAGAACGGAGTAGCTCCCGGTTACGATCTGGTCTCCGGGCTTCAGCCCGCTGGTGACTTCAATGTCGGTCGTGCCGGTTATGCCGGTTTTGATGGGTACGAACTCCGCTTTATTGCCGCGAATCACGAAAACGCCCTGAATCTCCTTCTTTTCCGCATCCGTTTCGGGGCGCGAGGCGGCCAGCGTCACCCCACTGCCCGGGTGCTTGGCGGCATCCAGCTCTTCCTGCGTGCGGATGGCGACGGCCTGAATGGGGACCGTGACGACCTTGTCGCGATGAGCCGTCTGAATTTTGGCCGTGCAGGAGAGGCCGGCTCGCAGGGTCGGAGGCGGATCCTTGAGCGTGACCACCACTTTGAAGTCGCGCGCTTCCTGCGTATTGGCTGTAGCTTGTTCGGTGGCGGCCTGGCCGGACGACCGCAAAATTGCGAGCTGGCCCACCTCAGTGACCACGCCGTGAAGCGTCGTGTTAGGAAGAGCGTCAACGGTCACATCCGCGGTCTGGCCATTCTTGACGCTCGAGATGTCCGTTTCGTCAACCTTCACTTCGGAGGTGACAATGCTCATGTCGGAGATTGTCATCAGGAAGCTGCCCTCGGCGTTCTGGATGCCTGGAACGACGTTTTCGCCCACGCGCACGGCTATGAAACTCACTATGCCGTCGATCGGCGCTCGATAAGTCGTCTTGCGAAGGATGTCAGCCTGATGCGCCAGGACCGCGCGAGACTGCTGGACCATGAGAGTGGACTGTTCGGAAGCTGCGCGCGTTTGCGCCACCTGAGCCTGGGCAGCCTTAACCCCGGCGACGGCCGCGTCATAGGTGGCGTGGGAGGCGTCATTGTCGGACTTGGAGATAAGCTCATTCTGAAACAGGGATTGCGACCGCTGCCAATCGAGTTTCGCTTTGTCGAGATCGGCCTGCCGTTGGGCAAGCGTGGCGACCGCGGCCTGATAACTGGCGGTGGAGGCCTTCGAGGCGGCTTCAGACCCGGCGAGGTTGGCCGTCTGTGCCTGGACGTCTGCGGCGGGCTGGATGCTGTCAATATGGAGCAGGACGTCGCCGACGCGGACATGGTCGCCTTCCTTCACAGCTATGTCGGTGATCTTGCCGAAGCCTTCGCCCAGGACGTTGGTGAAATTCTTCGGGCGTATTTCGCCGGAGGCAGTGACCAGGGAGGTTAGGTTCTGGCGCACCACCTGGCCAGTCTGGACCGTGACCACACCCTTGTTCACCTCATACACGCTCACTAACACGATAGCGAGCAAGACCACGGCGGCCACCGCGCCGATGGCGACCTTACGTCCCGTCTTCATTCGCAGAATCCTTTGCCAAACCGGATCAATTACCCAAACTACGGCGTCTTTCCCCGGGCTCGTTTATGGATACGCCCAAGGAGACCAAAATGTTTCGGTTCACACACAGAACAGGCCTGCTGGTCACGATTACCAGACGAATAGACACCAGTTCTAAGCCTTAGACGCAGAGCAAAGGACAAAGAGAGGAACCACACTCCTAGTCGCCTAAATCCTGCCCTCCGGCTTTCAGACAGTCACACCTGTAGAACCGACGGGAACAGCTTCTCGCAAGACATCTCTACTCGACAGGTTCCTGCCTAACGGCCCACTATTCTAAATCCTTTTGACGCGGACGAGAAGAGAAGAAAGGCCCGTCCTGGTGATCCGCGTGCAAGATCGGGACGGGCGCCCCGGCAGGGGCGTGGGCAACCCCTTCCCTCACACAAGGTTCTTATGTTGTAAGAGAAAGGCGCGGAACTGCGCGCGAAGGCGCGAGCGGGTTCGGAGCGGTGCAGTGGGGAACATTCAATTGACCTGTCCTTAAGGACGGGCTAAGATTCCTAACCGTCAGGGTAGGTGTAAATCAATGAATCGCTCGGCCAAGGTGCTCCTTTCCATCATTTTGGCGGAGGTACTAGGGTGCGTACCTCTAGTCTGGGCCAAAGCGGCCCGGCAGGACCAGGATGAGCAAGCCAGGAAACAAGCCAAAGAACTCGCCAGGCAGAACAAGAAAAAAGAGAAGCAGCTGTTCAACGAGCTGGATTCGCAGTACAAGAAATGGCTGAACGAGGACGTCGTTTACATCATCACCCCTGAAGAGCGCAGCGCCTTCCTGCACTTATCCACGAACGAAGAGCGCGAACAGTTCATCGAAGCGTTCTGGGCCCGCCGGAATCCTGATCCCGATTCTCCCGAAAACACCTACAAAGAAGAACACTACCGGCGAATCGCGTATGCCAACGAGCACTACGCGTCGGGCATTCCGGGTTGGAAGACGGATCGCGGGCGGATTTACATCATTTGGGGCAAGCCGGACGAAACTGACTCCCATCCAAGCGGCGGCACATACGAGCGGCCGCCGGAAGAAGGCGGCGGCGAAACCACGACATATCCCTTCGAGGATTGGCGCTACAGATACCTCGAGGGAATCGGCGAGAACATTATCTTTGAGTTCGTGGATCCGACTATGACGGGCGAGTACCACCTCACCATGGATCCGAGCGAGAAGGACGCCTTGACCTACGTTCCCGGCGCGGGATTGACGATGGCCGAGTCCATGGGTCTTTCCTCCAAGGCGGATCGCTTCCAGAACACGGACGGCACGCACATGAATGAGAAGGGCGGTATCCAGACGCAGGCGTATGACGAGTTCAATCGTCTCGAGCAGTACGCCAAGGCTTTCCAGCCGCCGCCCGTGAAATTCAAGGACCTGGAAGAGGTAGTGACCTCGCGCCTCGTGAAAGACCAGATCAAGTTCGATTATCGCTTCGATTTTATGCGCATCACATCGGATACAGACCTGGTTCCGATTACGGTGCAGATTCCGACGCGTCAATTGAGCTTTGCGGAGAAGGACGGAGTTGATACCGCTACGCTGCACCTTTTCGCGCGAATCACGACGTTGACGGGGCGAATTGTGCAGACCTTCGAAGACACTCTGACGGATTCGACGCCGGCCTCCCTGTTGCAGCAGTCCTTGAAAACGTCG
>DATEKA010000233.1:0-19078 GCA_035277685.1 Candidatus Acidiferrales bacterium
GTCGTAGGGGTCTTCGCGCAGGCTGGCGCGGAAATGCGCCGGCTGGACCATTTCGAGAGAAACCCGGCGCGGGCGGGAATTGAGCACGTCGTATTCGTGGATTGTCACGTCTTCGAGGCCCTGTTTTTTCCACTGATCGGCAATCCAGCGGGCGAGATCGTTGTTCCTCTTTGTGCCCGCGGGATGGGGCTCGGCAGTGAGATAGCGATGGAAGGCTTTGATCCGGTCGCGCGAGGCCAGCGAGACATACTGCCTTTCCAGCGCAGCCTCATCCGCTGCTCCGCGATGCGCAAAACCGCGCGTCACTTCGGACGGTCGCGAGTTCCCAGAAGCGACTCCGGCCAGCAACAATGAAGCAAGGACCAGGAAACTGCGGGATTGAACAAGTTCAGGCCAGCGCAGAAGAACCTCCAGTGCCAGCAAGGTGAGTTTTCTCCATATCCGCGATCGCGTGCTCGAGAGAGGAGACGAGCATTTGAGTCATTGCGGTGGTGAACGTAAATGGAGGCGCGATAAGGAGATGGTCGCCGCGTTCGCCATCGGCGCAGCCCTGCATGGGATAGGTCAGGACGCCGGATTCGAGCGCATCCTGGGCGATGCGCGGCGCGATGTGCGCGTCAACGGGAAATGGATCGCGCGTTTTGACGTCGCGGACGAGCTCGATGGCCCAGAGCAGGCCCATCCCTCGCACATCGCCTACCACAGAGAAGCGCTTGAGCGATTCGAGCGCACGGCCGAGTTCGCGCCCCGCCGGCTCGACGCGCGCGAAGAGGTTCTCGCGCTCGATGTAGTCGAGCACAGCGTTGCCTGCCGCGGTTGCAACGGGATGGGCCTGATACGTGAAGCCATGGAGAAATGACCCGGAGCCGCGAGCGATGGCCTCGACGACGTTCCCGGCCGCGATCACGCCGCCGAGAGGCGCGTATCCGCCGGCAATTCCCTTACCGACCAAAATCATGTCCGGAACGACGTCCCAATGCTGAACCGCGAAGGGTTTTCCGGTGCGGCCCATGCCCGTCATGACTTCGTCCGCAATGAGAAGAATCCGGTGCTTGCGGCAGATTTCCGCAATGCGCTGGAGGTAACCCTCGGGCGGAACGGCCGCTCCAAGAGTGGCGCCCGACAATGGTTCGAGGATGAATGCGGCGACGTCGTCCGATCCATCGCGCGCGAGCAGGCGCCCAAGATCATCGGCGCAATCAACGTTGCATTCGGGATATTCCAGTCCAAATGGACAGCGATAACAGAAACAGGGCGCGATGTGTCCCCATTCGAGAAGCAGCGGAGCGAATGGTTCGCGACGGTGGACGTTGCCCGAGACGCCGAGCGCGCCGAGAGTTGCGCCGTGATAACTTTGTCGGCGCGCGATCACGCGCACACGTTTCCTGTCGCCGCGTTCGAGCCAGTATTGGCGAGCGAGTTTGACGGCCGTTTCCGTGGCTTCCGAGCCGCCCGACGTGAAGAACACGCGGCCGTCGCGCCGCATGTGCTCGGGCGCAAGGGCAAGAATGCGCTGGGCGAGGGTCTCTGCGATTCCCGTGCGAAATTGTGAGGAATGAACGTAGGCAAGCCGCGCTGCCTGGTCGCCGATGGCTCGCGCAACTTCCGGAACGCCGTGGCCGATAGTGACGACGGCAGCGCCGCCGCATGCGTCGAGATAGCGGCGACCCTCCGAAGTATAGATAAAACAGCCCTCGGCTCGAGTGGCCTTGGGATAGGATTTGAGGAAACTGCGTGGAAAGGCCGCTTCGTCGCTCATGGTCGCTGGCCAACCGGGACGACAATCCCGAGAGACTATGCGGAAGTTCGTTCTTTTGCAAGACGTTTGGGCAGGCCGCTTGCGGGAACGGCAGCGGCGCGCAGAGCGGCAAGCGGTCACGAACTCAAGAAAACTTTATTTTTGCCACATCGACCGTAGGCGCGGGGAACTTCGGGTTCATGTCACCGAGCGTCTCCGCGATGATGTGCGATATTGCCAGGTTGCGGAACCATTTCTTGTTCGCGGGAATGATGAACCAGGGCGCGGAGTCCGTGCTGCACTTCGAAAGCGCGCTTTCGTATGCGGCGGTATAGTCGCTCCAGAATTTGCGCTCGTGGAAATCCGCTTCGGAGATCTTCCATTGGCGATCCGGATCATCAATGCGCTGCAGCAGGCGTTTTCGTTGTTCGTCTCTGCTGATGTGCAGGAAAAACTTCAGAATGCGTGTGCCGCTGCTCGCCAGGATTTGCTCGAATTCGTTGATTTCGCCATAACGCGACGACCAGACTTCCTTTGGAACGAGCTTGTGTACGCGTACAACGAGCACGTCCTCGTAATGTGAGCGGTTGAAGATAACGATTTCTCCATGCTCGGGAACGGCTTTGTGGATCCGCCAAAGGAAATCGTGAGCCGCTTCCTCGGCAGTCGGCACCTTGAAGGGCGTTACCCGGCAACCCTGAGGATTTATTCCCGACATAACGTGGCGGATGGTGCCGTCCTTGCCAGCGGTATCGAGGCCTTGAAGCACGATCAAGAGCGCCTGTTTTCTCTCCGCGCTAAGCCGGAATTGCAGGTTGTCCATCGCTTGAATCGCCTTGTCGAGGCTAGCTTCCATTTTGTGGCCCTTATGCCAGCCGAGCGTTTCCTCCGGATCATATTTCGAGAGCCGAATCTTCGAGCCCGGCTTGACTTTGAACTCTTTGGTGAACCTCATCCGCAGCGGCCTCCTCGTACCGAATTGGACCCGCAAACCCAGCAGGAAAACAGGTTACCACTCACGAAGATCATGACGCCAAGTCCGCGTTCCTACTGACGATGCTCCCGATTACGGCTCCGACTCACTTGCGTGTAACGGGATTTTCATGGAGCATTCAACAGCTCGAAAGTATGATAATTGTTTGGGCGGCCGGCTCTTCCAAATGGCGACTGTAACTCGAGATACTTCCGCACCGGAACCAGCGCTCGAAAGATCAACGGGCAAGCGTCCGTATCCCGGCGCACTGGTGGTGGTGGAAGGAACGGACGGCTCGGGAAAGAGCACGCAGCTTTATCTTCTGAAGCGCTGGCTGGAAATCGGCGGGTATCGAATTCATTTCACGGAGTGGAACTCATCGCCGCTCGTCAAATCGGCGACGCGGCGCGGCAAGCAACGCCGGCTCCTTACGGCGGTTACGTTTTCCCTCCTGCACGCGGCGGATTTTGCGGACCGGTGCGAGCGCCAGATTCTGCCGCTGCTACACGGCGGTTACCTCGTGCTGGCCGACCGCTATATCTATACGGCCTTCGCGCGCGACGCGGCCCGAGGCTGCTCTCCGAAATGGCTGCGCAACCTGTATAGCTTCGCTCCGATCCCGGACTTGACATTCTATTTCCGTGCGCCGCTCGATGTCGCCGTAAACCGCATCGTGGCGGGCCGTCCCAAACTGAAATATTACGAAGCCGGGATGGATCTGGGTATTTCACTCGACCGGCAGGAAAGCTTTCGGATGTTTCAGGAACGCATCCTGAACAATTACGATCAGATGGTGGAGACCGATCATTTTGTCCTGATGGATGGAACGCTTCCGGTGAACCGCCTTCAGAAGCAGATGCGAGAACTGGTTCGGGAGCGCGTCGATCTGACCCAATTCGCGCCCAAGAAAAAGAAAAGAAATGAAACGAAGTAGCGCAGATCCGCGACGGAACGGGGCGCGAAGGCCGCGCTCGCGTTCCGGTGCAGAGGGCCATAGCGGAGCGAACGGCTCAAAAGGATTCGCTTCGCGCTTTTACGGCATTCCGCTCCCCGGCGTAAATATCGAAGAGTTGAGCGGTCCGCTGATCGTTCTGGAAGGCAGCGACGGTTCCGGTCGCTCGACACAAGTGGCGCTGCTGACGGAATGGCTCGAATCCGAAGGCTTCGCGGTTCAGACGATGGGGCTGCGGCGGTCGCTGCTCGTCGCGCAGGACATCGATGGCCTGCTCGAAGAAAACGCCGTGACGCGCATGACGCTGGCGTTGATGTACGGCACCGACTTCTACGACCAACTCGAGCGCCGGATTCTTCCCGCGTTGCAGTCGGGACTTGTCGTACTCGCTGACCGCTATATTTTCACGCTGATCGCGCGCGCAGCAGTGCGGGGCATCGGCCGCGATTACCTGCACGGCCTGTACGAAATGGCGTTGCGGCCGAACCTGACTTTCTGGTTGAATGTGCGCCCGGAGGTCGCTTTCGATCGCGAGTTCAAGAAATCGCACTCGATCAGTTATTGGGAATCGGGCCGGGACATGTCGCTTTCGAATGATTTGTTTCAATCGTTTATCCGGTATCAGTCGATGATCAAGCGCGAATTCGAATATCTGGCGAACCGGCATGGCTTTATCGAAGTGGACGGCGAAGGAAGCGTTTCGGAGGTCAACGGGATGCTGCGGAAGCAGATCGCCGCGCATCTCGGCATTCGCAACACGCATTACCGGCCTTCGCACGCATTGGCTCAACTCTGGCGCTAAGTGGCTGCACCTGTCCAACTGGCTGCAATTGACGCGGGCTCGAACGCGATACGCCTCGTCATCGCTCGCGCCACCTCTCCCCAACACATCCAAGTCCTCGAAACGGAGCGCGCGTCCGTACGACTGGGGCATAACGCGTTCACAAGGCGGCTTCTCGACGACGAGACGATTTCGCAAGCGGCGAGGACGTTTCGTCAATTCCGCGAGCGCATGGACCGCTTTCACACCGGCGAATACCGTGCCGTGGCTACCGCTGCGGCGCGGGAAGTGCGGAATCACCGCGAGTTGATCGAGCGCATCCGGCGCAAATCGGGGCTTGAAATTGAAATCATCAGCAGCGCCGAGGAAGCGCGCCTGGTCTGCTCGGCGGTTCACGGAGTCCTGGGAGAAAGAGTGCGTCCGCGACTGATCTTCGATTTGGGCGGGGGAAGCCTGGAAATGAATTTCTTTCGTCAAGGCGTTCTCGACAATCGCATCGCTCTCCCCCTCGGGACGATTCGCATCATGGAAACCCATCGAATCCGTGGGGCCATAACGGAGGACGTCGCCGAACGCTTGCGCCATCACGTCCTTTCGCTTTTGCGGAGCGCCATGCCTTCACCCCCGCCGCTCAAGAGGTCGGTCGTGGTGGCCTGCGGTGGAAATGCGGAAGCTCTCGTCCGCTTTGCTCCGGCGCCGAACTTCGGGCGGATTCCGGCGATCAACGTGCGTTTGCTTCGTGACCAGACCTGGCGCTTATTGCATCTCGACGTGCCCGGGCGGATGCGCCAGTTCCATATTCGCCAGGACCGCGCGGAAGTGATCGGCATCGCCGCGATCATCATCAGTTCGGTGGCAAAATGGCTGGGCCTTCAAACGATGCTGGTCCCCGGAGTGGGCGTCCGAGAAGGCATCTTGCTTGATTTGGTGGCTCGGCAGTATTCCGCGGCAATTCCCAAAGAGGAGCAAGAACAGACGGCGGAATTGCTGGCGGGCGCTCACTGGTTCGCGCGAAAACTCGGGACGGATCTGGGGCACGGCGAGCAGGTCTCCCGTTTGGCGCTTTCTCTGTTTGACCAGTTGCGCCCTCTTCACGAAATGGGTCCTGAGCTGCGCGTCGTGCTCGGGGTGGCTGCCCTTCTGCACGACGTTGGACATTTCGTTAATCGCAAAGCCCATCATCGTCACGGCGAATACCTGATCCGCAATGGCGAAATTCCGGCGTTGCGGGGATGGCGGCAGGATATGGTCGCGGCCTTGGTGCGCTACCATAACTGCAAATCCGAGCCGGATCTCGAGCATGTGTCCTACGCCGCTCTCGAGGGGCAACAGCGGCGTCAAACGCGAGTACTCAGCGCTCTGCTGCGGATCGCCGAAAAGCTCGAATCGGAACACGCGGCCGGCATTCAGGAGGTGGATTTGCAGATTTCCGGCCGCCGCGCCATTTTTGTCGTTCGTGCATCGGACGGCATGCGGCTTGACATTGCGGGCCTCGAGCGAAAGGCAGGTCTCTTCGAAAAGGAATTCCAGCTCAGGCCGGAATTTCGCCGCGCCCAGCGAAAGGAAAAGGTCGCTTGATCATGATCCTCTACATCGTTCGCCACGGCATCGCTATGGACAAGACCGATCCCAAAGCCCCTCCGGACCCTGAGCGGCCTCTCACCGCAAAAGGAGTTCAGAAAACGCGCGCGGCGGCGCTTGGCCTCAAGGAACTGGGAGTTAAACCGGATGTTCTCATCACCAGCCCTTATGTTCGCGCTGCTCAAACTGCCGAGATCTTCGCGGAGGCCCTCGGGTTTCCCACAGCGAAAGTGAAAGTCACCGGAGCCCTGAAGCCCTCCGCGAATCCCGCCGACTTCGTGAAGGAAATTTCACATCTGAGGGCGAAAGAGGTCATGTGTTTTGGCCACGCTCCGCATGTGGATCGGTTGATTGCGCAAATGACAGGAGTGAACGGAGTCTTCACGGAATTGAAGAAGGCTGGAGTCGCATCGCTCGAACATCTGGGAACGCACAGTACCTGGCGCCTGCTCTCGATCCTGACGCCAAGGGTCTTGCGTCAACTCGCGTAAGCCTGCCGCGCCCCTTCTCCCGGCGGCGCAGCGATCAGGCTGTGGCCCCAGTGGAATCCCGAGCGCCAGGCAAGCCAGGGCGCATTCTTCTCCGACGTCTTCCGGCGGAACTCCTGAAGGCGGGCGTTTCGTTCTGCGGCGATTTTTTCCATCCATACGGCGATCTCGACGGCCGGAAGCTTCGCCGCCTCTTTCTTGATGTCGGCCCGCAGAACGTCCAGATCGTGGACGTCCCCGAGCAGGTCCTGCATGTTCTTCAAGTCGGCGGCCCACGGTTCATACCGTTGAGGAAGAAAATTCTCGACCACGTAGCGGAAGTTCTTGATGGCGATTCGCGTCCGGTGCCACGCAACGCTGCTCGGATTTTTCCGGGCTTTCTGGTTCAGCATCACGGCCTCATTCAGCTTCGCCAGCGCCTCGCGCTGGAATACGACGCTCTCCAGCGGGAAGAATCTGGATTTTTCTGGCAGCTTTCGAGCAAGTTTGCGCCAGGCCTTGCGGTCGAATGCCTCGAGCGCGTCTTGCGCTTCTGCCAGGCAACTCTTCTCTCGCCGCGCCAGAACCGTGAGCATGTGCTTGCGCACAGAGTCGCCGCCCGGCCCCAATTTTTTCACCCAGTCACGTTCGACTTGTCGATCGCGCAAATCGCCCAGGCTGCGGAACAAGCGCTTGCTGTGTTTCTTGAGCTTGCGCCAGCCTGGATCGGGATTCACATCGCGCAAAGTGTCTGCCATCGTGCGGCAGCGGCGAATTGCTACCCGCGCATCATGAACGTCGTCCGGGTCCCAGTCGGGGCGCAATCTGTCCGCCCGCTCAAGCACCTCGTTCATCCACACTTCAAGTCCTGTTATTTTGGCTGTACCGGCAGGCAGTGAAATCGCAATCGACATAGGAGATTGGCCGATCCCCGGAAGGGAAACCACTTCCATCGTAACCTTTGCATCGCAGATTTGCCAGTTACGTCCAGTTTTCCGAACGCTCCCGAAAAGCCCGGCAAACACTGGGGCCGGCGCGATTTCCCGCAAGATACGGTTTCCGTGGCTCTTAAGGACAAGACGCCTCCACGCCACGCCGTGCTCCCGATTCGGGCGACCCGTTGTATCCTGATGCCAGAGCCGAGCGCCGCTTTGTTATTTCACAAACCGGAGAAGGAAGCGTGCCGCGCAAAACTCACAGCATCGGCGTGACCCAAGTTTCCGAGTGGGACGACGGCCGCTTTGAGCGCAAGCAGGACTACCTGGCAACTGAGGAGCCCCTCGAGATTCGTATCGGCGATAACCCGCTGACAGTCACGATGCGGACACCCGGGAACGATCTGGAGCTGGCGGCGGGATTTCTCTTCACAGAAGGTCTGGCGGCGAACAAGGGCCAAATCCGGAATCTCGCAATAGGGCACGGGGGGAACGGCACGAACATGGCAGGAACGCATCCCGCGAATGTGGTTCGCGTCGAACTCGACCCGGAAGCCGGCTTCGATCCCGAGTTGATGCGCCGCCATTTCTTCGCTGCTTCGAGCTGTGGAATCTGCGGCAAGGCTTCCATCGACGCGATCCGATCGCGATCCCTGCGAGCTCCGAATCCGGATTTTCGGGTCGCTCCTGAAATTCTCACCGGCGTACCGGGCGTGGTGCGTAAGTCGCAAGCCGTCTTCGGACGCACGGGCGGGCTCCATGCGGCGGCGCTGGTACAGGCAAACGGCAGCGTGCTAGTGGTGCGCGAAGACATTGGACGGCATAACGCCGTAGACAAGGTGATCGGGTGGGCGTTGCTGGAAAATCGAATCCCGCTGTCGCAAACGATACTGTTCGTCAGCGGTCGCGGAGGGTTCGAAATCGTGCAGAAGGCGATTGCCGGAGGTGTGCCCGTTGTCGCGTCCGTTTCGGCGCCGTCCAGCCTCGCCGTCCGGCTCGCGCGTGAATTTCAACTGACCCTTGTGGGTTTTCTCCGCGGGCGAAGGTTCGTGATCTACGCCGGGGAGGAGCGCGTCCCCGGCGCATCCTCCTGAGTTGCGGGCGGGCAGCCTCCGTTCCGAATCATCTCTCGAAATGCGTTCAGCAGGTCCCGGTCCCACCAGCCGCGTCTCGCTTCCTCATCCATGATTCCCAATGCGACTTCGGGTTTATCCGCTTTCCGGTAGGGGCGATCGGTCGTCAGCGCGTCGTAAACATCGGCCAGTTGGAGGATGCGCGCCGTGAGCGGAATCTCCGCGCTGCGCAAATGGTCGGGATACCCGGAACCGTCATAACGCTCGTGGTGGTGGCGGATGATGGGCAACACGGGCCGGAAGATCTTCAGGGGCGCGCAGATCTTCTCGCCAACGATTGGGTGCTTCTTGACGACTTCCATTTCCTCGGCCGAAAGCGGTCCCGGTTTCAGCAAGATCGCGTCCGGAACCGCAATCTTCCCGACATCGTGCACCACTCCGGCGCGGCGCAACGCCGTAACGTCTTCTCCAGAAAGATTGAGCGTCTCTCCGAGGCGCGACGACATTTTCGCCAGCCGGTCACAATGCCCTCGTGTGTATGGATCGCGTGCTTCGATGCTCAACGCCAGACTGAACAGAACGGACTCTGCATGCTCCAGTTCGTCCGTGTACTGCTTCAATTTGATGAGGGAACGAGTGCGTGCAAGGAGTTCGTTGAGATCGATCGGCTTGCTCAAAAAATCGTCGGCGCCCGCGTTGATTCCCTTGATGCGATCTCCCGCGTCGGATAGCCCGGTGATGAGGACGACGGGCGTCAGGCGCGTTTCCGGGCGCGCCTTGATTCGCTTGCACACCTCAAAGCCGTCCATCCCCGGCATCAGCACATCAAGCAGAATCAAATCGGGCTGAACCGATATGCAGGCCGTGAGCGCGGACGTTCCATCCGATGCGTCGTGGACTTCATACCCTTCGCGGCGCAGCAGCGCTTCCAGTGCCGCTCGCGACCGCGACTCGTCATCGACAATCAGTATCTTCGCCGGCATCCCGCCTTTTCCCGAACGCCCTACCGTAGCGCACATGTCGCGGCCCGGCAACCCGAGGACGCCTGCGCTTGGACGCCCGCCGGGCTTGTGCGCCACTGCTCCTAATGCCGAACGAAACAATCTTAATTTATCCGGATGCGGGAACCTCGCCCCTCAGTAGGAGACTCTATCGGCCTTTGCCTTCCACAAGCGGAAGGCCGCAAGCGCCTCCTCGCGCATGAGCGGAATCATCGCAATCTTCCGTTCGGACCATGGTGCCGTGACTTCATCGTAGATCAAGGAGTCGTCGAAACCCGCCTCCGAAGCGTCAGTAGCGAGCCCCGCGAAGTAGACGCGGGCCATGCGCGCCCAATAGATTGCGCCGAGACACATGGGACACGGTTCGCAGCTCACATACATTTCACACCCTTTCAGGTCGAACGCTCCGAGCCTCTGGCAGGCGCCGCGAATAGCGACTATTTCCGCGTGAGCCGTGGGATCATTTGTTCCCGTTACCCGATTCGCTCCTTCCCCGATGATTTCTCCGCCTCTGACGATCACAGCTCCGAACGGGCCCCCTCGACTCGAGCGCACATTCTCGATCGAAAGCTCGATGGCCCGTGCCATGAAAGAGGTGGTCACGATTTCATCCGCGACGTTTCCATTCCGGTAGCTGTTGCCGGCGATAGTCCCGCCACAAATTCAGCGAAGCGGCTCTCTTTACGCCGCCAGGCATAGAGCAGCGTAATCCCGATCAGGATCAGCGCGACGCACAGGCCCGTCCACAGGCCCGCTACTCCCCAGGCCGCGCGAAAACAGAGGAAAGCGCCCAGCGGCAGACCGATCGCCCAGTAGTACACGAGATGGCAAATGAGCGGCGTTCGCGTGTCGCCGGCGCCACGCAGAGCGCCGGTAGCAACAGCTTGCACTCCATCGAACAACTGGAAAAATGCCCCGATAAAAAGCAATACGCTGGCCATCCGGATAACCGCCGCATCCGGAGTATAGATGCGCGCAATGTACTGTGGCACGAGCCATAACACGAGCGCCATGCAGGCCATGAAACTTGCGCCGATGGTGAGAGCGGTCCAGCCCGCGCGGCTCGCGCCGTGGGCATCGCGGCGCCCGAGCGCCTGCCCTACCCGGACGGCAGCCGCCGAGCCGATGCCGAGCGGCACCATGTACGTGAAGCTTACCGTGTTCAATGCGATTTGGTGACTCGCCAAAGGAAGTGCGCCAAGTTTGCCGATCAGCGTGGTGGCCACGGCGAAGACGCCGATCTCAACGCCAATCTGGCTGGCAGCAGGGAAACCGAGCGCAAGCAATTCCCACACGCGCGGGAAATGGGGGCGCTTGGAAATTCGCCGCAATCCCGTCTTGTGTCGAACATCGTAGTACAAGGCGTAAATCATCAACACCAGAGCCATATACACGCGGGCGACGCAAGTGGACCAGCCTGATCCCACGGTTCCCATCGCGCGAAATCCTAAACGCCCATAAATGAATGCCCAGTTTCCGATGAAGTTCACGAGGTTCGCCGATATCAACGAGAACATTACCGGCTTGACGAGGTTCACGCCTTGCAGATATCTGCGAAACGCGAAATAGAGCAGCAGCGGCAGCGTGCCCCAGTTCAGCGCCCGCAGATAGGGCATGGCCTGCGCGAGCAGCGGTTGCGGGATGTCCAGAAACCGCACGACCGGGCCCCAGAGCCAGACCGCTCCCATAAGGACCGGAGTCATTGCCAAACTTAGGTAAACGCCGTTGATGAGCGAGCGATGCGTGTCCTCCACATCGCCGGCGCCATATGACCGCGACACCAGCGTGTCCAGACCCAGCATCAGGCCTGTGCCAAAGATGGCCACAACGTAGTACAGGATGCTCGAAAGGCTTACGGCCCCAATGGCGACGGCGCTATCGCGCTGGTGGCCGACCATGATCGTGTCCACGATACTCATGGTCATCCAGCCGAGCTCAGCCAGGACGATGGGTATAGCCAGGCGCAGCATGGGCTGAACTTCCTCGGCGACGTAATGTGCGAAAAATCGCTTCAGCATGGGAGCGGAACCAACGAAATCGCGAGATTCAGTCGGATGAAACTTAGCGGGTTGAGCGCTCGCGGGCCGACGCGATTCGTATTTCAGAGTCTACCGGTAAACCTGTTCTCAAAGAACTCGAATCGAATTGCGCCCGTGCAAGAGGCTTTCTTTTTTGGCCTCCGCTTTCCTGATGTCTCAAGGGGTGGGTACACAGACGAAGTCTACCCGCAAATGCCTACGACTAGAAATCCTCGTAAGTATCTCAAAACAAAGAGCGGACAAATTTCTAGCCGCCAAAAGATCCGTTTTAATGCATTCGCTTGTTCTTCGCCTTTTTGACCGCACTGCCGCTCCCACATTCGTCCGATGCCGCTTCGCTTCCTTCCGGCATTCGCCTTCATGTATTCTTGTTCGCTCATGCTCGATCTGGGATATGTACGCGAACATCTCGACGTCGTAGAGAAAATGGCCCGCGACCGAGGGGCCACGATTGATCTGGCGGCGTTTCGCGAGCTTGACGCCGAACGGCGCCGCCTGATTACGTCGGTGGAGCGACTGAAAGCCGAGCGCAACGCGGCCAGTGACGACATCTCCCGGCTCAAAAAATCCGGCCAAGATGCCTCGGCAATCCTCGCGCGAATGAAGGAAGTTTCCGAGCGGATCAAGCGGGATGACGAACGTGTCGCGGAACTCGACGAACGGTTGAAGCAGTTTCTGCTGACGATTCCCAATATTCCGCACGCCAGCGTTCCGGTCGGCAAAGGCGCGGCCGATAATGTGGAGGTGCGGCGCTGGCCCGATCCCTGGCGTCCGGCGAAATTTGATTTCACCCCACGGCCGCACTGGGAGCTGGGAGAAGCGGCCGGGATTCTCGATTTCGAGTCCGCCGTAAAAATTGCGGGCTCGCGCTTCGCCGTTTACAAAGGGGCCGGAGCCCGGCTGGAACGCGCCATCGCAAATGTTTTTCTCGACGTACACACACGCGAACATGGATATACGGAAATTCTTCCTCCGTTCATTGTGAATACGGCTTCTCTGACGGGAGTCGGGCAGTTGCCCAAATTTGCTGCGGACATGTTTCATCTGGAAGGAACGGACCTGTGGCTGACGCCTACTTCAGAAGTCGAATTGACCAGCCTGCATCGCGACGAGACGCTCGACGAAGACTCTCTTCCGCTGAAGGTCTGCGCGTGGACGGCCTGTTTCCGTTCCGAAGCGGGCGCGGCGGGGAAGGACACTCGCGGCCTCAAGCGCCAGCATCAGTTTCAAAAGGTCGAGATGTTCAAATTTACGCGCCCTGACCAAAGCTATGCCGAGCTCGAATCGCTGGTGCGCGACGCCGAAGACGTCCTGCAGAGACTGGGACTGCCCTATCGCGTCGTACAGCTTTGCACCGGCGATATGGGTTTCGCTTCAGCGAAAACATATGACATCGAGGCCTGGCTGCCGTCGGCGGATGAGTTTATGGAGATTTCCTCGTGTTCGAATACGGAAGCATTTCAGGCGCGCCGCTCGGGCATCCGGTTCAAGCCTGCCCGGCCGGCAGGCGGGCCGAAGAGTGGCAAGAGCGAGTTCGTACACACGCTGAACGGCTCCGGCCTGGCAGTCGGACGCACCTGGATTGCAATCGTCGAAAATTATCAGCAGGCGGACGGCTCAATCATTATTCCCGACGTACTTCGCCCCTACATGGGAACCGACCGGATCAAGCGGCCAGACGCTTAGCTCCTGCGCGACGGATTGCTCTCTCTGAACGAAACGACGCTCCTACGGAAGGTTATCTATCCATAGGCAACGATGCGGCAGGAAGTCATCCGAGGGTGAGGCGGCCAATTTAAAATAATCCTGTGACTCCTGCAACGGCACATTCAGGGAAAAACGCGTTTTCTCAGCGAATCAGGGCCATTGTCCACAACCGTGGACTGCTGACGGCGGCCGGTCTAAGCCTCCTGCTCTGCGCGATTCCCTCCGCGGCCCAATCGCGGCGGCAGCCGCCCACCCTTTCAGCCGATTCGCGCCAGCGACCCTTGGCGACCAGCGCGGCTGTTTCGGACGGTCAGCAGGCCGAAGCGCGGGAAACAGGCAGCATCAGCGGAACCGTAGTGGATCAAAGCGGCACGGCGCTTGCGGGCGCCAGTGTAAAGCTCGCGAAAGACGGGTCTCCATCGCGGGAGGCGGTCTCGGACGACGAGGGACAATTCTTTTTCGTGAACGTCGCGCCGGGATTCTTCCAATTGACGATCACTGAACCGGGGTTTGCCGCTCAAACGGCTGCCGGGACGCTGCATCCTGGCGAAGCTTACAAGATTCCTGGAATAGAGCTCAAGGTTGCGGCGGTTACGACGCAGGTACGCGTCACTCCGTCTCAGGCCGCGGAGGTGCAGATTAAAGAGGAAGAAAAGCAGCGGGTGCTGGGTGTAGTCCCGAATTTCTATGTTACGTACGTGCCCGATGCTGCGCCGCTTGACGCGAAACAAAAGTTCGAGCTGGCCTGGAAGTCGAGCATCGATCCGGTCACCTTCGGAATCGTTGGAGCGACGGCAGGCTTGCAGCAGGCTGCGGATCAATTCGGCGGTTATGGGCAGGGCGCAGAAGGGTACGGAAAACGCTTTGGGGCGGCATACGCGGATGTGACGATAAGCACGTTCATCGGCGCCGCCATACTGCCGTCAATTCTGAAGCAGGATCCCCGGTATTTCTACAAGGGGACCGGCAGTAAAAGGTCGCGGGTGCTTTACGCCTTAGCGACGTCTGTAATCTGCAAGGGCGATAACGGCCACTGGCAGCCAAACTATTCGAGCATTCTGGGAAGTCTAGCGGCTGGCGGGATTTCCAATCTCTACTATCCGAGCCAGAACCGCAACGATGCAGCGTTAACGTTCGAGAGCGCAGGTCTGGCCATCGGAGCCACTGCCGGGGCGAACCTCCTTCAGGAATTTGTCATACCGAAGCTCACGCCGAAGAAGGCGTCGAACGCGGGTGCGGGCCAAGCGGGTCACTGAAATGACCCGTTGAGAGAGCGGGTTGGCGGCGGAGACGGAGAATATGCGACGAGGACGCTGGCTCGAGCGGAAAGCGAGCGGGGCGTAAGCGGGCGCTTACACCCCAACCCGCGGCCCGAACCCGCGCCACTTACATCGACATAGACGAGTTCTTAACACTGTCAACGTGCAACAAACCGGTCTTGGTCGTATAGCCGGTGACCGTCACTTCCTGACCAACGTTCGCGTCGCTCACCGCTTTTTGATTGCTGATCTTTTCGACTTTCTTTGTCTTGGAGTCGACGAAAACCCACTTGGCTCCCTGCTTCGCGCACTTCATGGCGCATGCCTTGTGGTCGGCAGAGGCGCCTTTCGCGCCACAGTTGCTGTCGCTGATCCACCCGGTCATGGTCATTGTCTTCATTCCCTGAGCAAGCGTGGGCGTTGCCAGGCTGAGCGTGGCGATGAGCATTGCCAACAAACCGAACATGCTGAGAGCTCTCTTCATCTTTGATCCTTTCCTCGTCTCGAGAGATTTTGGGAAGCCTGCCGTCTACCGGTTCCCCCAACCGGCGGTCCTTGGAAGGTAACTTCGGCCATCGTTCCAGGTTGATCGAAGCGCCTATCGTACCGCTCTCGCCCAAAGCGGTCTGCCGAGCAACGCCCGAACAACATCCGAAGTACGCGCCGGCCACGGACAAGGATTGTAGCGCAAATTGCCTCCCGGAGGGGATCAGTTGGAAGACGATCAGGTTGGGACAAGCGGCGGAACGGAAAAAGGGCTTTCCCGCGGTTCGGCGGGAACGTAAACTGGAATGCGCAATGGCAACCGAGCGGTCAGGTGCGAACAAGGCATTCCGCGTGCCGGTACGGGAAAATTCTTCTGGCAACGTTAGGCCGCAGGGGACGGAAGCGCGATGCGGGCTGCGAGTGCTGGGCGTGGACCCGGCCGCCGCCGGTGCGACCGGTTACGGCGTGATTGAGGGCGAAGGAACGAAGTGGGTCCTGCTGCGGTTCGGCGCCTTCAAGTTACCCGCCGCGGCCACATTTGCGTCGAGGTTGCGCGAGATACACCGTACTATCGCCGATCTGGTTGCGGAGTTTTCGCCGGATGCGGTAGCCGTGGAATCCGTCTTCACCGCCCTAAACGCGAGAACCGCCTTAAAGCTGGCGGAAATCCGGGGCGTGGTCTTGCTGGCCGCGGCGCAGGCAGCGGTCCCGGCATTCAGCTACTCGCCGCGCGAGGTGAAGGCGAGCGTAGCAGGCTATGGCGCAGCATCGAAACAGCAGATGCAACAGATGGTGAGCTCGCTTCTGAGGCTGTCATCGATTCCCGAGCCAACCGACGCCGCCGATGCCCTCGCTGTAGCGCTCTGCCACGCGCAACTATCGCAAGCACGTGAGCGGATGGCGGCGGCGATGGCAGGTAGTCCGGCCGGTGCAGTCCGGGGCCGAAGCAACAACGCGCGCGCGGGACGCGTATCGAGTCAAACATGAACCTGCGCAAAGTAATTGCAGGGGTTGCGGCGGTCTTGCTTCTGACGCCTGCGTGTTTGGCCTTCCAGGATGCCTCGAGGACGAGCGGGACCGGCGCGGGAGCTCCGACGGTCACGTTTCGGAAGGTCTTCAAATCGAGCTACCCGGAATTCGTCGAGATCAAAGTGAGCGAGGCCGGAACGGGAACTTTCGACATTCGTCAGCTCGACGAGAGCCCAAATCCTCAACCGCTCGCCCTGGGCCATCAACTCGCACAGCGCATTTTCGAACTGGCCGGCCTGCTGCATGACTTCCAGGGAATCCAACTGGAAGCCCGCCGCCGGATAGCAAACCTCGGACAGAAGACGTTTCGGTACGACAACAGCGGTGAAACGAACGAAGTCACATTCAATTACACGCTTAACGATTCGGCTAATCAACTGCTCGACATTTTCGAGGGGATTTCCCGCCAGGAAAGCGACATCTCCGACCTGCGGCGCACCATGCGCTATGACCGGCTGGGTGTGAACGACGTGCTGCTGCAGGTGCAAAACGATTACAAACAAAAACTTCTCCCCGAGCCGGAGCAATTGTTGTCCACGCTGGACGCCATCGCGAACGACGACCGAATCATAAACATCGCGCGCGACAAGGCTCGCAGTCTGGCCAGTCACATCCGGCTTGCTCGCTAAATCACTTCCTCATCGCCGGTTGTTGCTGATCCCATCCGATATCCACACCCGACGTTGAATCGGTCTGAGCTTTCCCTTATGGCTGATCCCCGGGTGTTGCCGCTGACCCGTGGGGAATGAGGCTGGCAGCTCCAAATTCGGGGATTAGTCTGTTAGGCTGAGGGGCACTCAAGTCCGCTCGTTTGTAATATTTGTGAAATATTCGGGGCCGAGGCTGCGTATCAGCTTATGGAGCGTCGCAAGACAACCGTGGAGATGAGCGCCGCGGAATTAGCCGAGGTGCTGACGAGGGTCCGGGAGGGCGATGCCGACGCCTGGGGCGAACTTTACCGGCAGTACGCCGCCGCGATCTTCCGGTTCTGCAGGCGGGCGCTGCCGACAAAAGAAGACGCGGAAGACGCGACAACTGAGATTTTCGTGAAGGTGCGACAAAAACTCGGAACGTATGATGCATCGCGTCCGTTTACCGCCTGGCTGTACAGGGTGGCAAGCAATCATTGCTGGGATACACTGCGGCGGCGGCGAATTCGTCAGGACTTAGAAACGGGCGACTTGGAGACGCTGCCGCTGGAGCATCCAGACCCGAGCCAACTGGAGCAGCTGCAGATTGACCACACGAACAAGGAAGTACGGGCCGCACTGGCAAAAATCCCGGATCGGGCGAGAATGGCCCTGGTGCTGCGGTATTACGCGGACATGAGCTATGACGAGATTGCTGACACGCTCGGTGTGCGCCGGGCTTTCGTTGGCGTGTTATTGCTGCGCGCACGGCACCAATTGCGTGACGTTCTGGCAGAGGGAATGCGGGGCGCGCGCGGCGCAGCTGCAGGGAGCGCGTCATGAACCACTTCGATGAAATGACGGCTTTGCTGTACCTCGAAGGCCAGCTCGAGCCGGAGCGGGCGCGGGAAGTCTCGACGCATGCCAGAGAATGCCGCCAGTGCCGCGAGTTGCTCGGCGCGCTCGAGCGAGAGGGCGTCTGGCTGCGGCAGTCACTCGAAGCAGAGGACGAGGCAGTGCCTGCGCAGTTGATGGAAGCACCCGAACGGGGGACGCCCTGGGGGTGGATCGCAGCGCTAGGACTCAGCGCCGGCGGCGTTTATACGGTGTGGACCGGGATCATCGGTCCCTGGCAAGCACAAGCGGCACAATCCGGGTTTACGCAAAGCAATTTGCTTACGATGCTCTTCTTCAGCGGCACGTTCTGGAAAGGATGGAACGCAATGGGCAGCCTGACGGAATTCCTGGCGATGTCCACTCTGATAATTGTGGTGTCCTGGCTGCTGCGGCGGCACTGGCGCCGGCTGACAACCGCGGGGATGGTGGTGGGAGCGGCGTTTCTTTTCGCGTTGAGCCTGATGACCGCGACGACGGCCGGTGCGGCAGAAACGAGGCATGGCGATCCGAATTACGAGCTCGCAAGCGGCCAAACGGTGCCGACGGATTTATTCGTGTTTGCGCAGCGCACAACGATCGATGGCGAGGTGGACGGCGACGTGGTGACGTGGTCGCAAATCGTGGTGATCAACGGCCATGTGAAAGGCGACGTAATTTGCGGCGCGCAGAGCGTGCGAATCAATGGGACCGTGGATGGGAATGTGCGTTCGTTCGCACAATCCGTTGATATAACGGGGACGATCGGAAAGAACGTGATGACCTGGAGCAGCCAGACCAATTTCGGAGAGAAGGGGTCGATCGGGGGCAGCGTAACGCTGGGGTCGGATGACGCAACCTTGTCGGGCAAAATAGGCGGCGACGTGCTGGGCATGACCCATACTTTCGACATAAGCGGCCCGGTGGGTCGAAATCTATCGGTGCGAGCGGACCATTTCACTATCGAGTCGTCAGCAAAAATCACGGGCGCGGTGAAATATATCGGAAGGAACAAGCCGGACATTTCACAGGGCGCGAAAATGGGTTCATTCGAGCAGGAAATTCCCAAGGCCAGACCGCGCTACGAGCGGATGAAGTTCTATTGGCACCGGATTCTCCTGTGGGGTGTCGGGTTCGTATTTGGGCTAGTGCTGTTGCTGGTCATGCCGGGCTTTTATGCGGACGCCACGGGAGCCTGCAAGAAGTATGCGCCGGCGGCAGGATTCGGGCTGCTGTTTCTGTTTGCCACGCCGATCGCGGCGATTATTGCTTGCGCCACAATCGTCGGGCTCGGGGTCGGAATCGCGACGTTGCTGCTCTATATCATCGCGGTATACGCCTCGACGGTCTTTGTGGCTGGATTCGTTGGGGAAGCTCTGCTGGGTCCGAGCGTTGGAATGGGCGGGGCGATTGGCCGGCTGGCGCTGGGCCTGCTCATAACGCATGTGCTGCGAATCTTGCCTTACGTTGGAGGATGGATTCTCTTTATCCTGATGTTCTGGGGATTTGGCGCAATGGTGATGGCCATTTACAAGCGGTTGCGGCCGCAATTTGC
>DATEKA010000234.1:0-32414 GCA_035277685.1 Candidatus Acidiferrales bacterium
AGCATTTCGAAAGCGGCACCGGGCGTTTACCATGCCATGCTAGGGCTCGAAGAATACTTGAAGGGATGCGGGCTTGAGCCAAGACTGTTGGATTTGATCAAGCTGCGGGCTTCGCAGGTGAACGGCTGCGCGTACTGCATCGACATGCACTGGAAGGATCTGGCTGCGGCAGGCGAAAAAGAGCAGCGGATGTATGGACTCGATGCGTGGAGAGAGGCGTCGTATTACACGGAGCGCGAACGCGCCGCGCTCGGGTGGGCGGAAGCGGTTACAAATGTGCGCGAGGGCCACGTACCGGATGAGGTTTACGACGAGGCGAAGAAGCAGTTCACGGACAAGGAGCTCGCAAACGTGACGCTGGCGGTGGCAGCGATTAACGCATGGAACCGGCTGGCGATCGCCTCCCGCGCAGTGGCGGGAAACTATCAGCCACCAAAGCGCGAAATGAAGAAGGGCGCGTAGGCGACAACCAGCATACTTCCGTCTGCAAAAAGAACATCCGTGAAGCAGAATCAGCGGCGAGGGGCGCGCGCACGGCGCCGTGGGACCTGCGCAGGAGCGGCGCCCACGCCGGGATTCCCGTCGAGCGAGATCGAATCGGACGGTTTGACGGCGGCGGCCGGCGAGGGACCCGGGACATCTTGCCCCGTGGATGTAACGGACGAAGCCAGAGCGGCCACGGAAGCCCCCACGAGCCCGAGATCACGCTGCTTCAGGTCGCGGATTCGGTCGCGCAGGGCGGCGGCGCGCTCGAACTCGAATTTCTTGGCGGCCTCGCGCATCTGCTGCTCGAGCTGCGCGATCATTTTGGCGAGCTGTTCCTCGTTCGAAATCTCTCCCGAGACTTCTTCGAGTGGTACCGTGACGTAGTCCGCCTCGATGATCTTTACGAGTTGCATGTCCACGGACTTGACGATCGATTGCGGGGTGATGTTGTTTTCGCTGTTGTAAGCTTCCTGCTTGGCGCGCCGGCGGCTCGTTTCGGCCATGGCCTTCCGCATGGATTCCGTCATTGTGTCGGCATAAAGAATGGCTTTGCCTTCGAGATGACGCGCGCAGCGGCCCATCGTTTGAATCAGGGAGGTGGCGCTTCGGAGATAGCCTTCTTTGTCCGCGTCCAGAATCGCGACGAGCGAGACTTCGGGCAGGTCGAGGCCTTCGCGCAGCAGGTTGATGCCGATCAGGACGTCGAACTCGCCGCGGCGGAGGTCGCGCAGTATGCGAACGCGCTCGAGCGTATCAATTTCCGAATGCAGGTAGCGGCAGCGAACTCCCACCTCCGCGAAATACTCCGCAAGATCTTCGGCCATGCGCTTGGTCAGCGTTGTGACGAGAACACGCTCCTTGCGCGCGGCGCGCACGCGGATTTGTTCGAGCAAATCGTCCACCTGGCCTTTCACGGGACGAACTTCGACTTGCGGGTCAATGAGGCCCGTCGGCCGGATCACCTGCTCGACCACGATGCCACCGGCTTTGGTCAGCTCGTAAGGACCGGGCGTTGCGGAAACGTAGACCACCTGGTTCGTGCGATGCTCGAATTCCTCGAAGGTGAGCGGGCGATTGTCGAGCGCCGAAGGCATCCGGAAGCCATATTCGACGAGCGTTTGCTTTCTGGAACGGTCGCCGTGGTACATGGCGTGCAGTTGCGGAACCGTCTGGTGTGATTCGTCGATGAAGAGCAGGAAATCGTTCGGGACGTAATCGAACAAAGTGGGTGGCGCTTCGCCTGGCAAGCGTCCCGAGAGATGGCGCGAATAATTTTCGATTCCGTGGCAATAGCCGATGGTGCGCATCATTTCGATATCGAACAACGTGCGCTGGCTGACGCGCTGCGCCTCGACGATCTTGCCCCGGCGGTCCAGCTCCGGCTTCCACCAGTCAAGCTCTTCGTAAATGCTCTGGATGGCGCGCTCGCGCTGTTCGGCGGGAAGCACGTAGTGCGTTTTCGGGTAGATGGTGATCCGGGAGGCCTCGCCGTCCCGTGAACGGATCTCGCCCGTAAGCGGATCGATCTTTCGAATCGCCTCTACCTGCGTGCCCCACAACTCGATGCGGACGGCGAACTCCTCGTAAGGCGGATAGATTTCGATGATGTCGCCGCGGACTCGGAAGGTGCCGCGGCGGAGATCCTCGGCGCGGTTGTATTGAATTTCGACAAGCTTGCGGAGAATGGCTTCACGCGCGACGGACTGGCCGTGCTCGAGCATGAGCAGCATGCCGTAATAGGCTTCGGGAGAGCCGAGTCCGTAGATGCAGGAGACCGAAGCGACGACGACGACGTCGCGGCGTTCGAATAGCGAACGAGTGGCGCTCATGCGCAGCTTGTCGAGTTCGTCGTTGATGGTCGCTTCTTTTTCGATGTACGTGTCGCTTGATGGAACATAGGCCTCAGGCTGATAGTAGTCGTAATAGCTGACGAAATATTCGACCGCGTTCTGGGGAAAGAAGCCGCGAAATTCGTGATAGAGCTGTGCGGCGAGCGTCTTATTGTGGGCGAGGACGATGGTGGGGCGATTGATCTGCTCGATCACCTTGGCCATGGTGAACGTCTTGCCCGAGCCGGTGACGCCGAGCAGAACCTGGTGGCGCTCGCCATCATTCACGCCATGGAGGAGCTGTTCGATGGCCTGCGGCTGATCGCCGCGAGGTTCGTAGGAGCTGGCCAGCTTAAAATTCATTGAGTCGACAGGGGCCTCAATCTTGCGATCTGGCTAAAGAAAGCATTATAGCGCACGGGGGAAGGATGGCCGGTCAGCGGCCTGGATTCGGGACTGGATTCGGGGACTGGAATGGTCTGTCGGGGCAAAATGGCGAACAGGGGGCGAAGGCGAAAAAACGGATCTTTTATCGATTAGAAATTTGGCGAACGTGTGTTTTCAACAGGTTAGGGGGATTTCTAATCGAAGGTGTTATCGATTAGGAATCGCCTGAGGGCCGGGCGCAGAACGGGGTTGTATCAACCGGATGGCGGGGGGCCCGCGCCAGGGGGGACGGCAGCCAGACATAGACGGAGTTCCGGTTTGGGCGACCGGCTAACGGGGCCGCGTGTCACCTTTGCGATCAAGATTTGGGCGATGTGGCTTCAAGAAGAGTAATTTCGGTTTGTGTGGTCGTGCGGCCGGTGTGGCGGATGCGGGAGTTGGTGCTCGCGCTTCGGATTTCGTAATCCATGTCCTGTGTGGCCGTCTGAGTTGAGCTGACGAGAAGCCCCCGCGAAAGCGAAATCGAATCGAGGCTTTCGCCGGAGCCCGTCCATTTGCCGGACGTGCGGAGTCCGTTGTGGATGTAAGCCTCGGGAGTAGCGTCCGAATGTTCAGAGCCACGGCGGGCGATGTTGAATTGGGTCAGGAGAACGGCGCAGTCGCCCATTGATCGAGTGGACAATGCGGCTTTAATTCCTGAAGAGGCGGCGCACGATTCGTCGCGCAGATAGCGAGATTCGTTTCGCCAGACGACGCCCGTAAGAGGCAGATCCGCGAGCGTGCGTTCGCTGGCCCACTTCTGGCCGATTTGAATGCCGCCCGGTGGAAGTTCAACGGGAGCAAAGAGCACGTGAATCCAGGAGAGGATGCGCGCGGCGACGTCGCGATCGGGGGTGATTTTGCCGAGTCCCTGAACATCGGCGAGTTTATCAGGGGGAGCGACGGAAAATTCGAAGGACTTTCCTTTGAGATTCTCGACTGCGTCATCGAGCTTGGCGCTTTGCGGCGCGTACCCATTCGCCAGTGAATCCGAGGTAGCCAGCTCGAAAGTTGCGCGAAAGCGGACCGCACCTTCCGAGGATGCGGCCTCGGGTTCAACGGCCAGGGCATCGAGCCTCAGAATCAGGCTGGTGGATTGTTCATAACGGGAGGCGCCCTGTGGATTGACGATCGGAGTAACCGTGTGCCCGTTCGAGGAAGTATGCGTTTCGATGCGATACCGTAGCGTCTCACCGGGAATGAATCGTGGATTGAGGTGCAACTTGTCGTCTGAGCTGGCCGCAGCCAGCGACACGACGGAAAGAACAACAATCGAAACGGAGCAGGAAGCCAGCAAGCGTCGCATTAAGGGGCGCATCGAGGGTCGCATGCATGACCGCATCAACGGCGACGCCAGCACACGGGACTCGGGCCAGCAACTTCGCATCAGGGTTTTTGGGCGGACGTGGGATGAGGGAGGGCCAGTTTTTTCACGGCAGGGGAATCCAAGGCGCCGGTGATGCGGTAATCGGTTGTCGAGGCGACAGCAGTGGCGCGGCTCTCAGCGGTTTCGGCAAGTTTCGCGGTGTCCATGGGAACATCAACGGGAGCGGAGCGCAGAAACAGATCAAGATTGCGGGAGAAATCAACGGATCCGGCACCCTCCCACCGCGTGTCTTCCGCGGAAAGCGTCAAATCCTCGAATCGAATCTTTTCGCCGGCACACGTGAAGGCGGCGGTCGCGTCCGAAAAGGAATTCGTGCTTGTGGGGTTGGCTTGCGTGTCCGGTCCGGCGCTTTCAGGAACGAGGTTGATTCCCTCCACGGCTAGTTGCCTGGCGGCAGCCGTCCCGCGGCATTCGAGCGAGCTCAGCAAATCCGAACGACTTGTTCCACGGAGGCTAAATTCTACGTTTGCGGATGCGAAGCCCGAAAAGCGGTCAGCCAGCGAGGGAAAGATGCCGGCAAGCGCGCGGAGGTCAACTCCGGAAAAATCGAGCGCGCTTTCATATTTTGGGCTGGCATCGAGAATGGCCCGCAAGGAGCCGGAAATCTGGCCACCGTAGAGGGTTCCGGCAATATCGCCGACTTCGAGGCGGCGACCGTCCAATCTCAAATTGCCGTGAAAACGCCGGACTTCGACCGGCGAGAGCGTAAAATCCTTAAGCGCGATCTTGCCGCTCGCGTGCAGGGTCACACTGCCGTCTGCATGCGCGCGAGCATTCAAAAATGGAAGCATCCTGTCGAGAAAGCTCTCCCGCCAGCGCGGATCAAGCCAGCGATCCAACTCGGCGGCGGACAACGAATCGCCAGAAATAGAGAAGCCCCAGCCATGCGCAAGGGTGTGATCGAACGTGCCGGTCCATCGTGCACCAAAAGCGCGGGCGGAAGACAACGTAACGCGCGTAAAGCCGGGCTGAAGGTTGGCGCGCGCCCGAATCTGTTCAATCGGACGATTCAGAAACGGGGCGGCGAGAGAAACTCCGTCCGACGCCATTCCCCATTCGACGGAGCCGGTAAGAGCGGAGCGCCAGGGAAGCCGCGAGCCCTGCCACAACAAATCGCATTGCGCGGGACCGGCGAGACTCCAGCCGCGCCCAAGGTTCCATCCGAACCGGCTCGCGACATCCGTCACATCGCGGACATTCGACGTGCCGCCGCGAACGCGCAAAGAGAAGCCGTCGAGGGTCGGGTTCGAGCTTCCGTCGATGTGGAAGGAATCGGATGGAGCGCCGATGACGAGCGTCGCCGACGGAAGTTTGATTCCGCGATTCGCGTCGTAACGAACAAGAACGGAGGCAACACGAACGGGCGCGGAAATTCCCCGGCCCGTCATAGCACCGCGCGTAAGATCGAGTGAAGCATCATGAACGTGAGGCGGCCAGCCTTCGAGATTCGCCTCGAGGCGCGCGGCGCCGTCCAGCGAGATTCCGTCGGCAACTCCGGAATGAAAGGCGCGGGCCCAGTCGAGCAAATCCTGGAGAGAAACTGCGCTCGAGACGACGCGCAACCGAGTCCCGCCAGAAGTGCCCGCAACTGGCGAACGCAGGCTGCGCGACGCTTCCGAACCAAGCGCCCGTACCGGCAACTCCGCGGTTTCCGAACCTGACTGGGCCCAGTCCAGCCCGCCGGAGACGGAAAGGCTGGAATGAGGCGCTTCGATCCGGGCGTCCGTCAACTGTAGACGCGAGCCGTTGGAGTCCAAGCGGCCCGTGGCGACGATGTTCAGGGAAGGATTGTCAGGACGGAGGGGCAGGTTCCAGCGATGCACCTGCGTGAGAAGCGCATTGGTTTTTAGAAGCCACGAATCTCCCCGGGTCCGCGCTGTTACGGACAGCCCCAAACTACCGCGCAAGCCGTAGTCGCGATCGCTGGCCAGCCTCAGGACGTCGGGAATGGAGGCATCGGTCCAATCAATTTCGAGCGCGGCCGGCCGCAATCTCGAAGAAGTTCCACCCAAACTTCCGATCAAGTGTAAAACTCCGGGCTGTTCCACAATCGCAGCGGCGCGCATGGGAGCTGCAACGAGATCGAGACGCCAACGTCCCGGGCTCTCCGTTTCGAGGGTTCCGTTGACGCCGACGAATGCAAAGGGAAGCTTCTCATCGCCCCGCTTGAAATTGATGCGACCGCTGCTGACTTCGATCTCGTGAAATGGCGGAGCAGCGCCCGGCGGGGAAGAAGCGGGAGCACCTCCAGGCCCGGCCTCGAGCGGACGCGGAAGCCATTCGGCGAGGTTCCAATCGCCGTCCGCGTTGCGAACGAGGTTGAGGCTCGGATGATAGAGAGAAATCGTGCCGAGTCTCAGGTGACCGAGGAGCAGGCTCCAGAGGTGCAGACGCAAAGTCAGCGACTCGGCGCGAAGGAAATACTCGTTGCCGAAGCGAGGATCCTCGGCAACCCTGACGGAATAAGCTTCGAGTTCAGGACCAGTCCACAGGCTGAAAGCATAGCTTCCCACTTCGACCGGGCGGCCAAACGCGGCTTCCAGGTGCGAAGTCAGGCGACGCTTGAGAGCGCCGTGCCGGATCAGGAGGGAAATACCGGCGTCGGCGAGAGCCAAGCAGACTATGGCAAGGGTGGTCCACTTAAGCCAGCCACGCCAGAGGCGCCTGCGCCATCCGGGAGGATGCTCCAGCGGCGATACCGGCGCGATCCGTTCAAAAAGAGTGTTGGACACGATGAGCGAGTCTCAATTGGCCGCAATCTCAGCCTATGCGGGATAAGCCGATCTTGCAATAGGCACTGCGAGCGCGCGCGGCGGGCAGCCCGCGACGCGGAATCAGTGGACTTCGCGCGGGAAGCGATGCCAGCGGGTGGCACTGGGGAGATGAATGAGAGCCTCGAACATTCCGTGCAGCGTGCCATCAACGCCTAATTCTTCGTAGTCTTGCGAGGTTGCGTCCACCGACCAATAGATCACCACTGGCCGGCCCATGATCGCGTCGCGGTTGACAAAACCCCAGTAGCGGCTGTCGGAACTTTCGTCCCGATTGTCTCCCATTACGAAGTAGTGGTCCGGCGGCACGACCAACTGACCGTCGCGGATGTAATCAGCGATTCTGGCGGCCCATTCGGGGCGAAGCCGGAACCCGTACGAATAAGGATCGGAAGGAGGAAAATTCTTATCTACCGGATCTTGAGCCGAAACATCGTGGATAACATAGGGTTCGGATAGAGGCTTGCTGTTGACGTAGACGCGCTCATTCTCGATGCGGATGCGATCTCCGGGAACTCCGATTACGCGCTTCACATAGTGAGAATGGTCATCATAGGGGAATTTGAAGACGATAATGTCGCCGCGGCGAATCGCGCGATACGGCAGAAGTTTTTCGTACCATGCGCCGTGACCGCCGAAAATGAACTTGTTCACGAGAACGTGGTCGCCGACGAGCAAGGTCGGCTCCATCGACTGAGACGGGATTTTGAAGGCCTGCACGACGAACGTCGTGCCGAAGAGAGCGATCAGAATCGTAAAAAGCAGCGATTCGAAATAATCGGCAAAGCCGGGCGTGGAGCGTGAAGCGGCTTGCGGGCGCAGGGCCTGGGGGGGCGCCGGGGCAGTCCCCGCGGGAGGGGAAGCGGCGTGCGCGATCTCGGCACTCTGGGTTTCAGGCAGATCCATTGTTTGCTTCCAGTTCAATCAGTGCTTGCATCGCCGCAGACTGCTCCGCCTCTTTCTTGCTGCCGCCCCGCGCGGAGGCGAGCAATCGCCCGCCGTGCCATAGCTCAACCTCGAAAGTCTTGCGGTGCTCCGGTCCCGATTCGTTGCGGACGCGGTACTCGGCGACGCCAAGCGCGCGCTGTTGCAGCCATTCCTGGAGTGACGACTTGTAGTCGGACCGCTCGAGCCCGTCGAAGCCGTGTTCGAGGGCGGGGGAGAGCAACGTGCGATCGAGGAAATCGGCGGCGGCCCCGAGCCCGGCGTCAACGTAGATGGCGCCGACCACCGCCTCGTAGGCATCGGCCAGCAGGCGCTTTTTCTCGCGGCCGCCCGTCTTTTCTTCGCCCGGGCCCATTCGCAAGTGCGCGCCCAAATTCAGCGAGCATGCCACGGAGTGGATGGAGGACTCGCTAACGATCCGCGCAAGCCCCTTCGACAACCGGCCCGAATCCCAATCGGGAAAGGCGCGAAACAGGCGCTCACTGGCCACAAGACCGAGGACGCGGTCGCCGAGAAACTCGAGGCGCTCATTATCAATGCAGCCCGAAACTCCGCGGCGCGAACGATGAGTCAGCGCGCGTTCGAGCCAGTCCGATGAGGCGAAACTATGACCCAGCTTCGACTCGAGCTCGCGCCGCTCCGTCTCAGTCACAAAAAGCCGCCCTTAGGATCGCTGGAACCAGGCGACAAGCGCCCCCACCCGCCCAGCATGAGCGCTTTTCGGGCGCGCTCGGCGTCTCATTCGGCTGGTGTGTCGGAGCTGGAACTACCCTTCCGCTACGCTCGTTTACTTCGGCGATTGCGTCGCCTCCGTCTTGGACTTGGCTTCCTGCTGTTTGCAGCGATCCTGCATCACGCCCGGAATTTGCGCGCATTTGTCGAAAGCCTGGGCGGCGTCGTTATAGCGTTTCAGGCTGTCGAGATCGATGCCCATAATGAAAAAATCCACCGGGTCGGGTTTATCGCCCGTGGTCGCCTGTTGCAGTTCGTTCAGCGAGTCCTGGGCTTTCTGCTGCCGGAAATAGGTGAGTCCCAGTCCACTGTGGGCCATGGAGGTGTCCTGCGCCTTCGCGGCATTGAATTGCTCGTCGGTCAGGGTCGCGGGCTTCGTCAACGTGGGCAGGATCTCCAGCGCGTGCTTTTCATAGGCCTCCGCTTTCGCGAGGCGCTGGTCGGCCTGGGGATCGTTGGGATCGTAATTGTGGGGAAGCACCCAACCCACAAGCACGAGGACTTGCACATCGTTTGGGTTAAGAGTAAGGGCCTTTTCGCCGACTTCGTACATCTTGTCCATTTGCTGCTTGCTGTAATAGGCCGTCGTCAACCGGTCGTAGACGAGCACACGGTAGCGGCTTTCGGGATATTTCTTGACGAAGTCCTCGCCAAGCTTGACCTGCTGATCAAAGTCGTCCGGCTTGACGCCGGCGAATTCCTTATAGGCGCTCTCTTCGGCCGGATCAACTTTGGGCGCTTGGGCGGGGGCTGGCGTCTGGGCGTTTCCCTGGGACTGCCCCTGGAGACTCGGCTTGTTTTCTTGTGCCGGCGGGTTCTGCTGTTGCGTCTGCTGTTGCCCCGGTTGAGGCGTGCTTTGCTGCTGTGTCTGGCCGGCAGCGGCGATAGCGAACGCCATGGCCAAGATAGCGGGCGTCGTGCTTCGGATTACATGTTTCATCTTCGTCTCCGTCCTTGCCTGCCCGCGAATCCAGCCGCTTTTTTACGGGCTGAAGATTACTGGGGCTTTTGATTTGCTGGTGCAACGGGCTGATAGGCCGATTTTACTCCCTGTTGAGCCGCAACGCGCGCGGATTCCGGCGCTCCCACGACGGCCAGCGCCGCCTGGTACTCGCTTATGGCGGAATCCCGGTCGTCTTCGATATCGAAGATGCGACCGAGGTAAACATGTGACCACGAGACGATGGACGGGTCAACCTTGCTCGCCGCGCTAATCGGCACGGTTTCGGCGGGTGAAGACGTCACAACGACCCGCTCAAAAAACTTCTTGGCCGTATCTGCATCGCCGCTCAGGACCGACGCGACCGCCATGCCATAGAGCGCGCGCGGCTGGCTCGGATTCTTGGCAAGGACTTTCTGGAACGCCGCTTTGGCGTCCGCTGGTTGTTTTAGAGCGATGGCGCGCTCGCCTTGATCGAGAAGCTGGGATTCATTGGGCTCGCGTTGCAGATCTTCATGCTGAGGCGGCGGAGCCGCTTGCACGCCGGCGAATTTGACATTCTGCAACTGCTTTTGCTCCGCAGCAACGTCGATCCCGGCGATCAAATCCGGAAAATAATATTCCATCGAGGGCGCCTCTTTTTCGAACTTCATCAACTGTTCGACCAATGGGCGCACCAGGATGAAGCCGGATTCATCGGCCTGCTTGAGCGCGGATTCGAGTTGTGCCGGCGAAAGGCGCTGCACGCGCAGTTGGACAGCTTGAATCAGGCACTCGTCCGTGAAGCTGACGAAATCCGCCTGATAGTCGGCGGGAAGGCGAGGCGCGCGAGCGGCGATGCTGAGCAGCGCGCGTTTCGCGTCAACCTCTTTGCGATAACGGAGAGGCAGCGGGTCGAGCAGAAAGTGGAGATAGGCGTGCTGGATGTCGTTGAGCGGAAGCGGCGTGGGAGTGCCGACGACGATCGAGTAGGCGTTGCCGTAGTTGCGGAAATTCGTGAGATTGCCAACCAGAGGCTCGACGTACACGGTGAAAGTGCGCCCGTGCGACGCCTGCACCACCTCGCGCAAATAAGCATTGCTGATGGTTACGATGCGGCGAACCGGCGCGTCGTACAGGGCCTCGGCGCGGTCATATTCGGGCTTCACCAGCGCCCAGCGGGCGGCCAAGCCGGCTTCGCGGTAGAAATTGGCCAGTACTTCCTGAAAGTCTTCGATGGATAGCACGTCAGGCGGCAAAAGGTCGCGATCGTAGAGAAATTTGAAGTCAGGGGGCGGCCCGGCCACGAGCGAGAAGGTTATGTAGCGCGAGAGGGTTTCGGCGCGTCCGGCGAACGCGTGCTGCTTATAAAAATCCCGAAGAGCCGTGGTTGCCGGACCCTGCATCTTCAGGAGGCCTGCGCGCAATTTCAGACGGCTGGGCATTTCGGCGAGAGTGCTCTCATCGGCATCGAAACCGGCGGCGTCCAGGGCGCACATGGTGGCGAAGATCTGCTGGCTCGTCTCGACGTCGATGCCAGTGTAGTTGCTTGGCGCCTGCTCGCCGCGCAAGCTTCGGATGCCGAGGGTTGCGGCTCCGGTGCAGACGGATACGACGGTAATCGCGACCAGCCAAGCGAGATACTTCTGCAACGACTTTCGGATGAGGAAGACTCCTTCTGTTCTCCTATTGGACGGAGCCTCATGCAACGCGGGTTGCATGTTCGGCGGCCGGAAAAGACTCTAATGAGGTGCTTGCGGCGAGTCAAGGAACGGGGGAGCCGTTGAAACCGGCTGCCGCGAGCGCGCGACGGGGGACTTAGCCGCGGACGCGGACTTCGCTGAAGCCGATCATCACAAGGCCGCCGTTCGTGGGACGGCCAAAATCAAGGCGCGGCCGGAACCGGGAGAAGAGAAGCACCTGGTCGATCTGGTTGCGAACTGCGGCGTCACTCGGGCCGGAAAGAATCCGGTACGATACAACGTCGCCGGCGGCATTCAATGTGACTTCGATCATTACGTCGCCCGACGCCGGATCGCGATCGCCAGTGACCAACCCGGGAACGGCAAAAGGGGCGAGGCTTTCCACCTGAGCCGGCTGAACGAGATTCAAAGGCAGGTCGCCAGGGACGAATCCAGTTTTGACGCCGACCAGCATGTTTTGGACGAGAAGGGTGAAGACAACAAGGGCCGTCAGGATGCCGCCGGTCGCGGGAACGGCGAGGGGCTCGAGAATATTCTCGAAAAAGAGTCTGGCGCGCTCCCAGCAATACCGGAGGGCCGCAGGGACGGTTCTTGTCCGCGAGGCATCCACGCGAATTCGCACGGCGAGGTCTGCGGGAACGGCTACAGGTTGAACGCGAGCTAGGCACATGCCGACTTGGCGGAAACGCTCGAGCTCGCCCCGGCAATCGGCGCAGTTCTCGAGGTGCTCGCGAAGCCGGATGTGTTCCGCCGAATGAATGGCGCCGTCAAGATAGCCGGGCAAAAACCGCTGGGCCTGGCGGCAAGTCATGAACTCTCTCCATGGGCGTTCGTCGCGCCAAGTACAGAATACCCGGGCTCCGGCGGCGCATAGGAAACAGTTGTCGTTTGGGGTACTCCCGATCGAGGCGAACGCGCGGGGTTTTGGGCGCGATCAAGGTGAGATCCCATCTCGGCAGACGGCTCGATCTGCGGAGAGCGCAGCAGCGGGTCGAGAAGCTCCCGGAGCAGGCGGCGGCCGCGAAGAATTCGCGACTTAACGGTTCCCACCGAGACCTCGAGCACTTCCGCCACTTCCTCGTACGAAAGCCCTTCCAGGTCTCTTAAAATTACGGCGCTTCGAAACGAGGCGGGAACGGCGGCAAGCGCCTTGCGGACCTTGGCCTGAACCTCCCGCGAGGCGAAGCGTTCAAACGGGGTCGCTTCGGCGTCCTTGAGATCCAGTTTTCCGGCGGAGTTCTCGTCCGCGTCAATCGAAACCTGCTGCCGGTGATGCCGCCAGCACCAGCGACGGTGGTTCAGAGCTTGCCGTACCGAGATGCGGTATAGCCATGTTTTCAGCGAGCTGCCCCGGCGAAATCCACGAATGCCTCGAAATGCATGGAGGAAAACTTCCTGGGTCACGTCGGCGGCGTCTGCGGGATCGGACAAAATCCCGTAAGCGAGGTTGTATACGCCAGTGTGGTAGTAGGTGACGAGCCAGTCGAACGCCGCTTCGGAACCGGCCTGCAGCTCGGTTACAAGCTCGGCTTCATCTCGTCCCCACGCAAGGGTCTGTGCCAGGTCGGACATGCCTTATCGAGCGCCTCCGGGCCGTGTCCCTGTCCCTTGAGGATCAAAAGCCGTCACGCTGGACAGCCTCTTATCCTGCTTGAGGCTTAGACACCGCCGCCGCCAATATGTTTCAGCATAACAGAAATTCGACTACGAGGTATCCCCAAGGCGAGCAGTGCGACGGGACGCAAGAAAGCTGAGATTGGCGGGGTTATACGGCGAAACGCAAGCCAGAACTATTCGGAGTCATCCCTTGGCCTGGGCTTGTACATACCGCGAATAGGCTTGGGCGAGTGGCTTTCGCGGTAGGAGTCAAGCTCCGCGCCGGTGATGCGATAGAACGTTTCGACCGGGTGATTGGCGAAGGCCGCCAGTTCCGTGTGCAAACGAAGAGAGCAAATGCTGGGCGCGTCCTGATAGCGGACGCGATGCGATACGAAAGCCTCATTCTCGATGGTAAGCCTGAATTCGCGAGGCGTCTCGGCGGAATCCTTGACCGCGAACTTGTATTCGCGCGAGTCTGCCTTCGACTCAAAGCCCAAATACTGTACCAGGAGGCTCACTTAGTTTGGCCAGCTTTTTTCGAAGCCGAAGTTCCCTTCTTGCGGCGACGCGAGCGCTTTGGGGGAGTGCCCTCCGCCGGCTCGACGACCATAATGCTGGTGACGAAAGTCTTCATGCCATAGAGGTCGAAATCGATGCTGGTGCGGTCGCTATCCTTGTCCGTTTCGGTGATAACGCCCAATCCGTATTGAAAATGCTTGACGTACTGGCCTTCGGCAAGACCTTTCATTAGGCCTCCTCCAAATTCCGAATTCAGTAGGGACGGAAAAGTGCTGAAAATTCAATCGCGTGCAACGGGCGAAGGAAAAAGCAGGCCGCGCTGATGCGCGGCCCGCTTTTGAGAGCTAGAGGCTCGTGACGTTCGTTGCCTGCAGGCCCTTCGGTCCGCGAGTCACTTCGAACTCGACAGCCTGGCCTTCGTTCAGAGACTTGTACCCATCTGCCTGAATTGCCGAGAAATGGACGAAAACGTCCTCACCGGACATCCGCTGGATGAACCCAAAGCCTTTGCTGGCATTGAACCACTTCACTGTTCCTTGTTCTTTCACTTTACTTCCTTCTTTCGATTGAGCTATTTGTGCTTCGTTCCCCATCCGGATGTGCGGCTGGGCATGCCTCTAGTCGCAAAAAAAAAGGCCGCAAGTCTGTTAACTCAACTCGCAGCCGCTTTAGACGAATCCAAAGGTTTCACAAGAGCAACAAACGCAACGCCATACTAGCAGAACAGCCCCGCTATGTCTAGTGAAAACGACTGAAACCGGGTCGCCGAGGAGGTCGAATGCGGAGAAAAGCAAAAGTGAAGCGAAGGCGAAAGGTGGGATCTCTTGGCGGCTAGAAATTACTAAGTGCTTCATTCTAAAGCAATTGTTTTGGTTTCTACTCACAGGCGTTTGCGGTTAGACGTTGACTGTAGCACTGGCCTTCAGTCGAGCGGCCATGCAGACATCGCTGGCGCTGCTGCGTGATCGAGGCCTACTGGAAGGCCGTCGACTCCATTCCGCGGAACGCCGCCAACCGCGACCGGCACGACCGGCTGCCAATCGCGAGCTGGCGGACTGAAAGGGACGCGCTACTCGACGGAGATATGAGAGCCGCGCTGGCCCGCGCTGGAAAGATGGTCGATGCGCCGGTCGATGACGGCGCGAATGGCCTTCAGGAACTCGACTCGCGAATTCGTGAGATGCTCGCGCACGGCGGGCGGAACATCGAAGGCCTTCTCGAAGCGCTCGACGACTTCGCGGCAGAGGCAGCGCTCGTTCATCGCGTGTTCGGTTGCGGAAGCCACGGTTCTTTCTTCGGTCATGATTGCGCCTCCTTCATCTCGACGGTAAGGATGTGCTTGTCGAGTCGTGCTTTCGTCGGCTGGAGCGTCGCCATGGTGCGTGGTAACCCGATGTGGCGGCGCAAGGTGCCGACTTCGACTACGAGTTCGTCGCCCTTCTTGAAGAGCCCAACCTCGCCTTTGGCAGCGAATGGCAGAAGCAGCCGTATCTGGTAAACCCCATCCGACTTACCGAACGTAAAAGGCTTCTCGACTTGCGTTACGGCGGACGGGTCTTCTTCACTATGATACAGCACCCGGGCCAGTTCGCGCAGCCGTTCCTGGCCAAGGACCTCATGGGTGAAGAGAGGCACCTTGCGAACAGGCACCGGCGCGAAATACTCCTCGATCTCGCGCAGAACTTCCTGCTGAGACATGTGCCATTCGCTGAACCATGCGTCTTTCACTTCCGAGGGCAGGACGCGATTGACCACGACCGTGTCGACGGTTAGACCGTGGAGCGAGAAGTAGACAAACGCGCGTTGGGTTTCGCGGAGGACCATCTTCTCGGGATTTGTTACCAGGCGCACGCTCGTGGTTTGAGGGTCCTGCATGATGTCGTCGACACCCTCGAGCTTTTCGAATAACGCGCGGATGTTGGCGAAGTAGTTGTCGGTAGGAAGCTCGAACGGGGCGACACGATTCGCGATCGGGCGGACGGCCTTGAGCAGGTTCCGTTGGAAGGGGAAGATGTGCTTCATGTACCAGTCGAGCGTGGTGGGCATGCTGATGAAGCGCAGCGATTCGGCGGTGGGTGCGGCGTCGAGCACCACAACATCGTAGGTTTTTTCGCGGCGGTACTGATTGATGTACATCATGGCGCTAAGTTCTTCCATGCCTGGAAGGATGGCCAGCTCCTCGGCCTCAACGCCGCTGATGCCCGTGGTGCGCAGAACGGAACTGACGTAGGAAGAAATCTCCTGCCAATGGCGTTTGATTTCTTTCTGGATGTTGAGCTCGAAAATCGAGAGTTTGTCGTTAATGGGGAACGGATCGGACGTGCGTCCGTGAAAGAGTTCGCCGCCCATGTCGAAGCAATCACCAAGGCTGTGCGCCGGGTCGATGCTCATCACCAGAGTCCTGTGGCCGAGCTCGGCGAGCTTCAAGCCGGTGGCGGCGGCGAGACTAGTCTTTCCAACTCCGCCCTTGCCGCTGAAGAATAAAATTCTCATGTCCCTATTATACGCATTGAGCGGGGCGGAAGAGGCGGCCTCAGGATGGTCCTGCGGACGAAAATGCTTGGCAGAGGAGGGAATGGGCTTGGCGAGTCGTTTGACCCCTCAAATTGCGAATGTTATAACAGAACTGCAAACTTCCGTTTCGGTGGGGCCGTGGCGCAGTTGGGAGCGCGCCTCGATGGCATCGAGGAGGTCGTGGGTTCGAATCCCATCGGCTCCACCAACTTTCAGCGGTCGCGCACTTCTTTAATGCCGACTAGCCCATAAGCACCGCAGATTCCTACCTGAGTTAGAGCGGGAGGAAACCAAAGCGCAGTTTGTGCGCAGGCATCTTCGGTGACTGGTTTAGAATCCCAAGATAACCCTAGCCCTTTCGTTCGCGCGACCGGAGCCGCGCATTTGGCTGCGCTCGGAGGCCGGAAATTTCGAACCCCGAGCGAGCGGCCAGATTTGGCCTTCGCCGGTTCACGAGAGCGCGAGGAAGGTAGAGTGCATGCATTTTCGCGTGACGTATCGGTGGCTGTTAACCGCGTTGTTGATGACGGCGAGTTGCGTAGCGGCGCGGTCGCAGGAGCCGCCAAGCGCGCCCGGCAACGCTGCGAACACCAAAGCCGCGCCTACTGCCTCCGCCAGCAATGTGAGTGCGGCCGGCGAGACTTCCGTTACTCCGACCCAACTGATTCAATTCTTGAATCAGACGATCAGCTGGTACCACCAGGTGACGATTCAGCAGGAAATCGCAACGGAGCCCGAAGAGCAATTCACGCTCTATGACAATCGCCAGATTGCGAATCAGGTCGTCAAACTCGCTTTCGATTTCGCGCGGGCGCAGGCCGATGCGATGGTCGAAAACCCAGCCTCGAAACAGCCCGGGAATTCCGGCGTCACCCTGCCGCAGTACGAAGTGATGCGGCGAATGCAGGCAAAGCTCGATCAGCAATACAAAGACACGCAGGCCGAGCTGGAGGGCGACAAGAAGAAGCTGGCAGCAGCAAGTGGCGGCGCGCGGCGGAAGCTGGAGGCCGAGATCCCGGAATTGCAGGCCGAGCTTTCGCTGACCGACGCGCGGAGAGACGCCGTGAACGGCATCGCACAATTCGTGAGCAGCTCTGCTTCCAGCGCAAAAGGGGCCGCAGGGCTGCGGGCGCAAATCGAAGCGCTGGGCGCCTCTGTTCCGAGCGCAATGTCCGGCGCGGCGCAGTCGAGCAAAGAGCAGAGGCCGGCGGCCGCCCCCACCAGCCAGTCAAATTCGGCGGACCTTTCCGGGATATGGGACCTGACAGCCCACATATTCGCGCTCTCTTCGAAGAAAGGGACAATCAATTCTCTAATCCGAGGCACGGACGAGCTATCCGCTTCGTCGAAGACCCTGCGCGGGCCATTCGTGGCGCAGCTCAAAGCGCTCTCGACAACAGGCGACACACTTGCGGCGGAGGCGGATACGGCCAATCAGTCGATGCTGGATCAAGAACGGCAGAAATTGGATTCCCTGGCGGCGCAGTTCAGGCACGTTTCGGCGGCGGTGGTTCCGCTGAGCAAGCAATCGGTGCTGTTGAACCTGTACGAGCGGAACCTGGCCAACTGGCGCGACATCGTTGACGCGCGATACAAGAGCGAGCTGGAACGACTTGGCGTCCGGCTGGGATTTCTCGCGATCCTGCTGGTGATTCTTTTCGGGCTGGCCGAATTGTGGCGCAGGGCCGTGATCCGTTACGTGCAGGAGCCTCGTCGAAGACATCAATTCCTGCTCCTGCGAAAGTTTGTGCTCTGGTTCGTGATTGTGCTGATCCTGGCGATCACGCTCGCGGGCAAGCTGGGCTCCGTCGCGACATTTGCGGGGCTGCTGACAGCCGGCGTGGCGCTGGCGTTACAGAACGTGATCGTCGCGGTGGTGGGTTACTTTCTGCTGATTGGAAAATACGGGATCAGGGTTGGGGACCGGGTGCAGGCAGGAGGAACGAGCGGGGAAGTGATCGACGTGGGACTCGTGCGCTTCCACTTGATGGAACTGGACAAAGGGGGGACGCCGACGGGCCGCGTGGTGGCGTTCTCGAACGCGATTGTGTTTCAGCCGACGGCGGGACTATTCAAGCAGATTCCGGGCACCAGCTTCGCGTGGCATGAGGTGTCGGCCAAGGTGTCGCGCGAGGCGGACTTCACGGTGGTGAGGCAGAAACTACTCGAGGCGGCAGAAAACTTGCTGCAGGAGTATCACGACGACATTGCGCGGCAGTATCGCATGATGGAGAAAACGGGAATCCTGGTCTCAGAGAAAGCGTTGCGACCGAGGGTTGATCTCCGATTGTCTTCCGCGGCAATCGAGGTGACCATTCGTTATCCGGTAGATCTGGTCCATGCTGCGGAGATTGACGCGCGAATGTCGCGAGAGCTGCTGGAGACGCTCGAAAAGGAGTCCGGAACAGCGGAAACGCCGGAGGTGAGCGTGAAGACTGACGTTCCCGCCGGAGGCACGCGATGACGCAAACGGGACGCGCATTAGCGCCAGGCAAGCGTGGTGAGCGAGTCTTCCTTCAGCGGAACCGTCGCGGACTGGTTCCCCAGGCTCAGCTCAATGGTGCGAGCCGGACCCGCATTGGTCAGGACGAGCACACGCTGGCCGCCGGGATTTTCAAATGCCACATGCCGCACCGGAACGGCCTCGCGTTCGGAGTTCAGACCCGGATGGCCGGTCGAAGTCTGGGAATCGAAGCGGCGTGCTCCGCGCCGAACAAGACGGGAATAGTGGGCGAATGCCCACAATTGCCCGCTTCGCGTGATTTCCCTGGTTTGCGAGTTGATTGTCACTACGCCACCGCAGAAGAACGGTCCAATATTCGGTTTGCCCTGTTCATCGAGCGCCAGGTTCCACGCAGTGATTGAGCGGCACCAGTTGCGCAGGACGCCGGCGAATGTCGCGCCCCACTTGCACCAGTCGGTAAGGTAGTCGGGAGCGGTGTACTCCGGCCCGCCTTCGGTCCAATGCATTTCGATTTCGGGGAAGGCCTCCTGGACGCGACCCATCATGTCCGGAGTGCCGGCGTACCCGTGCCATGCGACCGCGTTGCAATACCTGCGGAGCGCTTCGTCTTCCAGTTCGCATATCGCGCGCCCCCACAGGTTGTAGTTGTGGTCGATGATCCAGATTTTTGTCCGGACGCCCTTGCTCTCGAGCAGCGGCCCCAGATGGCTGCGCACGAACTCGATTTCGTACTCTTGCCCCCAGAGACACGCGGGCATCTTGCCGTCCTGATCGGTGTCCACTTCGTTCTGCGGTGTGAGAGCCTGCACCGGAACACCCGCCGATTCGTAGGCCTGCAGAAACTTCATATAATATTGCGCGTAAGCGGGGAAGTAGTACTTGCGCATGGATCCGCCAAGCATCGAGTTGTTGAATTTCATCCATCCAGGCGGGCTCCACGGAGAGGAAAAGAGAAACAGATCGGGATTCACCTGGCGAGCTTGTCGAAGAATGGGAAGGATGTATTCGCGGTCGTGATCGATGGAAAACCGCGCGAGGTCAGGATCGGGCGCGCCGTCATCGAAACTGTAAAGCTTCGTCGAGTAGTCGCTCGAGCCGACGCAAATGCGACCGACACTCAGCGCCATTTCCGAGGAGTGGAACATCTCATGGAACAGCCGTTCGCGCGCTGAAGGGGCGAGGCGATTGAAGGTGTAGCACGCAGCGTCGGTGAATGCGCCGCCGAATCCGAGGATCTCCTGAAATTTCCGGCTGGGGTTCAGAATGATCCGGTTGGCGTCACGCGTTGTTTCAGCGGGCGACCACGGGATCGAAGGAGCAGACGCGAACCGTTCTCTGCCGGAAGTGACCCAGATGGAAATGTCCGATGACGCCGGAGCTTGATTCCGATTTGACGCGAACGCTGCGCCGGAATCGCCGCTCTTGGCGGGCAACATTGTTGCGGCCACGCTCAAAGCGGAAATCCCGAGGAAGTCGCGGCGTGAGGTTTCACTCCCCGCCGTATGGAGTCCGTGCTCAGTCGCGTGCTTGAGGTCTGCTCGGGATCGTTTAACTCTCATCTTGCGCCTCCAGAATGGAGACATATTATCCGTCGCGACAATGAGTGGATTGGCGTGCAGCGCCTGTTCGGCGACAAACTGCCACGGAAGAATCTCTCACAGAACGCACTTTCATCGGAGGGCCGCGAGCTTATCATATCAGGGACCGACGCGACTGTAGGCGGTTCGGCATTTTCGCGCGAAGTGGCGGTTCTGAAGATAATGCTGCCCGGTTGATGAAAGGTCGCGTGAGCGATTGACATAACTCTACCCGTAGTACATTATCTAGCCCCAAGCGACTGGGCCGCTATCGCGCACAGGGAGACTCCCCGCTCCGGGCGCGCATCGGGTCGCTCCTCGCGGGGGACGATTCGACTGAAGCCGGTTCGTTTCCCGGGAACAAACTCGTGACAGACGGAACCAGAAGAAGGACAAACGTTCAGACCGCCAAGCGGTCGCCGTTGACCTTTGGAAAAGCGCCGGCCAAGGCGACGCCCATTCCGCGCCAGTCTCTTTCGGCAGCGGTTGTCGAGCGGCTGCGCGAAAAAATACTGAGCGGCGAGCTGCACGAAGGCCAGCAGTTGCGCCAGGACGCAATTGCCGCGGAATTTCAGATCAGCCGTATTCCCGTGCGCGAGGCCCTGAGTCATCTGGCGGCCGAGGGGCTGATCAAGATCGTGGCCAATCGCGGCGCCGTCGTTCCCGCGCTCTCACCTGAGGAAATCGGCGAGCTTTTCGAGGCGCGGGCAGTGCTCGAGTGCTACATGATTCGCCAGGCGATTCCGCACATCAAGGAACAGGACTTCAAGCGAGCGGAGGAAATCCTCGCGCAGTTCGAGCAGTCCCTGGAGGACGAGACGGAGGCGAAGGCCTGGGGACAGTGGAACTGGCTTTTTCACTCCGCGCTGTACGCACCCGCGAACCGGCCTGTAATGATGGGATTTTTGAAAACCCTCAATCACAACTGTGATCGTTACACGCGGCTGCACCTTGTTTTCACGCGCAATTTGCACCTGGCCGGCGAGGCGCATCGAAAGTTGCTCGAAGCGTGCCGGACGCGCGATCCTCAGATCGCCGCAGACGCCCTGTGGAAGCACATCATGGACGCAGGACAGTATCTGAAGGAGTTCATCGCCAGCCGGCGCGAGCAGCACGGCTAGACCTCATCTTTGCCCCCGCTCCTTCTGACTTGGCCGGCTTTTTACTGAGAGAAGAGCTTCTGGAGTTCCTCGAGGTCGGCAAGGCTCGTGTCGGAAACGACCCAGAATTCCATTCCCCCCTTTCTCCAAACGATCCAATGGTATCCCTGAAGCGAACCTGAACGCGGCGCGGCATCCGCTTCTTTCACCGGCCATAGGAACACGTTCACCACGTGCTTGCGCCGCCCGTAGACAAGGACGGCGACCGAGTGTGCATCAATGGCATCGAGGCGGCCGCCCCGCAGAGGAAATGCCTCCTCAGCGAAATCCGGGACCGGCGGCGAAAAATCCAGGCGACCGTCAAACCAGGGTTTCACGGTGTGCTGGTCGGAAGAGGTGACGTCCACGAGGTGCCCCGGTTGCAGGGACCGCAGGTGGGCGTCCAAAATTTCGGCAGCGAGAACCTGAGAGTTGTTTCGCGGGCCAGGCAGAATACGCCATCCCGCAAAAGCAAAAAGAATCACCGCCGCAGTCGCAACCACCCAAGTCCATAGAGGCAAGCGCAGACGAGCCGGGAAACGCGAGTGCCTGCGAGTCTGCGACAGCACCTTGGAGCGGAGGGGGGCGGGCGCCTTTTCGTAGAGCTGCGCTGATTTGATCGAAGAGCGAAGCGATTCTTCGGCTTCAAAGGCCGCAACGCACTCGGGGCAATGCTCGAGGTGAGTTTCGAACTCTGCCGCGCGCACGGGATCGAGTTCGCCATCAAAGTAACCGTGAAGAACGGTGCGGGGGAGATCACAGCTCACGGGCGGCCTCCTTCCGGCCGGGATTGGCGACGGCCAGTTGAAGCTGCCTGCGCGCGCGCGACAAGGTGGACATCACGGTGCCAATCGGAATAGAAGTGATAGCGGCGATCTCTTTGTAGGAGCAGCCTTCCAGTTCGCGCAGAACGAGTATTTCGCGATAGCGCGGCGACAGCGATTCGAGAGCGTTGGCTAGAAGCGTTTGCTGTTCGTTTGCAAGCGCCAGCGTTTCGGGGGTAGGACCCGGCAGGGCTTGCTGCTCTTCATCAAATTCGATCATAAGATCGCCGCGCCGGTTTTTTTCGAGCCAGGAGTAGCAGGCGTTGCGCACGATCTGCAAAAGCCAGGCGCGAACATCGCCTCCTTGAAAGCCTCCAAAGAACCGGTAAGCGCGGACCATGGCTTCCTGCACGACATCCTCGGCATCGTCGCGGCTGCGCAAGATCCAGCGTGCGAGGTTGAAGGCGGCATCCAGGTGAGGGATCGCACATTGCTCGAAGCGCGACTGCTCCTGGGAACTTAGCACGTCAAGCTTTTCCCCTCGAAGATAACCTTCCCTCCGAATAAGACTGCAGGAAAGCCGATTTTATTCCCTTCGCCACGCGAGACTCAAAGAAAACCACAAGCAGCCGGGTCTTTTGGACGCGTTGGAATAAAGCCGGGCGTTCTTCGGTCTACGCTCAGGAAGGACGGCGATGGCTGCTTGGCGCAACACTCAGGAATAGGAGGAGAGACAATTCGATGGCCACAGAGGCAACGGAAAAGAACAATGAGATCGTTTACGACCACAACGGCGATGGGATTGACAGACGCGGCTTCTTGAAATGCATGGCATGGGCGGGAACGGGGACACTCTGTGTCATTCAGGGAGGCATACTTAAGTCGTACAGCCTGAGCCGCCTGCCCGAAATAATCAAAAAACCTGCTGGAGAGCTCAGTTTCGTACAAATCAGCGATAGTCACATGGGATTCAACAAGCCCGCGAACCCTGACGTTGCGGCAACACTCAGGGTCGCTGTGGACAAAATCAACGCGCTCGCCGTCGAACCGGAATTCATTCTGCACACCGGCGACGTCAGCCACCTTTCCCGGCCGGAAGAATTCGATACGGTGGATCAGATTCTCAAGGCTGCCACGCCTAAGAATGTTTTTTATGTCCCCGGTGAGCACGATGTTTTAGATGACGACGGGCAGCAGTTTCGCGAGCGTTATGGGAAAGGGAGCCTCGGCGCGGGGTGGTACAGCTTCGACAAGAAAGGCGTGCACTTCATCGGGCTCGTCAACGTGATAAACCTCAAGGCGGGTGGACTCGGCACGCTGGGGCCGGACCAACTTAAGTGGCTGAGAGACGATGTAAAGCACCTGAAGTCCAGCACCCCGATTGTGGTGTTCGCGCACATCCCGCTGTGGTCCATCTACCCAGAGTGGGGTTGGGGGACGGACGACAGCACGCAGGCGCTCGAGCTGCTCAAGAGATTCGGCTCGGTATCCGTGCTGAACGGACACATCCATCAGACGATGCAGAAGACGGAGGGTCACGTTACGTTTCATACGGCCGCGTCGACTGCGTTTCCGCAGCCGGCGCCGGGCAAGGCAGCGTCGCCAGGGCCGATGAAAGTTCCAGCGGACCATCTGAAAAGCGTTCTCGGAATCAGCGACGTGAATTTCGTCCGTGGACATCATGCCCTTGCTGTGACGGACTCAACCCTCGAGTAACGCGGGCAACGCCATTCCAGCTTTCTTCGGGAGGAGAAAAGAAATTGAAGAGCACACTATTCGCTGGAATTTTGATACTTGTCTCAGGGATCGCGCTGATCCAAATCGCCGGGGGCCGCCCGGGGTTGGCAGCCGCCAACGCGCAGGAGAACGTGGCGCCCGCGAGCGTTGCGATCGACAACTTTACGTTTGCGCCTGCGACTTTGACCGTGCGGGCCGGAACGACCGTCACTTGGATGAACCGCGACGACATTCCTCACACTGTGGTCAGCACGAGCGAGCCGAGAGCGTTGAAATCGAAGGCGCTCGATACCGACGATAAATTCTCATTCACGTTTACGAAACCCGGAACGTATCCGTACTTCTGCTCGATTCACCCCAAGATGACCGGCAAGATAATCGTGCAGTAGTCCTGGAGCCGTGTTCGGCGAATTTACGAACGGGGGAAGACGTTCAGGAGAGGGGCGACCGCGAGGAACACAAAGGCAAAGGGATTGCGCCGACATGTCGTATATAGTATACACTCTGGCGAATCGTTCTGGAGGTACCAACGATGAGCCCTTATTCCCCGCGTTTTCCTCTACTTGCAGCCATTCGGAGAAAGAGCAAGCGTGCGCCGGTTGTCCTGCTGTGCGGTCTGCTCGGGGTCTTTTTCGGAATCGGCCATCTCTGGGGCGCTGGCGGTCTTAGCGACTCGCCCGAGGTCACGCCCGAAATCTTGTCTGGTCTGCACTGGCGCTCGATCGGGCCAGCCGTATTCGGCGGACGCGTAGTGGACGTGGCCGGCGTGCCGGGAAATCCGGACATTATTTATGTGGCGCACTCTTCGGGAGGACTCTGGAAATCTACGAATGGGGGAACGACCTTCCGCTCGATCTTCAACGACGGCAACACCCTCGCTCTGGGCGCAATCGCGCTCGATCCCAGCAATCCGAACGTGGTGTACGCGGGAACGGGCGAGGGAACTGTGCGCAACACCGCCTCGTATGGCGACGGTATCTACAAGACGCTGGACGGCGGCGCCACGTGGCAGCATCTGGGCCTTGAGCACACGGAGCGGTTTGCGCGAATCGTAGTGAATCCTCTAAACACGCAGACCGTTTTCGCAGCCGCAATGGGACACGAGTTCGGGCCGAACCGCGAGCGGGGGCTGTATCGTTCGACGGACGGCGGGAAAACGTGGAAGCAAGTCCTCTACGTCAACGAAACCACCGGGGCTAGCGACGTGACGCTGGACCAAAGAAATCCGAACATCGTGTTCGCCGGGATGTACGACTATCTGCGCCAACCATGGCATTTTCGCAGCGGCGGCCCAGGCAGCGGGCTCTATCGCTCAACGGACGGAGGAGATACGTGGACCAGGCTGACCGATCCCGCCCTGCACAACGGGCTGCCTTCGGCCCCGCTCGGGCGAATCGAAATGAAGGTGAGTCGCAGCAATCCGCAGGTGGTTTACGCCATGATCGAATCGCGCGCCGGAGTGCTATGGCGCTCGGATGATGGCGGCGATCACTGGCATCTGGTGAACAGCAATCATCGCATCAATTCGCGGCCGTTCTATTTTTCCAACGTTCGCATCGATCCAGTGGACGAAAATCGCATCTACGTTCTCGCGGTCTACCCGCAGATTTCCGAAGACGGCGGCAAGACGTTCCGTGATATTCCCTACGACGATTGGTTTGGCGATGTACACGCGCTTTGGATTGACCCGGCGAACCCATCGCGTCTGCTCGGCGGAAGTGACGGCGGTCTGTTCATTTCCAACGATCGCGGCGCAACGTGGGATTTCATCAACAATATGCCGATGGCGCAGGCGTATCACGTCGCTCTCGATATGGCCGACCCTTACCACGTGCTGGGCGGGTTTCAGGACCATGAGATGTGGCGCGGCCCAAGCGACCGCTGGAACGTTACCGGCGCCCGCGCGGGAGATTGGCGCCGGATGCGCGGCCATGCAGATGGAACCTTCATCGTTGCAGACCCGCGCGACCCGAACATCGTCTATTACGTGGGTCAGGGCGATATGACCCGTTTCGACTGGCGCACGCACGAAGAGCGGTACATTCAGCCATACCCCGTGGCGTCTGCCGGCACTGGCGACAACATGCTGAAGTACCGGTTCAACTGGAACGCGCCAATCCTGATGTCGCGTTTCAATCCGGACGTGATTTATCACGCGGCGAACGTCGTTTTCAAGACGACGGATGGCGGCGATTCGTGGACGGCAATCAGCCCCGATCTGACGACGAATAATCCCGAGGAGGAAAAGCTCAGCGGCGGGCCAATCACTCCGGATAATTCGACGGCTGAGTTCCACTGCACGATTGTTTCCCTCGCGGAGAGCCAGTTCGATCCCAAGACGCTTTGGGCCGGAACGGATGACGGCAATCTGCAAGTGACGCGCGACGGAGGCGCGCACTGGACGAACGTCATCGGGAATATTCAGGGACTTCCGCGCGAGAGCTGGGTGAGCTCGATCAACACGTCGTACTCGGACGCCGGAACTGTTTACGTCTCATTCGACCGTCACACGATGGACGATTTTGCGCCGTACGCGTACGTGACCCATGACAATGGCAAAACGTGGGCGCGAATTTCGAATGGGCTCGCGGGTTACGTCCACATCATTGCGCCAGATCCCAAACAACCGGCTCTCATTTATGCGGGAACCGAGCTTGGGTTCTACGCGTCGTTCGATGGCGGCGAGACCTGGACCGATCTGAGGCTCGGCCTGCCGCATCTGCCCGTGTACGACTTGAAGGTGCATCCGCGCGATAACGATCTGGTGATCGCGACCCACGCACGCGGCTTTTACATTCTTGATGATGCCACACCGCTGCAGCAGCTTGCGTCGGCGATGAGGCACAAAGCGTTTCTCTTTCCGCCGTCGCGAGGTACTCGCTACAACCGCTGGAGCGACACCAGCACGCTTGGCTCTCAGATGTGGACCGCGCGCAACCGGCCTTACGGCTGCATCATTTCCTACTATCTCGCGGACGCAGCTCCCGGCAACAAAGTCTCGATTTCCATTCTGGACGCGAAGGGACGAGTGATTCGCGCGATGGAAGGCCCGGGCGCTCGCGGCGTGAACCGGACGAGCTGGAATCTGGAGGAAGACCCGCGTCTGAATATCGCCGCGGACTGGCAGAACGCCTGGAGCGATCCCATGTTACAAGGCGTTCGCGTGCTGGCAGGGGAATACACCGTCCGACTGCGTTCAGGCGGAGAAACCCTCGAAGCCAAGGCGTCCGTGCGTTTGAACCCCAACGTGCAAGCCAGCGCCGCGGATATGGAGCTGAACTACAAAGCGGTGACGCGGCTCGAGCGGATGTCTTACGAGATGGACGAGACGATGGAGCGGATCCGGCGGATTGACGCGCATCTCGACGGGCTGAGCGAGTCTTCGCAAGCGAGCGTCAAGCAGGCAGCCGGCCAGGTTCGCACGGCGCTTGCCGCGGTGCGAGACGACTTACAGCCGCCTTGGACCGATCCCGAACACCTGAATTTGCGAATCAAAGTGCGCGAGCTGCTCGCGCAGGTGAACGATTATTCCGGAAAACCCACGGCGCCTCAGGAAGAATACACCGGAATCTTCGAAAACCAGCTGAACGGAGTCCTGCGACGGCTGAACGGCGTGATTTCCGGACCGCTCGCGCAGTTGAACCAAAAACTTGCCGCTGCCCACGCGCAGTACATTTCATCCGAGGATTCGCTGGCCGTCAGAGAATGAGGCTTGGTTCAGCCCGTGCGGATCGCGTTCTAAACTCCATCGCGAGGTTTGTTGCGCCGGACAAATAGAGTGTCCTGCATCGGCTCGGATTCGCATTCGAGCGCGATCGTCGTTACCGGGTGATCGGGAGCTTCTACAGGCAGCCCCGTGAGTTTCACCCGATACTTATCCTGCGTGAAGCTCACTTTGCGATCGTTAACCAGCAGCCGGGCCGACTTGACTCCGGTCTGCAATCCGCTGATCGCTACATATTCGCCCGGCCAGAAATAGACGTGCATGAAAAGAGTGTTGCCGGTACGCGTAAACGTGGCGTAGTCGGAATGACGGACCTGGCAGCGATCCGAGTCAAGAATCGTGTGGCCGTTTCGCCCCATCCATTGACCGACTTCCGAAAAAACGCGAACGATCGGTTCGGGGATGGAGCCGTCGGGCGTCGGACCGATGTTCAGGAGATAATTGCCGCCGTCGCGCACGCACTCGACGAGGTTACGGATCACCGTTTTCGGCGATTTCCAGTTGTCGTCAGCGGCTTGATAGCCCCAACTGTCGTTCAACGTCATGCAGGTTTCCCATGCTCGGCCGGTCTCGGCCGGATTCACTTCCTGTTCGGGTGTGGAGAAATCGCCTGAGAGACCGTTGCGGTTATTCACGATGATGTCGGGCTGAAGTTTGAAAACCATTTCATTCATGCGCTGGGATTCCCACTCTTCAGGTGTAAGGGGCCAGTCCACGTCATACCAGAGAACGTCGATCTTGCCGTAGTTCGACATGATGTCGTGGATGAGGCCGTGCGTGTATTCGACGAAGCGCTTGCGAGCATCTTCATCCGTCTTGCAACGCGCACCGTCGGGATGGTGCCAGTCCATGAGCGAGTAGTAAAAGCCGACCCGCATGCCTTCCGCGCGGGCAGCCTCGACGTATTCCTGAACCAAATCGCGGCCCGGTCCCTGTTCGGGCGCGCAGTACGTCGTGAGGTTTGTCTTGAAATTGCAAAAACCCTCGTGGTGTTTTGTGGTCATAACCATGTATTTCTGGCCGGTTTCGCGGGCGAGCTTGGCCCAGGCGCGAGCGGCGTTCGGCTTCGGCTTGAACGTCTTTGCGTGCGCCATGTATTCCTCGATGGGAATGGCCTCGTCCTCCATCACCCATTCGTGACGCTTGATAGTGCTGTAAACGCCCCAATGAATGAACATGCCGAATTTCGCCGCGTGCCACCATTGCATGCGGCGCGCGCGCGTCGAGTCTTCCATGGCTTGTTGCTCGTTTTGAGGCGCCGCTGTTGGATGATCTGGGGTAGGTTGATGCAGCCGTCCATGCGCAAGCAGCTTCGAAGGCTGTGACAGTGCCGCCGCACCGATCAAGGTCGCGCCCGTCGTCTTCAACAGGTCTCGACGGCTGAGTCTGTCCTGTTCGGCATTCTCCTTCACGTCTTTCATTACTTTCCTCCGATAAAGAGAGTTGATGACTGTTCTCAAGGTTCCAGATGAAAAATCCGTTCCATCAGCAGCCATTTTTCGCCCGGTTTCGCTTGCGGCAGTGCTTTTTGAAACTTCCACATGAGTTCTTCCCATTCCCGGACTTTCGGGTTCGCCTCGTCGGCGCGGGCCTTCGCTTCAAACGAAAACTCGGGGCCCGCTTCGAGAATCATGAACATGCGCGTATCGAGAACGTAGATTTCCAGGTTTTCGATCCCCGCACTTTTTATGGATTGAGTGATTTCCGGCCAGATTTTCTGATGGCGACGCTTGTATTCCGATATGAGCGCGGGGTCGTCCTTCAAGTCGAGAGTGAGGCAGTAGCGCCGCATCATGAGAGTTGCTCCTCGATGGCGACTGCAGGCTCGCGGAGGATGCCGGCGGGTTTGTATCCTCTCAGCGCGAAGTACAGGATGTAAACGTAACAGAACAGCGGCACCACAAACGCGGTCTGGATGTTCGTCGCGTCCGAAATGCGCCCCATGATCGCCGGAAAGATCGCGCCGCCGATGATCGCCATCACCAGCAGTGACGAGCCGCGCTTCGTGAGCGGCCCAAGGTCCTTGATGCTCAGCGCGAAGATGGTGGGGAACATGATCGAGTGGAAGAACCCGATTAGGACGACGGCCCAAACCGGCACGATTCCCGACGCGAGCAATGCAATCGCCACACAGACGAGACATCCGAGGCTGAAAGCGGAAAGGAGGCGCGAAGGCGCAATGCGTTTCATTGCGGCCGAACCGGCGAAACGGCCGGTCATGAATCCGATTTGATGGCCGAGAAGGTAGTAGGCGGCGAGGCGGGCGGTCATACCGGAGACGGTATGCTGCGCAAAGCGAATGACGAAACTCGCCACTCCGACCTGCGCGCCCACGTAGAAAAACTGAGCGACGACGCCCTTGATCAGGTGCGGATGCGCAAAAACGCTGTCGCGCGTTTTCACCGGCCGGTCGGCGTTGCGGATGGATATCTTTTCGGCTACATCGGGCAGCCGCGTCAGAGAAATCACGACCGCCATAACCAGAAATATCGCGGCGATCACCACGTATGGCAGCTTCACGGAAGCAGCTTCAACGGCGCGGTAGGCATGGACCTTAGCGGGATTCATGGCGGCGAGTTGGGCTGGGGAGTACTCGATTCCCGTCAGAATGAACGCTCCGCCGATAACGGGAGCGATCACTGCACCGACGGAATTGAAGGACTGCGCGAAATTCAACCGACGCTCGGAACTCCCCGCCGGGCCGAGGATCGTCACGTAAGGATTCGAGGCTACTTCCAGAAAACTCTGTCCGCAGGCCATTACGAAGAGGGCTATGAGAAAAAAACGATACAGTCCGATAATTGACGCGGGCAGGAAGAGCAAAGCTCCTGTGGCGCACAACAGCAGACCGGTGAGAATACCCTTCTTGTACCCCATGCGTTCCATGAGCCACCCGGCGGGAAACGCCGCGAGACAATAACCGCCGAAGAACGCCACCTGAATGAACGAGGACTGGAAATCGGTCAAACCAAACGCGCTGCGGAAACGCGGAATCAGAATGTCATTCAGGTTGACGCCCAGGGCCCAGAGAAAAAAGAGCGTCGTGATCAGCGTGAGGGGAACAAGGAATCTTCGCTCGGTGAGCGGAACGGAAATCGTCGTTAAACTCGATCGGGGCGATTGACTCGCCATCAAGTCTCCTGACGCCGACAAGAACACGCATTGTGAATGGTTCAAGGCGGGAAAACAAATGAGTTTAACGAAAAATTCTTCCAGTGCGCAGGATCATACCGGCTCATCGCTTGCCGATTGCCGAGTCTTGATACGGAGGAACGAAGCGAAATAGCAGATTGGACCGAGCGCGATCAGAACAAGCGCAACGGCAAGAGAGCTGGTCGAGCCGATCGCTTCGGTGCGATTGCGAATGACGGCGGCGACCATGAGGGCGAGCGGCGGAATTCCGATAAGAATCGTGCCCGCGATTCCGCCAGGCACGCGATAGGGCCTCGGAAGATTCGGCTCGCGAATGCGCAGACCGGCCAGCGCCCAGAACTCCAGCAGGATGCTCAGCCCCGTCAGCAAAACGTCGATGATCACCAGCCGCTCGAAATTCAGAAAGAGGCACGCCGCCCAGCCGATCGCACACACCGTAATCGCTACCCACGGCATACCAGTCCTCGGCGAAGTGCGGGTCAGGATCTTCGGCAGATAGCCGTCCTGCGCCATCACCAGCGGTAATCGCGTGAACGACAGCATCAGCGCATTGAAGCAGCCGATCGCGCCAATAGCTCCCCCTATGGCGATGGCGATCGAAAGCCAGCGCCCGCCAAGAATGCGTCCGACGTCAACCCAGCCCCCTGTGGACCACCCCAGCGGGCTGATGCCCGCGTGCGCCGCCGCCGCAACCGGAACGATGTAGCTGACCGTGATAAACGACACCGTGATCAGCATTGCGCGAGGGAAGGCTCGCTGGGGACGATCCACTTCTTCGGCAACCGTGGACGTGTTGTCCCACCCCATGTAGTTCCACATCGCGATCAATATGCCGCCGAGAATGTCCAGATGGTTCTTCACGGGCTGCGGGGCAACGGCAGCTCCGGAGTTCAATGCTCCGTAGTGTGTCAGGGCAAGCGCAACAAGCACGACGAATGGGGACAGCAGCGCTGCCGACATCCACACCGAGCCTTCGCCGACCGCGCGCGCTCCAAAAAGATTCCACAGTGTGCAAACGATAATTAGAGTCAGTTCGATAGCAATGGCGCGGTGGCCCGCCGTGAGCGCAGGCGCGAAGTGTCCCATATAATCGACGAAAAGCGTCGGATACAGCGCCATTTCGAAAATGCTTCCCGCAAGCGAGAGCCATGACTCCTGATATCCCCAGAAACGCCCCAGGCCGCGTTGCACCCAAATATAAAAGCCTCCTTCCTCCGGCACGGCGCTGGCCAGTTCGCTCACCATCATGGCCGCAGGGACGCTCCAAAGAAGCGGCGTAATCAGCAGAATGGCGATGGCGCCGCCGTAGCCGGCCATCCGCACGACGTCTTCCAGGCCGTAAGGCCCTCCCGAAACCATGAAGTAAGTAGCCGCGGCGAGCGTGAGCACAGTAAGCTTGCCGCGCACTTTAATGCGGGGATGTCCATGGGCGATCGCGGTTGCCGGAGAAATAGCCCCGTCAGCGAAAGTGTTCATCCAGCGCCGATGCTCGCCCGCGATCGAACAGCAAACACGATTTGCGATTTATACGCGCATTCCAAATGCGACGCTACAGAAATTGGCGCGAAATGCGCCGGAAGGCCGTTTCCCCCTGGGCCGGGTATTCTGCGCCCTCCGCTGTCGACAGAAAGACGGGGCGCCCAAATTGAGGTAGTATGTGCAGCAATCCTGGCTGTCATGTCCTACGCAGCTATTGGTCGTTCGTGCGGAGGCCGGCGCCTGCGCGCCGAACGTGGGGCTCTGTGGCGAGCTAGAGCCGCATGCAACGTCGCGATTCCCGCGGCTCTTCGTATAGTTTCTCGTGCTGTTCTAATGTCTGCGGTATGCCTCATTGGAACTCCAGATACCCCGGCACAAACCACGTCCGTAATCGAAGGGAGGGTGAACGATCAGCACGGCCTTGCTGTAACCGGCGCCGAAATTCACGTGCGCGGCGACGCGCGCAGTGTTGACCTTGCCGCTGTAACCGATCAAGAGGGCAGCTATCGAGTTGTTGGCTTGCCTGCCGGAACCTACACGATAACCG
>DATEKA010000235.1:0-5318 GCA_035277685.1 Candidatus Acidiferrales bacterium
GGCCCAGTTAAGAGCGACCGAACGGAACAAAACTCGCCGCGCTCAAGCGGCTCGCGAGAAACCCGTAGCCAATCGGAGCGCGATTGGGCTTATGCAAAGCGTGCGCTGGCACGAGGAGACGATCCCGAAGAAATCATCCGCCGCATCGCCGATTACCGCGCAGATGAGAAGCACGATCCTCAGTACTACGCTCGCCACACAGTAACAAAAGCACACGAAGAACTCCGGTCAGGCAGGGACTCCCTCCACAGCGTACAGGCAACCCCGGAACCTGAAAATCAAGCTATGCAAGAGGACCCTTCGCGTTCCGAATTTTCTTGAGTTGAGAAGCCAGCTGAATCATGGCTCAAGCCTGCCATCCAGACGACCCGACTACAGCGCCCAATGCGAACAGTTTCGCACGGGCACCGAGCGTGGTATCGTTCGCACCAGCGACACCAGATAGACGGCCAAGGAGAAAGTCAATGGCTCGTCGCTCTGGTCAAGTTGGTTACGAAGAGGTCAAAGGTGGTTGGTATCACGTCAGGTTTCGCATAGACGTTCCCGGACAGGAAAAGAGGGCCTATTTAAGCAAGCCGATATCTCCTCTCTCAGGTCCCGGAGCTCTCACGAAGCCAGAACGTCTCAAGAAGAGGAAGGAAATCATTGCCGCGAGCGGAGCAGATACCGAGGATCACTTCAACAAAATTGAAGCGATCAATTACGGTACGACGTTTCGTAAGCAAGCGGAATGGTGGTTGAGCCACGTGCAGTCCCGCAAACGGAGTCCCATTAAACCGGCGACAGCCGCAGGATTCGAGAGCTATTTGAAAAAATGGCTCATTCCGAGTCTTGGCGACATGCCTCTGTCATCTGTCAACAACCTCGTTGTGAAGGGGCTTGTGACTAAGATGACGGACGCGGATTTGTCGCCCAAGATGGTCAACAACGTGGTTCAGGTCGTTAAGATGGTCGTGGCGTCCGCCGTCAACGAGAATGGAGAGCGAGTCCATCCGAGGACGTGGAACCACGAGTTTATCGATCTGCCTGAGGTTAAGGATCAAAGGCAGCCCACATTCACCAGCGAGGCAATGAAGGCTATCACCGCGCGGGCCGATGAGCGAGAGCAAATGCTCTACGTTCTTTTAGGCGCAACCGGAATGCGAATCGGTGAGGCACTCGGAATTGAAATAGACAAGCATTTTTCCGATCACCTCTCTACTTTGCTGATCCGGCAGAAAGTATGGAACGGGCGTGTTCAGTCGTTTCTCAAAACTGAAAACGGTGTTCGGGACATCGACTTGCACGCATCCGTCGCGGACCGGCTGAAGGAATTTATAGGCGACCGAAATTCGGGCTTTCTATTTTGCTCGAAGAGCGGCAATCCCCTCCTCCAGTCGAATATCTTGAGGCTTTCGCTGCACCCTATCCTCAAGGAGCTGAAACAACCGAAATCGGGCGCTCATGCCTTCAGGCGATTCCGCACGACGTGGCTCAGGAAACAGCAAGCGCCAGAGGATCTGATTCGTTTCTGGCTCGGTCACGCCAACCAGAGCGTCACGGACGGCTACAGCAAATTGAGAGAGGATGTGACGTTTCGAAAGAGAGTCGTGGAGCAGGTGGGAATCGGCTTTGAGCTTCCAACCGAAACGCTCGAAGTTGCACCCAATTGCACCCAAAGTGAGTTGTTATCAACTTCAGTGTAAGAAGCTGAAATCAAAGAGGAAGAATGGCTCCCCGGGCTAGATTCGAACTAGCAACCCTTCGGTTAACAGCCGAATGCTCTACCGTTGAGCTACCGGGGAACCGGACAAGGTATGCTTCTAATTTACAATAGGTCGTGAACTCCCGCCAGCGCTCATCAATCGTCAATCGTCTGGTCAATCGCCACGGACGTATGCATCCTGGCATATTATCGACGGCATGTTTCACGACGTCATTCTTCGACGGGCGTGGTGGAGGTGAGGTGTGCGCAGAAGAGAATTCCTGGCCACAGCGATTAGTTTGCCGGCGCTGGATGGATTTTTGCATCCTCCCCGAGGAATCCGAACCTCCATCAGAGATGATATGCCGGGCACCCTGGAGCCTCTGGCCGTAGGGCTGATGATTCAACCTGCCAGCGGGCCCGAAGCGGCAATCGCGCGAGTGAAGGAACTTGGACTGACGAATTGCTTCTTGTCGCTTGATGGCTACATCAACCATTTCACGGCGTCGCTGGCCAGCCAGTTGAACGAGCTGCTTCAAAAATACGGAATTGTGGCAACGAGCGCCGAAGTCGTGGGGCCGGGCCGTCTGGTTTGGGATTTTCTCGACGGTCCTTCGACCATCGGCCTCGTTCCTCGCGCGACGCGCGCTCTGCGAATTGACGCGCTCAAGCAAACGTCAGATTTTGCGAAAATGCTTCGCATCCCCCGCGTGCAGACGCATTGCGGCTTCATCCCCGAAAATCCTCGCGATTCGCTTTACGACGAGAGCGTGCACGCCATTCGCGAGGTCGCGCAGTATTGCGCTTTGAACGGTCAGGATTTCCTGATGGAAACCGGCCAGGAGACGCCCACCACGATGTTGCGCGCTTTCAAGGATGTGAACCAGCCGAATCTCGGTATTGGTTTCGATACGGCGAATCTGATTCTGTACGGCAAGGCCAATCCCGTCGATGCGGTCGATCTCATCGGCCCTCATGTAAAGAGCGTTCACGCCAAGGACGGACTGTTTCCAACTGATCCGATGAAACTCGGCAAGGAAGTGTTGATCGGCACGGGCCGGGTGGATTTCGCGAAGACCCTGACGAAGCTTCGGGAGTTTGGATACACGGGCGCGATAACCATCGAGCGCGAAATTTCGGGTCCGCAACAAATCGAGGACGTTAAGAAGGAAAAGCTCTATCTCGAGCGTGTTATATCGGGCATTCAGACGAAGCCGGCGTGAAATAATGCCGGCGGGTCCACGCCGGAGGCTGCTTGGCAACTCAGCCAACCACGGGCCGCGGGCGCGGGGACGGACACCGTTCTACAAGGTCTTGCGAAAGGCTTTCTGCGTCTTGATGTGCTTGTAGCCGTTTCGCTCGTAGAAAGTATGCGCGCGTTCGCGAATCACATTTGACCGCACGCTGGCCGTGAGGCACCCTTTCTCCCGGGCCCACTCTTCCGCGCGTTCCAGCAGATGGTTCCCGATTCCCTTCGATCGCATCCGTTCGTCCACTATCAACCCGCTGATTTCCGCGCGAGCGTCCGCCTCCACGCAGCGGTAGAGAAAGACGCCGATCCAGCCTGCGATTCGGCCCTCGGGAGTCTCGGCCAAAAACACTGCGTGGTCGGGTGAACCCTGCATCCCCGCCAGACGCCGCGCAATTTCGTCGCCTGCCGAACTGTACCCTAGCTGACCAGCGAGTTCCGCGAGTCGTCCGTGGTCGCGCGTCTGTGGAACGCGGATTGTGATCGACGATTCTGTCGCGCCGGTGCTCACTTCCCAGCCCTTGTTCGAAGCGCTTTTTTCAGAAGCGCGATCTGTCCGGCGTGATAGAGATCATGTTGCACGATTCCGTGCAGCATGAGATAGCGCGTGTTGCTCGTTCGCTTGCTCGGGCGTTCGTCAAGCTGTTCATCGCGAAGGCCCTCGACGGTCTTGCGCAGGCGGCTCCGAGCTTCGACCAGGTTCTGCACTGCTCGATGCCATTGGACTTCAGAAGCCTCCCACACGGCCGGCCAGTCAACTTCAGACGCCACGCTCGCGCTCGCGCCAAGAAGTTCGTCTCGCACGATCATGTTCCAGGCAGCGATGTGCTGCACAAGCTCCCAAATCGAATGTGCGCCGCCGATCGGGTGCTTTGACGCGTCCTCAGCAGTGAGCCCGTCCAGCATGGGTTTCAGGGGAGGACCGTGCCACGCGTCCCCATCGAATGCGCGGTCCATTTGATCCAGTATACGTTTGACCTCGCTCATCATTCCGCTCCGTTACATCCAGACCTTAGAGCACGCATGGCGCTCTGCGAGATGCCCGATGCACGGCCAGCGCGTGCAGCCAGCGCCAGTGACGCCGTCCGTGAGGCCGTTCCTAAAATTTCTTGTCTGAATCGAGAAGAATCGTTACGGGGCCGTCGTTTGTCAGCTCCACGGCCATGTGCGTTTGGAAGACTCCGGCTTCAACGCGTACCCCCAGCACCGCGAGCGAGTGCATGAACTCGTCGTACAGTTGCTTCCCCTTTTCCGGCGGCGCGGCTTCTAGGAAGCTGGGCCGCCGCTGCCCGCGCGCGTCGCCGTATAGCGTAAACTGCGATATCGCAAGCACCCCTCCGCTAATATCCATCAGCGATTTGTTCATTTTGCCTTGTTCGTCGCTGAAGATCCGAAGATTCACGATTTTGTCGGCCATTGCCGTTGCGGTCGCCGGTTCGTCATTCCGTCCGACCGCCAGCAATACAACCAGCCCTGTTCCGATCTCGCCGGTTGTCCGGCCATCGACAACTACGCGGGCACGGCTCACGCGCTGTATCACCGCTCGCATACTTAACCGTTCCGCCTTCGTCTTTTCGATGGCGCCGTTTCCAGGCTGGAGCGGCGGATGCGCGGCGCAGGCTGGCATCCCGGGCAGAAATAACTGCTCCTCCCCGCAACGATGATTCGCCGGATCGGCGCTCCGCAGCGGAAACATTTTTTGGCTTCGCGCTGATAAACGCGATGCTTCCGTTGAAACTCGCCGCGCTCGCCGTTGGAATCAACGTAATCGGAAATTGACGATCCGCGCGACCGAATCGCGTCGTTTAGCACATGCTGCACCGCGCGATAGAGCCGTCGCAATTCCGCGGCGCTCAAATTGGAGCCGAGCCGCCGCGGATGGATGCGCGCCCTCCACAGGCTTTCGTCCGTATAGATATTACCCATGCCGCGCAGGACGTGCTGATCGAGCAACAGCGCCTTCACGTGCGCGCTCCGCGCGCGCAGAGCCGTCGCGAACTCCGTCTGCCTCGCTTCCAGCGGGTCGAGCCCAAGGTCGTCCAGCAGGGTTGCCTGCTCTCTGCCTCGCACCAGCCGGATGCGGCCGAAACGCCGAATGTCGGTGTAACGAAGCTCGCGGCCATTATCCAGTCCGAAGATCACGTGTGTATGCGGCGCGACGGGAGCCTCGCTCGGCCGGGTCGTCAACTGCCCGGTCATGCCCAAATGAACCAGGAGAGACATTCCCGGATCGGTTCCCGGCGGCACCTGGAGGCCGAACACAAGAAACTTGCCATACCTGGTGACGCTCTCAATTTGCGCGCCGGGGAGATCGCGTTCGAGGGCCCCCGGGTCATCTATGAAGTCCGTCTTACCAAGGCGCACGTCTAGAATTCGCGCTCCCGG
>DATEKA010000236.1:0-9485 GCA_035277685.1 Candidatus Acidiferrales bacterium
CCACGCACAGCACGCCTCGAACGATTCCACGCGGGCGCACGGCGCCTCCTCGCGCTCTCAGATTCGGCTTTCTCGCTTGTTCCTCAGGCTTCGATAATCACCAGGATGATTACCGCTGTCGCCAGCGCGATCAGGATATACGTGATCTGCTCGTTCGTTAACGAGCCGGCGGCAAAATCGTTTTGCGCCTTGTCCGCCCGCGCGGATAGTTGCGCCACTTCGCTGTCGCTCAGAAGCTGGACGCCTTTCTGCACCGTCTTGTAGTCGATATGGGCCGATGCCAGCGCTTTCTTGGCCCGCGGCGAGCTCAGGAATTCCTCGAGCCTCGCCTCTTGCGCCTGGCGCGCTTGCGCCGCATGATTCACGTCTTTCTGGAGGTCGGACGAGGTTACAACGTGCTCCTGGGCCCAGGTTCTCTGCGCCTGCACGCCCGCGAACAGGAACGAAAACGCCAACGCGATAATCGAGAAGCGCGCGATTCGAGAAATCATTCGGTCTCCTTCTGTTATTCGGTTTTTGAGGCTCGTGCCGGTGACTTTTAGCCGCCACTATATATCGAGGTCGAGTTCACATTTCCAGCGCAGCGTCCGGCGGGCGGGCCATTTGATTATGGCGAATTCCTTTCTGCCGTACAAGATCCAGACCCCTCCCGGTTTGTCGAAAATGAAACTCAAAATGAAACTCGACGGCGCCGGTGATCACGCCGCCGCGACGACGACGATAATCACGATCACCGCTATGGCGATCAAGAGCAGCTCCGCAAACCCCAGCAATCCCGCCGAGAAATCTGCCTGCGCCTTGTCCGTCCGCGTTGCGAGCTGCGCCAGTTCCGCGCCGCTCAGCGTGCTCACGCCCTTTGAAACCGTTCTGTAGTCGACGCCCGTCTCGCGCATCGCCGCGCGCGCAGCCGGTGTTTCCAGGAATTGCTCCAGCTTCGCTTCATTCGCCTGGCGCGCCTTCGCCGAAGTTGCCACATCCTCCTGCAACTCCTGCGCGCTGACCACGTGTTCTTGACCGCGAGCAAGCATGGGAACCGCAACCGCGCCCAATGATGCGGCAGCGGCGGGTAGAATCATCTTCCGCATGAATTTCGACATGGCAAACTCCTCGCTTCTTCGCCGATTATTCAGGACTCGTCCGATCTGCCACAAGCGGAGTTAGTGCTCTCCGGTATCTCTGCCCGGCAAATACGGCCTTGGCCCCGCGTTTCCTCAGGCATCCGCGCGGGCGTTCCCCGCGGCCCCGTAATCGTGCCGGAATTCGCCCGGGACGAAACCGTTTCATCCGCGAGCCGCGTCTTTCCAGTTCTCATTTCACCAGGCTCGTGCTTTCATTTCCTCTCATGACTGTGTCCCCCGCCAGAGCGATCGCGTTCGACATCCTCTGCCGCGTCGAGTCGGAAGGCGCTTACGCGAGCGATCTGCTGCACGCCGAACTCGGCGGCGAACCGCGTCACGGGCGCTCGAAACCGGTCAAGCCGGAGGATGCCTCGCTGGCCACTGAAATCAGCCTCGGCGTGTTGCGCTGGCGCCGCCTGCTCGACTTCCTTCTCGCGCCGCAGTTGAAAAAGCCGCTCGACCGCCTCGACATCGCGGTCGCCGTCGCCTTGCGCATGGGCCTTTATCAGCTCCGTTTCCTCCAGCGAATTCCAGCTCGCGCCGCCGTCAACGAATCCGTGGAACTCGTCAAGCGCGCGCGAAAGGCCTCCGCTGCCCCGCTGGTCAACGCGGTTCTCCGCCGCTCAGCCGGCTCGATTGCTGCGCCCGAACCCGCTGGTTCTGTAGAAGCGGCTTTCAAGCCCATCCTCCCACCCGACCTTTCTACCGATCCTCGCCTCGCTTCACTGTCGCCGGCCGGCCGCATCGCCGTCGCCCATTCTCATCCCACGTGGCTCGTCGAACGCTGGCTTGCTCAATTCGGCGAAGAGCGTACTCTTGCCCTGCTCGGCGCAAACAACCGTCCGGCTCGCCTTGCCTGCGCGCTAACTGACCCGGCGCTTCGCAAAGAAATTGCCGCCGACCTGGAAAAGTCCGGCTTGCGCGTCGAGCCGGGCGCACTGCTGAAGGACGCCTTCTCCGTGAGCGGCGGCAGCGTCGTCGGCACGCAATCTTTTCGTCAGGGTCTCATCTCGGTTCAGGACGAAGCTTCGCAAGCGATCCCCTTGCTTCTCGACGCGCGGCCGGGCAATCGCGTTCTCGATCTCTGCGCCGCGCCGGGTGGTAAGACCGCGCCACTGGCGCGTGCGGTTGGAATCACGGGCCTCGTCATTGCCGCCGACCGCCACGCGCACCGCCTCCACGCCATGCGCGCGCAATTTGAGCGCCTGCATCTTGACCGCATTCGAATCGTCGAGCTCGACGCCGAACGGCCGCCGCTCCCCCTCGCCCCGAAATTCGACCGCATTCTGGTTGACGCGCCCTGCTCCGGCACCGGCACGCTTGCGCGCCATCCGGAAATCCGCTGGCGGCTCGGGCCCAACCAACTTTCCGAGTTCCATCGCTTGCAGGTGGCAATCCTGCTCTCCGCAATGGAAGTGCTCGCACCCGGTGGACGCCTGGTCTACTCCACCTGTTCGCTCGAGCCGGAGGAAAACGAATCGGTGGTCGCCGCCGCTCTTTCCCGCAGCAAGCTTCGTCTTGTCCCCGCGACCGAAGCAGCCTCTGCCCTCGCTCCTCGCCTCGCCGCGGGACTCGACGCAGCCTCGCTTTTCGATTCTTCAGGATTTTTCCGCACTCTTCCCGGAGCGCTCCCAACCGACGGCTTCTTCGCCGCCATCCTCGAACGCCCGGCGTAACACGCCTGGAACCTGCGTCACGGAAACGCCCTTATCGCCGCGAGCGCGACGCGCATGGGAATCACTGTCATCACCGCGAAGCGCGCGACTTCGCCAGGCTCGCCGTGATCCGCCCCTTCGACCGGCGTTCCGAGAACCCGCAGCCCAGCGCTTCCCTAATCCCGTGTATGAGGATCGGTGAGGTTCTTGATCGGTTGATGGCGGGCCGGATGTTTGGGGTCGGTAAATTCGAGCAGTTCGATGGGCGCGCCGTTTTCGACGATGAACGCGACGCGGACACCAGCGGATGGGCTGTTCGGAGGAATCAGGATTTCCCGGCCGGCAAGCTCGGAGGAGAGGTCGGTCACTTCGAACGCTACGTGCGGCACCCGCCGGACGAGATCGGGGACTGCCGCGTCCGCTTCGAAGCGCATCCATTCCACCCCGAATTCGCTTTTCTGGTGACTCACGACAAAGACCTTCAGATCTTTCAAGTGGGTCTCCCCAGGCTTCGATTCGGTAGTGGGGATCCCGATGTGATGATACTGGCGCATCGTTTTCTCTCTTCGGGAGGATTGGCGCAAAATTCTACTCTATTTGTTTTCATCCTGAACTACTTCCTTGCGCTTGCTCGATATCGTGCTAATTTGATCGGGTGAGCAGAAAATTCTCGTCTGGAGCCGTCGAACTTTGAGCCTTCGCGATCGCCTCCGCTGGATGTTTCGCATGGCCGGCATGCTTTTTATTCTCGCTTCCGTCGCGTTCCTGAGCGCGATCACGGCCATGCGTTTCGCCATCCAGGGACGCGAGGTTGTCATGCCGGACATAGTCGGCATGAAAGCCATCGCCGCCCGCCAAACACTCCAGGGCCGCGGCCTGGGCCTCAAGATCGAAGATCGCACCTATAATTCCCTTCCCGCTGACTCCGTTGTCCGCCAGAGCCCGCCCGGAAACATGAACGTAAAGGTCGGCCAGTTCGCGCACGTGGTTCTAAGCCTCGGACCTCAACGCGCCGATATTCCCAAACTCGAAGACGCCAGCCTCCGCGCCGCGCGCATTGATCTTTTGCGTCGCGGGTTGCAGGCCGGTGAAATTTCCAGCGTCTATCTCCCGGGCTGGGACGTTGACCAGGTGATCCAGCAGGACCCTCCGCCGGGAACCATCGATAACGTCAGCCCGCACGTGAATCTTCTTGTGTCGCTCGGGCCGCGTCCGCCAGCTTACGTTATGCCCGATCTTGCCGGTCTTTCCCTCACCGCCGCCGAAGCAAAACTAAAGCCTGCTGGCCTGAAAATCGCAAAGATCTCGCTCGCCGCCGTGCCGGGCACGACGCACGGAACCGTGCTCAGCCAGACCCCCACTCGCGGCCAGCGTGTTGACGCCGGCTCGACCATCGAGTTGCAGGTCGCCGAATGAGAAGCGCGCCCGCCATGCTAGAATCCCGCCGGTTGCATTGCTTGCGCGCTCACCACGCGAAGCCCGGCGAACATTCATGACTTACGCGCGCGTCGAAATCGCCCCCTCCATCCTCGCTTCAGATTTCGCGAAGCTCGGCGACGAAGTCCGCAAAGTCGAAGAGGGCGGCGCCGACGTGATTCACGTTGACATCATGGACGGCCATTTCGTCCCCAACATTTCGCTCGGCGTGCCCGTGGTCCGCTCCTTGCGCAAGGCAACCCGTCTCCCACTCGACGTGCATCTCATGATCGAACAGCCCGAACAGTACATCGAGGACTTCATTCGCGCCGGCGCGGCCCGCGTCCTCGTGCACCAGGAGGCTACACCCCACTTGGATCGCGCTCTCGAGATGGTTCGCGAAAACGGCGCGCAGGCCGGCGCGGTGCTCAATCCCTCCACGCCTGTTCTCATGCTCTCTGACGTGCTCGATAAGCTCGATACCGTGCTCGTTATGTCCGTAAATCCCGGATTCGGCGGCCAGAAATTCCTCCCGAATTCTTTCGAGAAAATCCGCCAGCTCTCCCAGATGAGGGCGCGCTATAATGCGTCCTTCCGCATCGAAGTGGACGGGGGAGTCGAACTGGACAACGTGGCGGAGCTGGTCCAGGCCGGCGCCAATACTCTTGTGGCCGGAACCTCGATCTTCCACACGCCCGATCCAGCCGCGGCGGCCCGACAAATGCGCAAGCTCGCCACCGAAGCCCTGAGCCAACGGGTTTGAGGTTGCGACCACACACACCAGGGGTTGAGAAGTGAAGACATCCATTGCCGGGTTTCCTGCGCGCCGCGCCGCGCATAATTCTTCGAACCGGAAATATCCTTTTTTGATCTTGTGCGCCCTTCTGGCCGGTCCCTTTTCCCTTACAGCCAAAGCCCAGGCCGTTCAGGCTCAGACCGGGTCCAGCGGCGGAAAAGTCGAGCCTCCCAAGACCAAACCCAAAGAGAGCGACAAGAAAATTAAAGCGCACGTCGTCAAAGAGGCCCCCAAAAAGAAAGCGGAGCCGGACGCTACCCAGCAGTCCGTCGCGCCGGACAAGGTCCTCTACCAGCGCGCCATCTACTCCATCAACAGGGGTCATTACACGGAAGGCCGCCTCAGCCTCCAGACTCTCATCAACACCTATCCCGACAGCGAGTACCTGGCCAAAGCCAAGCTGGCCACCGCCGATTCCTACTACAAGGAAGGCGGCACCTCCGGGCTCACCCAGGCCGTCGAGGAGTACAAGAATTTCATCATCTTCTTCCCTTTTCTCGATGAAGCCGCCTACGCCCAAATGCAAGTCGGAATGGCGCATTTCCGCATGATGGAAAAGCCCGACCGCGACACCACCCAGGCTCTCGACGCCGAACAGGAATTTCAAACCTTCCTGCTCAAGTACCCTCGCAGCACGCTCGTCCCGCAGGCCGAACAGCACCTGCGCGACGTTCAACAAGTCCTCGCCGACGGCCAATACCGCGTCGCCAGGTTCTACTATCTCAAGCAGGATTTCCCGGCTTCCGCCGCCCGACTCATTGACCTCGTCGAGCGCTACCCGCTCTACAGCCAGACCGACGAGGCGCTTTGGATGCTTGCCGAAGTTTACAACCGCGCCCGAAAGGTCTCGCCCAATGAGGACGAGAAGAATCACTGGGCCGATCTCGCCGGCTCCTGCTACGGACGCATTGTGAAGGACTACCCGCTCTCCGGCCTTGCCGGTCAAGCCAGGGATCGTCTCCAGCAAATGGGAATGGCCGTTCCCGCGCCCGACCCAGGAGCCCTCGCGCGCATGAAGAAAGAGCAGATGTATAACAAGCAGCACCACGAGGCTCAGACCGTGGCCTTCTTGAAGCTGCCACTCGCGCTCTTGAAATCCAGTCCTTCCGTGGCCAACTCGGCCCACTTCGGATCGCCCAATCTGAATCCACCGGACGATGCCGTCTCCGCCCACACCGTCCTCCAGCAAGGCGCCAAAGGCCCCGACTTCGACGCGGCGAATCGCGCTCTCCAGCCAACGCCCGCTCCGCCCGCACAGGAGGATTCAGGAGTTCCGGTCGAAGCCGAAACCGGCGCCCCAAGTGATGTCCCGCAGGGGACTGGTATCGGAGTTCAGATCATCACGCCGACCACCGGCTCCGACGCCCCGCCCACGGCGCAGCCCGCCGACGGGTCCGCGGCAAATCCCGGGACGCAGCCAATCGAGAATTCCCCATCTGGCGTTTCGAACATCAACGGCGGGTCCGTCACTGACGCCGCTCCCGTGGCATCGGCCAACTCCCCGAAAGCCGCCGGTTCTGCGGCCGCTGCTCCCGCGCCCTCGGCGAATACCGCCCCGCCTGCAAAACCCGCAGCCAACTCCTCTGAAAACGACAAGCACGACAAGAAGGCCAGGACTCCCAAGCTCGACGACAAAAGCGAGTCCAGCAGCAAGAAAAAGAAGGGCATCAAGAAAGTCATTCCCTGGTAGCGACGAAGTGAAGTAGGCGGATAAGTCGAGTAAGCGCGCGCCCCAAGCCGTTTCTCCTGACGCGCTGGCATCTGTTTCGCGGCTGATGCGGCTGATGGCGAGCAGCGGCGCCATACTTGCGGCACCGGTTTCCTCTTTTTCCCTGTTTCCTTCGCCTCTTTTACCTCTTACTTCGGTTTTGCTGTCCTTTCGCCCTGCTAACGTCTCAAGCACTCCTGTCCCTTGACTTCGTTGACGCTCTTCCCCACGGGTGTTAGCAATAGACGATAGCGCGAAGCGTGTCTTCGACTACGCGCCGTACAGGGGAAATCAGTGCCTAGAATTCTGGTCGCCGACGATAACTCCAACATCCAGAAGATGGTCGCCCTCGCTCTGGAAGAACAGGGCATCGACGTCGTGTCGGTCGGCAATGGCGAAGCCGCCGTCCGCCGCATCCCGGACCTCGCCCCCGACCTCGTCCTTGCCGACGTGTTCATGCCCGTCCGCAACGGCTACGAAGTCTGCGAATTCGTCAAGAAAGACCAGCGCTTTTCGCACGTGCCGGTCATCCTCCTCGTCGGCGCTTTCGATCCGCTTGATGAAAAGGAAGCGCGCCGCGTCGGCGCCGATGGCGTCCTGAAGAAGCCCTTTGTCCCGCCCGACCCGCTCATCGCCATGGTCACTTCGGCCCTCGAGAAGAATCCGAAAATCGCCGCTGAAATAGCGAAAGAACGCGAAGCGGCGCTGCCCAAAGCGGAGCCGCCGCTTCCTCCGATCGCTCTCGAAGCTCCGGCGCGCACCGCACCGAAACCGCTGCCCGAGTTCCCCGAGCCTTTGCCCGAAGAAGCAGGGTTAGTCTACGGTTTCGACAAGAAACCCGCGCCCTCGGAAGAGGACGCTTCGCCGCGCTTCGCGCGCAAACCCGAGGAAACCGAAGAGGAGTTCGACGATTCCGTCACGGCCAGCGATTGGCGCCGCAATGCCGCGAATTTCGACGTTCCCGAGGAACTTGGCTCGAAGCCGGCCTTCGCTACGGACGAGGACTTCGGCCCGGTCGTTTTTCCGTCCGAGCGCGACGTCCCGCCCAAGCACTATCCGGTGATCAGCGATGACGTCGTCGGCCGGGAAGACGCCAGTCCCCGCGCGTCTTCTCCCGCTCGCACTTCCGAGCCGTCGCCCTCGGCGCCCTCGCTGCCCTCGGTGCCATCAGTGCTTGACGATTCGTTTTTTCAGCAGACCGCTTCCGTGCCGGAGCCTCAACCGGCTGCCGCGTCTGCGCCGCCAACTCAGCACGCGCCAGGCGGAACCGCTCACGCGCCGTCCGATTACTCCGAAGAATCCTGGATGTCCTCGATCTTCGGGAAATTCCGCCGTCCAAAGACCTCGAAGGAAGACCAGGAAGAACCAGCGGCAAGCGCCGAAGCCTCCGCGCAAAATTACGAAGCTTCCTTCGAGCCGGCTGCTCGCTTGTCGACTCCTGCTCACGTACAGGACACGCCGAGCGCCGAATCGCATCCCGCGCCAAGTCAGAAGCCGCCGAACGAGCGAGAACCCCAAGAAGACCAGGCCGGCGAAGAACAAATTGTCCGGCGCGAGGAACCCTCGAAACGGGATTCGTGGTTTGCGCCGCCTCCATCGGTGCTGCGCGATTCGCGCGAAGCGTCGGAGTCGTCGCGCCAGGCCGCGCGGCCCGCGTCGCCTTCATCCGGGTTTCCCTGGACCGACGTCACCTCGATGTCATCGGAATTTGAGAATCACGGAAGCGACGCCCTTTCGCCTCGTGCCAGCGCGAAAAGCGGCGAGCCGTCGCCGGAGTTGCACGCGACGCCCGTCGAGCCGGCCATCCCGGCGCTGCACGCCTTTCTTCCTTCCGGGCCGGTCGAAACCCCGGCGGATCAGGATTCGGCGGCCGATCCAGCCGTCCATGACGTGCCCGCGGCTCCGATTTTCGCGCCGGCATCGCTCGAATCTCTGGCAGACACAGGGTCGCACTTCGGCAGCGATTCCGGCGACCGGCTCCCCACAGCGCCCCCGCCCAATCGCGAAGCGCTCGCGAACATTCCGTTCCTGGCGCCGCCTCCGCCCGCGCCCTTTGCCGACGCGCGCGACGAATCGAAATCTACTCAACATGCGTCAGGGGCGCGCGAATCGGCAACGCCTGATTCCTCGCCTTTCCATGCCTCCGGCGAGCCGCGAGGCTACCAGGGCCCCGACGAGACGACGAATTATGGCGGCGCAGAACAGGGACTGATTCACGCCGCGGTGCCGGCCGCCCCAGAAGGCTACGTCGGCACTCGCAGTTCCGAGTCTCAATCCGGTGCTCCTGCATCCGCCAACGAACGGCAAAATGATCTTGGCGTCCGCTCGTCCGTGACCGAATCTGCTGTACTGGCATCCGGTGATGCGACGTCTTCTCCATCAGCTCCGTCGGCCACCGAATCCGTGGCAGCTCCATCTGTCGCCGGTTCGGCGACCCCGTCTGTTCCCGGTTCTGCGGCGCCATCCGTTGACGCCGTCGTCTCCAGGCTCCTCGAAAAGCTCGAGCCTCGCCTGCACCAACTCCTCGCCAAGGACCTCCTTAAGCCCCTCGTCGAGGACCTCCTCAGCCAGGAACTCGCCAACAAGAAGTAACCGCCCTCGCCCAGCATTTGCGTTCGCCCCGGTAGGGGCGCAGCACGTCGCGCTTCTAGCGCGCCAGAAAATCGCGCTCGCCGCCGTTCGTGCCCTTGTAGCAGCCGCCTCGCATTTCAGGCGCGCGGCCTTTGCCTGTCATTCTGAGTCCCGTCTCGGGGGACGAAGAATCTCTCCGGCGCTTTTCTTTCCCGTCGTTG
>DATEKA010000237.1:0-3932 GCA_035277685.1 Candidatus Acidiferrales bacterium
ACCGTGAAGCTCACGCTGACGAGGTTCACGTTCGAGCGGATGGCGTCTTGTGCGGCGGAATCCCCGCAGACAGCCAAAGCGGAAGCGATAACGAAAGAAGTTGCAATCCAGGACGCGCGCGCGATGCCGATCATGACGAGCAATACGCAAAGCGTTGACGGCTGGTTCCGTCGTTTTCCCGGCCGTTGCTTCGACCGGCTTGCTCGAACTATCTGCGGGCGCCCGAAGCGAAAATTTCGGGATGCACAGGATGCGCCTTCGCGTTTGGAGCGGCAACTTGCAGTTTCAGAGTGATGGGCAGCTTCACCGGCGGCAGGCAGGCCGCATCGTTGCAGGCCTGATAGCGAAGCGTCATTGGAATAGTGGCGGCGCCAAGGGCGGCATCGTTCTGCGCTGTGACCTTCAGCCGCAACGTGACGCTGCCGCTGTAAACGTTCAGCGGCTTGTCAGGCGAAAACGGGAAGCGTTTTTCTTCGCCCGGCGGGTAGATCGTATCCACTAACTGAAAGCCTTTGGGCAGCTCCGCCGAAATCGTTGTCGGGATCAGGTAAGGATCGGTCGGCTTGTGCGAATTGACGTGATAACCGGAAACGATCGTTGCCACCACGCCGATCTCGAATTGCTTTCCGCGTGGTACGGGCTCGAGCGAAACGTACGCGCGCGGCTTCACCACCGTCGCGGGCGCCAGGATTCCCGACTGCGCGCTTGCGGGCGCAGCCCAGGCGAGCACGCAAACGGCTGCAATCAGCACTGCGGTTCGGGAAAGGCAGATCCTGTCCATTTTTATGAGCCGATCAAAGCCCGAATGTCCTTGAAGTCCTCTTCCGTCACCGGGCCGAGAATTCTTTTCGCGACTTTGCCGTCGCGGGTGAGCAGAACGCTGGTGGGATAGCCGATCAGACCGCCGAACTTGTCGGCGACGGAATCGCTCCCGATGACGATCGGATAGTTCATCGTCAACTGCCGGCCGTCCACATCGAACCTCGTCTTCTGCACGAAGGGCTGGACGACACGTGCGCCGTCCTCATCCATGGCCACGCCCAGCAAAGTGAATCCTTTGTCCGCATTCTTCTTCTGAAAATCAATCAGCGACGGGATCTCGGCGCGGCACGGGTCGCACCAAGTGGCCCAGAAATTGACGAGAACCACTTTGCCCTTAAGGCTCGGCACGCAATTGTTCGAGCAGGCCAGTCTCAGCGAAACATTCGTCCCGTGCGAATTCTGGAAGGCCACGTTCAGTTCGGTCTTCGGCGCCGTCTTGCAGCCCGAAAGCGCGCCGGCCAGCGTCGCGACGGCGAATGCAAAAACGACGGCGTGGAATTTCTTGTCCATCCCAGTCTCCCGCATATCGAAGCTCCGTTACCGCGAAAAATAGTTCAGAAAGCTTAGTTTACCTGAAAGCCATGTCAGGCGGTTAAAGAACACGAGCCCGCCGATCGCCAGCAACAGAACGCCGCTCCAAACTTCGACGGTGTGGAGATGCCGCCGGAAGCGCTGGTAGAACTTCAAGAATCCGCCGATGCCCAGCGCGGTGATCAGGAACGGGATAGCGAGTCCCGCCGAGTAGCACACGAGGAGAAAAACAGCGCGGCCAAGCGTCTTCTCGGTCGCCGCCAGCGTCAGCACCGTCGTGAGGATCGGGCCGATGCACGGGGTCCATCCAAATGCGAACGCGAATCCGAGCAGAAAACCGCTGACCAGCCCCGGCTTCCCGCCCATCTGTCTGAAATGGACATCGCGGTTGAGCCAGCGCGTCAGGGCCGGGCCAAAGAAGAAAATCACGGCCACGGAATAGAACTGAACGGGGCTAACCTCGTCCGCCGCAATCGCCGGCCATACATTCAGGACGACGCCAACGACAACCAGAACCGCGCCGATGATGATTCCCAATCGAACGGTTAGTTTCGCGAGCCAGCCGACCAGATGCAGGCCGAAGAGCAGGATCAGCGCTCCTGCGATCGGCGTTAGAACCGTGCGGTTCTCGCGAAGGAAAGTGCCCACCGCGCTGGCGGACGCCCCAAACGCCACAAAAACGACCGAAAAACCGATCACAAACGCCAGCGCTGAGGTGAAAACCTCCGCGCGCGGCGCATTGCCTTCCTTCAGCTGCTCGACGCCGATCCCCGAAAGCATCGAGACGTACCCGGGCACCAGCGGTAATACGCACGGCGACAGAAACGAGATCAATCCCGCAAGAAACGCCGCGAAAATGGATACTCCCGCTCCCATTAAGTCTCCTGCGCCGTCGACGAATTTGGATGTAGCTCGAGCGCTGTGCGACCCATATTTCTTCGCGGCCCGTTTCCCGCAAAGCTGTCGCTTGATAGCAATAAATGCGGATTGTCCCACATTTGAGGAGTGGTCCGCTCGCGCATTCTGATTTAGACGCGAAAGCGGCGCGAATGGCTCATTGCGCTTGCGAAGCTGTGCGCACGCACGTGCGACGGATTTTCGTTGACATCCCTCTACTTCTAGGGCTAGCCTAGCGCAGCCTAAGTTGTCTAGGGGTGCGCGGAAAGACTCCGCCGGCTTCCTTTGATTCTTGCGCCGCCCTGCGGGGCCAGGAGCTGCGCTGGTTCACATGGTTCCGACGTCCGCTTCGCGGAAGGAGCGAGTTGAATGGCGAGGAACGATCTGCAGGGAAGTCTCGATCTGTTGGTGCTGAAAACTCTGTCGCAGGCGGGCGAAATGCACGGGTATGGGATCGTGCTACACATCCAGTGGGCGTCGGATGAATTGCTTTCCGTGGAAGAAGGGTCTCTCTATCCTGCTTTGCACCGGATGGAACAGAGCGGATGGATTCGCTCGGAGTGGAAGCTGACGGAAACGAACCGCAAAGCGAAATATTACCGACTGACCGCTGGCGGGCAGAAGGAACTCCGCAAGGCCGAAGAAAGCTTCGAACAGCTCGTTAGAGGAGTACGAGCCGTATTGCGGTACGCGCAAGGGTGATTTGGAGTCCGGCAGGGCATGACGGAAGTCCGTGCCGCGCTGAAGTCCGCGGCGCTTGTATCTACGTTGAACCTGAGGCAGGAAAGGGTCGAGCGCACAGCCGATGGCGGCAGTGCACGCCCGCTGGAGGGCGGCCCTTCGCCCGCTTGAAGTGTCTTTGAGTAAAGGTAAGCTATGGCGGTCATTCGCCGAATCGTGAATCTGTTTCACCGCGCGAAAGTCGACCAAGAGATCGAAGCGGAACTGCGCTCGCACATCGAGATGCGCACGGCAGATAACATTGCCGCCGGGATGTCGCCGGAGGAAGCGCGGCGGCAGGCGGCGCTGCGATTTGGCAGCCGTCCTGCGATGAAAGAGCGAGTAATCGCCGTGGATGCGCACATGTTTCTCGATTCGCTCTGGCAGGACTTGTGTTACGGCCTGCGCACGCTGCGCAAGTCGCCGGCATTTACCGCCGCCGCCGTTCTAACCCTCGCTCTCGGCATCGGCGCCAATACCGCCATCTTTTCCGTCATCGATTCCGTCCTGCTCAGCAATCTCCCCGTCAAAGATCCGCAGCAGCTCGTTTTCCTCACTAATCCTGATGAGCAGGGTCTCGAAATCGGCTTTGGCGACGGCAACCGCGATTTCATCACCTACCCTGAATTTCGCGAGCTGGAGCAAAGCAATCAAGTGTTCTCCGGCGTGCTTGCCGCCTCCAACTTTACCTCCAGCATCCCAGTCGAACTGCAAGCCGCTGACTCCGCCGCTAACGGAGCTCCCGCGCACGTCAGTCTGGTCAGCGGTTCCTACTTTTCCGTTCTCGGCGTGACCCCGATTCTAGGCCGCGTGTTCGGCATCGAAGTGGATAAGCTCCGCGGCGCCAATCCCGTCGCCGTGATCAGCTACGCGTTCTGGCAAGGCCGCTTTGGGGGTGCCGGCAATGTGATCGGCCGCAGAATTCGCATTCTCAACACCTCTTACTCCGTCGTCGCGGTTGC
>DATEKA010000238.1:0-3275 GCA_035277685.1 Candidatus Acidiferrales bacterium
GAATTGGAAGCTCGCGACCGCGCCGGCTATGCGGATCGCCCGCAGGATCGGAGAGACGCGGAACGTTGGGAGCAGGTTGCGGCATGGCCGGAGACATAGAACGCGGCGACATCCGCCTTTATCGCTTTCCCCGTCCCGACAAGCAGCGGCCGGTCCTGGTCCTGACGAGGAGCAGCGCGATTGCGTATCTGTCGTGGGTCACCGTAGCTCCCATCACTTCGACGATTCGAGATGTGCCGTCGGAGGTCCGCCTGAGCGAAGCGGACGGCATGAAGGGTCCTTGCGCCGTCAATCTGCATAACGTTGTCACGGTATCGAAGGCGCGCTTAGGACGCCGTGTGGCTGGGCTGAGCGCCGAGCGTCTGCAGGAAGTTTGCCGCGCGCTTGGATTTGCTCTGGGCTGTTCCTGATTGCCTAAGAACCCCACGTTTTCCGCCAAGGAAAATGAGCAAGAGACTTCCTGCCTGCGGCAGGCAGGCTTCGCGCGGAAGCCGCTCCGAGTCACCGCAAAAATACGCGGGTCAGCTGCAGCCGGAAGTGCTGCCGCAGTTGGAGCACTTGTAGCAACTGCCGTTGGGCGTCATGAGCATGCCGCACTCGGAGCAGTAGGGCGCGCCTTCGGCCGCAGAGCGAGCTCGGGAGGCGCGATCGTCTTCCGGCGTTCTCGCTGGAGCCGGCTTGGCCGCCGCAAGCACCGGAATGGATGCCGCGGAGTCTTGCTTCTCGGCCATCGAGTCAGCATCCAGGTAATCGCGCGTCAGGAATTTCCCGCCTAGCCAGCGGCCGATGTAATCCACGATGGATTTCGCGTAGCGAATCTCGGGATTGGGCGTGTAGCCGGACGGCTCGAAGCGGGAATTGCAGAATTTGTCTACGAGCGCGCGCAGCGGCACTCCGTATTGCAGGGAAATCGAGACGGTCAGCGCGAAGGCGTCCATGATACCGGACAGCGTGGAGCCTTCCTTGGCCATCTTGATGAAGATTTCGCCGGGCTGGCCGTCGGCGTACATGCCGACCGTGATGTAGCCTTCGTGCCCGCCGACCGAAAACTTGTGGGTGATGGAATTGCGTTCGGCGGGAAGCTTGTGGCGATTCGTGCCCGGGAACATTTCACCCTGTAGCGGCGCAGAACTTTCCGCTTTGGCGGGCGCGGGTTCGGGCGGAGCAACCGCTGACTTCGCGGACTTCGATTCTTCCTTTTTGCCCGCGGCGGAAAGAGGCTGCGAGCGCTTGGAATTGTCGCGATAAATGGCGACGGCCTTCAGTCCCAGCTTCCAGGACTCGATGTAGGCATTGGCGATGTCCTCGACGGTGGATTCCTCCGGCATGTTGATCGTCTTGCTGATCGCGCCGGAAAGGAACGGCTGAGCCGCGGCCATCATGCTGAGATGCCCGCGCCAAGCGATGGAACGTCCCCCGCCTGCGGGAGCGAGCGAGCAGTCGAAGACGGGGAGATGCTCGGCCTTGAAACCGGGCGCTCCTTCGATGGTGCCGTTTGCGTCGATGAAATCCACGATTTTCGCAACGTCTTCGGGCGCATAGCCGAGCTTGATCAGCGCCTGCGGGACCGTGTTGTTCACGATTTTGATGACGCCGCCGCCGACCAGCCGCTTGTGCTTGACGAGCGCGAGATCGGGCTCGATGCCGGTTGTGTCGCAGTCCATCATGAAGCCAATGGTTCCGGTAGGGGCGAGTACGCTGACCTGCGAGTTCTTGTATCCGAACTTCTCGCCCAGCGCGAGAGCGTCGTCCCAGGACTGGCGCGCGGCGCGCAGCAGGGCGGGCTGTACGTTCTCTTCCTTGATCGGGCGCAGCGAATCGCGATGCATGCGGATGACGTCGAGCATAGGCTCGCGGTTTTTCTCGTACCCGGGGAACGTTCCCATGCGTTCGGCCACGCGCGCGGACTGCGCGTAGGCCTCGCCGGTCATCAAGGCGGTGATCGCGCCGCAGAAGTCGCGGCCTCCGTCGGAATCGTAGGGCAGCGCGAGAGACATCAGTAGCGCGCCGAGGTTGGCGTAGCCGAGACCGAGGGGGCGATAGTCGTGCGAATTGCGTGCGATGCGCTCGGTAGGGTAGCCGGCGTTATCAACCAGGATTTCCTGGGCCGTGATCGTGACGTCGACGGCGTGGCTGAATGCGGCGGCCTCGAACTGACCGTTCGAGCCGAGGAACTTCAGGAGATTCAGTGAAGCCAGGTTGCAAGCCGTGTCGTCGAGGAACATGTACTCCGAGCACGGATTCGAGGCGTTGATGCGATCGGTGGCTTTGCACGTGTGCCAGCGGTTGACCGTGGAATCGTACTGCATGCCGGGATCGCCGCAATGCCATGCGGAATCCGCCATTTCGCGCATCAGATCGCGAGCGCGATAATTCTCGACGGGCTTGCCGTCGGTAACGTTGCGGGTCCACCAATCGCGGTCTTCCTCGACGGCGGTCATGAATTCGTCGGTGACGCGCACGGAGTGGTTTGCATTCTGGAAGAAGACGGAGGAGTAGGCTTCGCCGTCGATCGAGGGATCGTAGCCCTGCTCGATCAGGACATGCGCCTTGTGCTCTTCCTTGTGTTTGCTCTGGATGAACTCGCGAATGTCGGGATGATCGATGTTGAGGATCACCATTTTCGCCGCGCGGCGCGTCTTGCCGCCGCTCTTGATGACGCCGGCGAAAGCATCGAAGCCTTTCATAAAGCTGACGGGACCGGAAGCGATGCCGCCGCCGGAGAGAGATTCACGGCTGCCGCGCAGGCTCGAGAAGTTCGTGCCGGTTCCGGACCCCCACTTGAAGAGCATGCCTTCCGTCTTGGCCAGGTTCATGATGGATTCCATGGTGTCCTGGACCGAATTGATGAAGCAGGCGGAGCACTGCGGTTTGGCTTGAACGCCGACGTTGAACCAGACAGGCGAATTGAAGGCCATCTTCTGCTCGACGAGAAGATGGGCGAGCTCGTCGCGGAAAATATCGCGGGATTCGGGCGAAGCGAAGTAGCCGCCCTCTTCACCCCAGCGGACAATCGTGTTCACCACACGGCCGATGAGCTGCTTCAGGGATGTTTCGCGCTCGGGAGTGTTGGGCTTGCCATGGAAATACTTCGACGCGACGATGTTTGTGGCCGTCTGCGACCAGGACTTGGGAACTTCAACGTTCTCCTGGCGGAAAATCACCTGGCCTTTATCATTGCTTATGAGTGCGGTGCGCTTTTCCCATTCGACCTTGTCGAAGGGAGCGGTTTTGCCGTCGGTGAACCGGCGTTGGAATTCGAGGCCGGTGTGGGG
>DATEKA010000239.1:0-7932 GCA_035277685.1 Candidatus Acidiferrales bacterium
CATCGCTGTTCCGGCGGCTTGGGCGCAGGGGCCTCCTTATCAGACGGATGATCCGGTCCCTGTTGATTACGGTCATTACGAGGCCTATGTTTTTGGCGCCGCAGACGGGACGCCCGTCGTGATGGGCGCCGTCAGCCCCGCATTCGAATTCAACTGGGGCGCTATTCCCAACGTTCAGCTTCACGTCGTGGTTCCTTTCGGCGGCTCGGTGCCGTCCAACGATCCTCAGTACGCTCCTTCGGGCGCAGGCTCTAGCGCGTTCGGCTTTACAGACATGGAAACCGGCATTAAATGGGCTTGGATCAAGGAAACCAAGCACTTCCCGCAAATTGGCCCGTTCACGATGTTCGAGCTGCCCACGGGAAGCTATTCCAGAGGGCTTGGAGTCGGGCACATCTGGTACAAAGTCCCTCTTTGGGCGCAGAAAAACATCGGCCGCTGGACGCTCGACGGTGGCGCGGGGGAAGCCGTCGTGCCCCAAACTGGCTACCGAAATTTCCCGTTCGGCGGTTTTCTTGTCAAACGCGAGATCATTCACAACAGGCTCGAGTTCGGAACCGAGGTGTTTTCTCACGGAGGGGAGGGCCCGGCCACGGCCCAAATCCGCGGCTCGACCATGATCGACGCCGGCGGCTACTACCATTTCAAGAATCCCGATCGCCAGTTCCTGTTTGCCTACGGTCACTCGGTCGCCGGTCTGAGCGAAACCTACGCTTACATTGGCCTCTACTGGACTTGGGGCAAAGACCGCCACTAATATGTTCGCGCCTGGCGCGCGCATGGTTCCGATTTCTCCCGTCGGAGATGGGGATTTAGGTCACAGGCGCTCTCGCCCGACGAATAAGGTTCGCAGCTCATGTTTACAACAGACCTTTTGAAGGGCCGCACAATCCTGATTACGGGCGGCGGTACGGGACTGGGCCGTTCGATGGCTCTGCGATTCGCGGAACTGGGCGCAACGCTTTTCCTGGTCGGACGCCGCGAAGAACCTCTGAAGCAAACCGCGGCGGAAATTCGCGCGAACGGAGCCCGCGCCGCATACGCCTGTGCGGATGTGCGTGATTTTGCCGCGGTAGAGTCGGCTCTTGCCCAAGCGGAAAAAGAACTCCGCGCTCCCTTCGGCGGGATCGACACGCTGGTGAACAACGCAGCCGGCAATTTTCTGGCGCGCACGGAAAAACTTTCACCGAATGCATTCAGCGCCGTCGTGGGAATCGTCTTGCAGGGCAGCTTTCATTGCACGCTGGCATTGGGCCGCAGGTGGATCGAAGGGAAGCAGCCGGGGAATGTGCTCAGCATTGTGACGACGTACGCGGCAGCGAACTGCGGTTCGGGATTCGTTGTGCCCTCAGCTTGCGCGAAAGCCGGGGTGCTGGCTATGACGCGCTCGCTGGCTGTGGAATGGGCCCGGCATCGTATCCGGCTGAACGCAATAGCGCCGGGACCATTTCCGACCGAGGGCGCGTGGTCGAGATTGATGCCTTCGAAGGACTTCGAGGAGCGCGCCAGGAATTTTCATCCGATGAAGCGCTTCGGACGGCACGAGGAACTGGCGAATCTCGCCGTGTATCTCTTGAGTCCTCAGGCGGAATATGTGAACGGAGAGTGTGTGGTGATCGATGGAGGCCTGTGGCTGCGCGGCGCGGGCGAATTCAACGAGGCCGTCGATTTTCCCGATGCCATGTGGGATGCGTTCGAACAGGCGCGAAAGAGATGAGGCTCTCTGCCCATTCTCTGCCGAACCAGCGTGCTACAGCTCGAATTGGCGTTCGCCAATCTTAGAGGGCAGGGTTGAAGGACGAATACGGCGGTGCGGCAGGATGCTGAAAAATTTTTGACGGCACGGATTGCAGCGGTACGAAGGAAAGCCGAGCAACCGCTTGAACCGAATGAACAATCCCCAATCCACACGGTGCCGCGACACTCGGTCCACATCGAAATTCCCGCACCGTGGACAGTGTGCGTAAAACGCAAAACAAACCGCGACACGCCTGCCATGAAATCGTTTTTCGCACGTGTGGCAGCGCCAGCACTTCACACCGAAGAACGAATAGACGTCGTCTAAAAGGCTGCCTGGTCGTGAGCGGAAACAGTTTTCGCTTCGGCATCGGGGACAGAGCATTCGAAGAAAGGCTCCAAGCGGGGACGGTCGTTGGGGTCAGATAATAGCGGAAAGCAAGGGATCATGCAATATCTGTCAAGCGCGAATTTCCACGAAGCGAACCGGAGCAGGGCAAGAAAATGGAGCAAATTTGAAGGAAAATGCCTCGGATGAGAGGTTATGACCCGCGCGGGCCTGATGTCGCCCCGGCATAGTAGTTTTAGTACGCGCCGCCGCCGCGATTACCACGCGCGCGCGATCGCCGTAACAATACGAGCAAGCGCATCCACATCCCGCGTGTCAATCACTTCGGCGGGGGAATGCGAGTAGCGCAATGGCCAGCCGAGCGCGACATCCATCGAGCCGTAGCGTACGAACGCGGAGCCGTCGTTGCCTCCGCCGGTCACTCCGTACTGCGCGGGGATTTGATTTTCGCGCGCGAGCTTGATCACGCGTTCAACCAGGTCCGGGCGAATGATGTTTGAATTGTCCACCGCGCGAATAACGAATCCCTTTCCGACGATCGCGTCGCCAAACCGTTTGGATTCGAGCGGCGAATCGGAACTGACGAAAGTGTCCACTGCGAACACATAATCTGGCGCGTGCCCCTCGGCCGCGAGTCTTTTTGCGACCGCCGCGGCGCCGTCCAATCCGATCTCCTCCCCAGTCGAGAAAACGAATGTCACGTTGCGATCTTTCAGCGGCCCGCCGAGCGCCCAGGCCGCCGAAATCAACGAAGTATCGCCGACGCGGTCATCAAAGCTGCGGCCGTTCGCGCGCGTTCCAAGAAGCCTGCGATACGCCTTCGGAATTGTGACTGTGTCGCCAACTTTGATGCCAAGCTTGCCGGCTTCGTCCGGCGAACGCGCTCCAACGTCAACTCGATCGATTACGTTGCGCCCGCGGGGCCACTGGAACTTCGGCTCGTCCCAACCCTTTGGAAGTTCCATCACTGCATCGTGATCGCCGTTCGCCGAATGAACGAGGGCAGGATGCCCAAGGAAGAAATCGGGCTCGCCTCCGCCGACTGTGGCTACTTCGAGGCGGCCGTCCTTCGCGATGGACTTCACTTCGTAGCCGATTTCATCCATGTGCGCGACTATCAGAATGCTCGGCGTCTTCGCGCCGTCTGGCGCCGTTCCCACATGCAAAAACAAATTGCCCGCGTCGTCTTGTTCCGGCTTTGCCCAGGGAGGCAGAAGCTTCTTTACTTCGTCGCGGACACGCGCTTCATGCTCACTGATGCCGTACGTTGCAACGAGCTCCGAAAGGATTGCGGTGTTAGAGGGCCGAGCGCCCGGCGGTTCAGACGCACTCCCTGCCCGGCTCCGCTCGATGCCGGCATTTGGACTCGGCTGACCTGCGCCAACATACAATTCAATAAGATGACTCAAAGAGGACAGATCAGTTGAGCTGATGGTTTCGGCCGGCGTATCCGGCCAGGCAGTCGCAATTCCGACGTGCGCCCACTTCGCTGGAAATCCAGGCGGCGGAAGATAGCTGCGCGGAAGAACAGGCGCCGAATAGTCGGGTGTGAACTGAATCCTGTTTTCCTCCGCCAGCCTCTGCAAGTCGGATGCGAGACCTTCGAGCTGGCCGTTGGTCTGCTCGACGCCGGCCAGGACCCCGCTGCCGGGCTCCTGGCGCGGAGCACGTCGCATGTTTTGCACTCCGGGAACAGCCCCGCCCGGCAACATCCGCCCGACATAGAGCAATTCGTCGTACTGGCCCGTGCTCAGCATGCGTTGGAGTCCACGGCCGCCCGACCACTGCTGCACAACGAAGGCCACCGTCAGAGTGCCGTTCAGCTTCGAGGCATCAAGGTCTTTGAGCAGGCCGGCCAGCGCAGCCGCGCCGAAACGATCTCCGACGGAAACGCCCGCGAATTCTTCCCCGCCGAGGTCGAAGAGGCGGCGATCCATGACGAGCGGGCTGAGATTGTCAACTCCCGCCGCGCGAACTTCCGCAGCGGAGTTCGCGCCGATGTCGATATAGACGTTGTCCAGATCACTGGGGTCAGGCGCGCCAATGCGGAAGGGCTGAAGATGGACGGAAAGACCCGCGACGACGCCATTGATCCATTTGCCGCTGCGCGTCTGCACGTGAACCGGTTGCGCGGTGTACAGCTCGTTATAGATCGGCGGGAGTGCGAATTGAGGCAGCCGCTGCACACGCAGATATCCGTCGGGCGTGACGTCGCTCACGACAAAACCCGGCTCGTCGATTGGCGTGACGATCAGGCGATGCGGAGACCCGCTGCCGATTGTGACGATGACATCGCCCAGAGTGTCCGTTCTTGGACGCCATTTTTCGATGCTAGACGAGATTTCTTTCTCGAGCTGACCCTCATAGCCCGAGACGGCCGGAGTGGCTACAAACTCGGCCAACGTCGGAGGCGCGCCGGACGGCGTTACGTCCTCTGTTTGCGCGCCGACGGATGGGATCATCACAAGGAACAACACGAAGGCAAGAACAGAAACTGCGGCGCGACGGTTCATGGAGCTTTGCCTCATAAGGACAGAATTTCAACTCAGCAAAGCCGCGAATGTAGCGCAGACCATCTGCACAGCGCAATCCAAAAGCGCACAACAGAAACGGAATCACGTCAGGAACGAGATAGCTACACTCCCTGCGCCCATTCAAAGACAACGTCGGCGAGAAGCGCCGCCTTTGGCGGGATCTCCGGGGTCTAGATCACCACGGATTAAAAGACCAGCTAACGATCGCGTTCGTGGTGTGGTCGCGGTCAAGGTCGTGGTGGTCATATTTATGGTGCTCGTCGTGCCATTTCCAGTAATCCGTCTGCTCGTCGCCGTCGTGGCGGTCGTAATCTTCATGCCGGCGGTGTGTCTCGACTGCTCGTCAAGCCTTTGGCAATTGGAAACACGCCCGATGGTTTCAATTGCCGCGCAAATGAGTGCGTTATACGCTCGTTGACACCCGCCTCCTGTGCTCGTTCCGAAATTCTTGGCGGGTCGTCTTTGGCCTGTTCGTCCGACGGCCCAAGCGCAGCTACCGGGCTCCAGGGAGATAGAAGAATGACACCCAATCAACTGATTCGTGTGTGTGCGACAGCGGCGTTCTTCCTCGCGAGCGGCCTATGCTACGGGCAGGGGAATGGTCACGGGCACGGGCGCGGTCACAACAAAGGGCACCACGGCGACGACGAACAGTACGAGAGTTCGTACAGCAGACATGATAAGGATGAGATGCGTCTCTGGTATCGCGAACACGATCGCGACCTGCCGCCGGGACTCGCGAAGCGGGACCGCCTACCGCCTGGGCTGGAGCGTCAGCTCGTCGTTCGAGGCACGCTGCCGCCCGGTTTGCGCAAAAAAATCGAGCCATGCCCGCCGGAATTGGTGCGCGAGCTGCCGCCGCCACCTCCGGATTGCGAGCATGTGGTGATCGGGGGGCACCTCGTCCTGCTGAACCGCAGGAACTTCGTGGTGGTCGACGTTTTCCACTTCGAACTCGAGTGAGAAATAGGGGATCTTCGAAAGCGTTGGGGGCGGACGACTTACGCGGAGCCGCGGCTCGACGAGGGCCTGTTCTGAAGAAAATATCCGTAAATGGCTAATCCGAGGCCGCTTAGAAAAAGCAGCGGCGAAAGATACCGCGTAACCATCGGCAGGATTGGAATGGGAAGCCTGAGAGCACTGAATCCCCCCGCGAAGTACCCAATTACCGCTGCCAGCAGCATGTAGAGCAGGCCACGCCGGATTTGCGTTCCGCCCTCTCGAGCCGATGGTTCCGACGATTTGCGGGAGTTGGAGGGCAGCGTTTCTCGACAGAACGCGCACTGTTTGAGGTGTATTGAAATGCTCTTCCCGCAAAATGGGCATTGCCGCGCGATCATAGATGCTTAGCTCCCGAAGGTTTGGTGCAAGCTGGCTGCCATCGCCTAACTTATAGACTGCGAGGAAGATAGGTCCATCAGGCACCCGATGGCGATTGGCGGATGGTGAGGATTTGTAACATGGGGAGCAAAGAAAGCTGGCTCCCTCGAAGAAAAGCAAGGAACCGGCTGCTGGAGGCCAGGGGCAAACGTCTTTTTCAGGCGTTGGCCGCTAACGCGGGTAGAGACTGCTCATACACGGGGCGAGCCACACCCCGTTCCGTAATGATCGCGGCGATAAAACGCGCGGGAGTAACATCGAAAGCTGGATGCGCGGCTTTCACGTCCGGGGCGATTCGCGTTCCGGCTATCATTGTCACCTCGTCCGAGGACCGCTCCTCGATCGGTATCGAATCGCCGGAGGCGATGGAGAGGTCGAGCGTAGATATGGGGGCAGCGACATAAAAAGGTACACTGTGTTCGCGGGCGAGAACTGCGATTCCGTACGTCCCAATTTTATTCGCCGTGTCGCCGTTCCGCGCGATTCGGTCGGCCCCGACCACGACAGCTCCTACACCACCGGTTTTCAGGAAGTGGCCAACCATATTGTCGGTAATTAGCGTGAGGGGAATGCCGTCCTGATGGAGCTCCCACGCTGTGAGGCGCGCGCCCTGCAGATAAGGGCGGGTCTCCGGGACCAGCACTTCGATCCGGTGGTCGCTGGCGACCGCCATCCGAATGACGCCGAGAGCCGTCCCGATGCCGGCCGTCGCCAGAGCGCCGGCGTTGCATTGCGTCATTACCCGCCCGGCTTTCGGCAGCAAGTTCGCTCCCAAGCGGCCGATCCGTTCATCGGCTTCGCGGCGTTCCCGATGAACTTTCTGTGCCTCTTCCGTCATCGCGGCCTTGATGGACGCAATACTCGAGGCGCCATCGTTCGCCGCCGCACAGGTCAGTTCCTGAAAGCGGTTCCTGAACCGCGCGATAGCCCAAAACAGATCCACAGCGGTCGGGCGCGTTTGAGCCATGCTGTCGCAAATGAGGTCGAACTCCTTTCGCAGCTCGCCGATGGATTCGGCGCGGGATTTCGCGACGCCGAGAGCAATGCCCATTGCAGCGGCCACGCCGATGGCGGGAGCACCCCGGATCACCATGTCTCTAATTCCCGCGGCCACGTCCCGGTAGTCCTTGTATGTGTAATAGATGACTTCGCCGGGCAGGCGCCGCTGATCGAGCATGACCACGCCATCCCGCGTCCACCGTATCGGTTCAACCGTGTGCAATCGCGTTCGCTCCCGCCGTGCCTGTGCCACCGTTATTGCTGCAACCTTAATAGGGTCGAGTAGATTCTAACCTATTCACATCCCGGAAACCCTCAGGGGCGTTGGCGAGCCACGGCACACGACTCCTGTGGCGTGGTCTTGGTTCTGATCTGCAAGGATATTTTTGACGGCAGGCGAAGCGTTGACGACCATCGTTCGGACGATCACCAATCCGGCAAAAGGTGGAAGGCGTGTCCCGACGCAAGAAACGCAGAGGCGAATCCTTGATTGGCGCAGAGATGAGTATCAGCACGAACGATCTTTCGGCGGAGCGGCCGTCCCAGTTTGCGAAACCCGCTAAGAAGGAGTGCGCTGGCGACTTCGGCCCGCCGGCAGGCGCGGATGCAGCGAGGCGACTGGGGCGCTCCCAAACTGGCCGACTTGCTCTAAGAACCAGGGGAAAGATCGTCTTCATTGATCCTGCGGAGATTTCCGCGATCGAAGCCCAGGGCAACTCCGCGCTCGTGCGCGCGGCGGCCGGAGAATATCTCCTGCGTCAATCCATTTCCGATATCGCCGAACGGCTCCGCCCGTACGGATTCCTTCGAATCCATCGATCAACAATCGTGAACAGCGCGCTTGTCGATGAACTGCGCATTCTGAACTCGGGAGAAATACTCCTGCGGCTGAAGGGAGCGGAGAAAGAGTACAGCGTCTCCCGCAGCTACCGT
>DATEKA010000240.1:0-34658 GCA_035277685.1 Candidatus Acidiferrales bacterium
GGTCTTCGTCACCTGCCCATGGGCGCTGGTTACTAGAGCCGCTGCCGTTGCGGCTGCCCCTATGGCGACCTGAATCCTCGTCCAAGTGGCTCGCTTCATTGCGTCTTCCTTTCCATCGTCTCTCTTAGGGCCGTTGCTACCTGGATAACCCAGGCGGGCAAGCGCGTCAAAGGAACTGAGGGTGAATCGCACCTGAACTACTAAGTCATATAATTTCAATAGATTGCGAGGAGAAGTGAACTTTCCGGTGGAAGACAAAAAGAGCCTCTATCCCGGATTGAATTTGGGCTGGGCCTGAGCCTCCGACAGGTTGCAGACGCGGAGCGTTATTGCGGCAACTTCATTGCGTTCTTGGCATTATCGGGGTATTTTTTCCGCGATCCGAAATTGTCAAACAGGGGGTGTGGAGTTGGCGCTTTCCGCTGCGGATGCGATCCAGCCTGCCCTTGAGCACGCCAAGCAACAACTTCTGCGCCCATTCCGTTTCGCCCAGTGGGCGCGACTGGCATTCGTGGGATTTCTGGCTGGAGAGATGGGGTCGTTTGGAGGATGCAACGGGAACTTCAACGTGCCGTCCCATGCCAACCGGGGACCGGCACATTTTGGAGCCACTGGACTGCCGCCGTACCTAGCTCAGCACCCGGGGCGGTTCGTTGGACTCATCATATTTTCAGTAGTGATTGGAGCCGGCCTGATTGTGCTCTTCATTTACATCGCCAGCGTGATGCGGTTCATTCTATTTGACAGCATCATTGCGCGGGAGTGTCACGTGCGGCAAGGATGGGCTCGTCGCAAATCTGAAGGCCTACGATTGTTTCGATGGCAGCTTCTTCTGATGGTGGTGAGCTTCTCGACTGTGCTGGTTCTGATTGGCATCCCCTTGCTGTGCGCCTGGGCGCTTGACTGGTTCATGCATCCTCGCGAGCATCTCGCGGCGATTTTGGTGGTTGGCGGGATCTTGCTCTCGCTTTTCCTGGCGGTGATGGTCCTTCTGGCCGTGGTGAACGTGATGACCAAGGATTTTGTCGTTCCTCAAATGGCGTTTGAAGAGATTGGGGCAATGGAAGGGTGGCGGAGGTTGTGGCTGCAGCTCAAAAGGGAAAAAGGGGGATTTGCGGGTTACATCGGGATGAAAATCGTCCTGGCAATCGGCGCGGCCATCGTTTTCGGAATTGTCACGATAATCGCGATTTTCGTGCTGCTGATCCCGATCGGCGGCATCGCCGCTGGAGCTGTAGTCGCCGGGATGGCTAGCGGCTTGACCTGGAATACGTTCACGATTGGCCTGGCTGTCATCTACGGTTGCGTTGCATTGGCAATTCTCGTTTTTGCGGGTTCACTGATTTCGGTGCCAACCATCGTGTTCTTTCCCGCGTACTCTATCTATTTCTTTGCGCCTCGCTTTCCCCCTCTGGCTGCGCTTGTGTCGTTACAACCTACCGATCCGACCACACCGGCTTTGCCATGGCAGGAGCCTCCGCCATCACCGCCGGCAAGCACGTAGGCGGTAAAAGGGACGTTTCGGAAACCGGTATATCGCGTCAATCTTCATGCTGCGAACCGAGCTGTTACAGACTTTCTTGGCGTTGCGGGTCCGTCGAGCCGGAATCTTATCCGGCGAAGCGGCGCTGGGCGGATTGACGCATGGCGGCGCGGTCGATGTTTTCGCGGCAGGTCATTAGAGTGAGGAGAGTGGCGAGGATGCGTGCTTTGATCTCGTCGGACATGGTGAAACCGCTGGTTGCGACGCTGACGAGCGTTGCGCCACGGCCCTCGATCTTGGTCATGAACTCCTGACGGCGCTCGTGCGAAACTTTGCCGAGGTTCGACTCGCGGCGCATTTCAGCGCACTCCTGCTCGATGAAAAGCGTGAAGTGCAGGATGCACAAGCGCTCGGCGGCGAGTCCCGCCGGAACGCTGGCCTTGCAACCCTTTGAGGAGCACCCTTCTGCCACGGACGCACACCCTTCGCGAAGCCGGAAGTCCGTTCGTTTGTAGCATTAACGAGGTCTGATTTCCAGTTGGCCACGCTTGCCATGCGTCGAATTGGATAGCTCTGCTTAAGGCGGGACTCGCTGGAGGATAATCCTCCGTGACGCCTGCCGGCTTCGGCAAATGTACGGTTAGACGACTTACCTTGCAGTTGAATTCTTTCCGAGAAAAACCATGTCTCGGGTTGGCTGTATCTCCTGATGGCAAATCGATCCTCTACGCCCACAACGAGCCGGGGGCGGAGGAATCCACCATTATCTTGGTGAAAAACTTCCGCTAACGTCTCGCGGGGTGCCGGCATCTCGCCCAAGTTCCGGTTGAGGCCAAGGCAATGTAAAATGCGGGTATGCGTGTACAGGTGCTTTTCTTCGGCCAGTTGAAGGAAATCGTTGGCGCATCGCAGGAAGAGGCCGAGCTTTCCGAAGGCGCGCGAGTCGAAGATCTTTTCGAGCGCTACGGCCGCAGGTTCCCGAAGCTTGCCGAATTTCGGGATTCCATTGCCGCCTCGCTGAATCGCGAATACGCGGACTGGCGCGCGCCGCTCGCCACCGGAGATGAGGTCGCGTTTCTCCCGCCGGTCAGCGGGGGCTGAGCAACGATGCCGCAACAAGCAAGCGTGGCACGAGACGTTTTCGAGTTGGTGCGCGAGGCGATTGACGCGCGCGCGATTGTCGAGAATCTGAAGACGCCCGAAGACGGCGCGGTGGTCGTTTTCGACGGGTTCGTGCGAAACAAATTCAAAGGCCAGCCGACGCTTTATTTGGAGTACGAGGCCTATGAGCCGATGGCCCTGTCAAAAATTCGCGAAATCGGCGCGCATATGCGCGAGCACTTCGCGATTCACCGTGTGGCGATGGTTCACCGTTTGGGACGGCTCGAAATCGGCGAGACCAGCGTTTTGATCGCCGTCAGCTCCGCGCACCGCGCCGCCGCTTTCGACGCTTGCCGCTACGCGATCGACGCTCTAAAGCGCGGCGTGCCCATCTGGAAAAAGGAGTATTTCGCCGGCGGCGCCGTGTGGGTGGAGGGTGAGAAACCCGGCCAGCAAGCCATTTCCGCGCCATCTTCATCTACTCCCTAGTGCTCTTCAACGATCCTGCGATGCGTTTGTCACTCGAAGAAACGATGCTCGCGCAGAGCGCGTCCCACTTTTCGACGCCTGGGATGGACGCTGCCAGCTCTTCGGGCCATGTGCTGATCCAACGGTGGTGGTTCGAACCGGCTTCCAGATGAAGACCTTTCCTTTCTCGCTGCTCGGCGTGGTCGCGCTCTCCGTGTTGGCGGGGACCGCAACCGTGGACCGTGCCGGCGCGCAGCGCCAGCGCGGACCTATTCAGGTGGAGACGAACCTGGTGGAAATCCTCGCCAGCGTAATTGACCCGCATGGAGAGCCCGTCGCCGGCCTCGGCGAGGATCAGTTTCAGGTTTCCGAGGAAGGCGTGCCGCAGAAGATCGTGCGCTTCGAGGCGCAGACGAACCGCCCGCTCGACCTGGCTTTGATGGTGGACTCCAGCTCGAGCGAATTCGGCGACTTGAAATTCGAGGATGAAGCTGCGGCGCGTTTCATCCGGCAGATCGTGCGGCCAACCGATCGCCTGGCAGTCTTCGAATTCGACGAGGACGTGACTGAACTGGCCGATTTCTCCAGCGATGTACCGCGCCTTCAGGCGGCCGTGCGACGCATTCTTCCAGGCTCCGGGACTTCGATGTATGACGCGCTGGTGCTAGCGTCGAGCGAGCTGAAAGGGCGTCCGAGCGGACGGAGACGCGCGATCGTTCTGGTAACCGACGCCGGAGAGACGACCAGCGGCGATTCCTTCGATCAAGCGCGGCGGGCGGCGATCTCTTCCGGAGCGCTGCTCTATCCCATCATCGTTCGCGTGGTGAAGAGCGAAAATGGGCGCAATACGGCCGGTGAACACGCTTTGATTACGATTCAAAACGACACGGGCGGCGCTATGTTTTTCCTCGACGATCTGAGCCAACTGAATTCCGTCTTCGACCGCATCGATCGCGAGCTGCGCACTCAGTACTTGCTGGGATACTATCCAAACCCGCAGCCGCCGCCGGGAAGCTACCGGCACGTCGCAGTGAAAGTGAAAAGCGGCGATCTGGTGCATTTCCGCAAAGGATATTTCTCGGCGGGAGCGCCGCAGGAAAAGGCTCAGTGAGCCTGCGCAAAGCACGCGCTGCCTGTTTGAAGCGCCTGGGCGTTTCCTGCCATGGAGGCAGGCTGAGGCCGGCTGTCTACGGGCGTTTTCGCCGTTCCGTACACAACAAATTAACTCGCATGGTGCGGCATGAGTGAGTTCCTCGAGGCGGCAATCGAAGCGGCAAACGAAGCGGGCGCGGTTTTGCGCGCGGACCACGAGCGTCCCAAGCAGGTCTCGTACAAGGGCGAAGTTGACCTGGTCACCGAGTCGGACAAACACTCGGAGTCAATCATCGTCGCAAGACTGCGCGAGCGGTTTCCAGATCATGCCATCGTCGCCGAAGAGGGCTCGCGAAGCGCCGCCGCGAATGCAAAGTACTGCTGGTACATTGACCCGCTCGATGGCACCACGAATTTCGCGCATTCCTATCCCTGCTTTGCGGTTTCCATCGGGCTTTTCGAAGACGGCAAGCCGCTCGCGGGCGTGGTTCTGAATCCGATCGCGAATGAACGATTCACGGCCGTTCGCGGAAAAGGCGCCCGTCTCAACGGCAAGCCGATCCACGTTTCGCCCGTTGAAAAACTAGCGGCCAGCCTCGTTTCCACGGGTTTCCCAACGCATCAGCGCGCGAACAACCGCAATATCTACTATTACTGGGAGTTCACGCTGCGCTCGCACGGCGTGCGGCGCGACGGCTCGGCCGCCCTGGATCTCTGCTCCGTCGCTTGCGGGCGATTCGAAGGATTTTGGGAATTTGGACTAAACTCCTGGGACACGGCGGCGGGCTTGCTGATCGTGCAGGAAGCGGGCGGCCGCGTGACCGCTCTCGACGGGGAACCCTACCAGCTTGGCGGCCGCAGCATTCTCGCGACGAACGGCCGCATTCACGACGAAATGCTTGCAGTGGCCGGTTCCGTTGTAGCGCGGACGTCCGCCGCTTTGCCTTGAACGCGCTGCCGCCTCTTTCCGTTTCACTCCTCTGGACTTATAATCCCTCGCAACGAGAGTCTCAGCGGAACGATCGGAGGATACGATGCGCGCAGACCGTGTGGAAATCTCCTGGGACAAAGACAAGTCGAAGTGGCTGGTGCGCATAGCGAGCGGCGAGGAAATCATCCGCCGCCACTGCGACCTTCCCCAGAGCGCCGACGACCAGACCCTTCGCACGGCAGCGCAAAAGACCGCTACCGATGAAGGCTACGAAACGGGCTCAATCGACATTCGCCGCTAGCACCCTTTTCTTGCCTGCATTCGCGGGCTCGCGGCGACCTCCTCAAATCTTCGGCAGCACGATTCCCTGCTGCGACTGATATTTCCCCTTCTTGTCTCTGTAGGAGACGGCGCAGGTCTCGTCCGATTCGAAGAAAACCACCTGACAGAGGCCTTCGTTTGCGTAAATGCGCGCGGGCAGCGGCGTCGTGTTGCTGATTTCCAGCGTGACGAAGCCCTCCCACTCCGGCTCGAACGGCGTCACGTTAACGATAATCCCGCACCGCGCGTACGTCGACTTCCCCACGCAGATCGTCAGCACGCTCCGCGGGATCCGGAAATATTCCACCGACCGCGCCAGCGCGAACGAGTTCGGCGGCACGATGCAAACCGGCCCTTTGAATTCGACGAACGACTTCGAATCGAAATGCTTGGGATCGACGATGGTCGAGTTCACGTTCGTGAAGATGCGGAATTCGTCCGCCACACGCATGTCGTACCCGTAGGAGGAAACGCCGTAGCTGATCACGCCGTCGCGCACCTGGCTGTCCTCGAACGGCTCAATCATCTTGTGTTCGACGGCCATCTTGCGAATCCATTTGTCGCACTTCACGGACATTTCGATTTCTCCTTGTCTATGCCCCGGTCAAATCCCCGCATGCCGAGGGGCCAGTCGCTTTTGAACCAGGTTTCGTTGCGCCGGCGCCCGTTTCGCGGGCGAAGAATCGTGCAGTGTAGTACAGCCCGTGCGGCTTGACAAATCCGCAAGGTGCTGACTAGCATAGGTTTCCGCGTGAATGGAGGCGGTTGTGATCAAGCTCGATCTCGTGAATGCCATCGTACAAAAGACGAACATTACGCGAACCAAAGCCGAACAGGCCGTCGAAACCGTCTTCGAAGCTATGAAAAACGCCCTCGGCCGCGGCGAACGCATTGAACTCAGGCGCTTTGGCGTTTTCAATGTGAAGCCGCGCAAGACCGGCATCGGCCGCAATCCTCGCACCGGGCAGCAGGTGAATATCCCGCCGGGGAGAGCTGTCCGCTTCAAACCCGGGAAGGAACTTCAAGCTCTTCCGGTATCCAAGACCTGAGCTTCTCGGCTCCATTAGTTTCCTCATCGGCGGAAACCGCCGCCTGCCTTTTCTTTTCGGTACCGTTCCAACGCGGCGGGGCATCCAAGAAGTGGACGTGGGAAGCCTCGGCCCAATGAACGGCAACGGCGATGGAAACGGCCGCATTCCCGTCGGAATCCTCGAATCGCGATTCCCGCAAGTCGAGCATCTCCAGCCCGCTCGCATCAAGCCGCGACCAATATGGCCGGCCACACTGCTCTTCCTGTTGACAGTGGTTTCAACACTGATTGTGGGGTCGGAATTCGCACTCTCCTATGCGCAGAACCGCGAGCCGTTTTCCACGCCTGAGACCTTCGCGCAGATGATCGTCCAGCCTCTCGAGCATCCTGGATTGCTCGCGCTGGGCGTGCCGTTTTCGTTCACGCTGCTGCTGATTCTGATGGCTCATGAGCTCGGCCATTACTTCACCTGCCGCATCTACGGCATTGACGCCAGTTATCCCTATTTCATTCCTGCGCCGACTCTGTTCGGCACATTTGGCGCTTTCATCCGCATCCGCTCGCCAATCACGACGCGCAAGGCGTTATTCGACGTGGGAATATCCGGACCTGTGGTGGGATTCATCCTTGCGGTTCCCGCGATGGCTTACGGCGTGGCGCACGCCAAGATCGTGCCCAATGTGCAGGATACGGCGGCCATCGTTTTCGGCACGCCGCCGCTGATGCGGCTATTGATCGAATGGTTCCATCCCAACGTGGAGCCGTCGTGGATTCTGCTCCATCCGGTAGCACGCGCCGCGTGGGTGGGATTGTTTGCGACGGCGCTGAATCTGTTGCCCCTATGGCAGCTCGATGGCGGCCACATCGTCTACAGCCTTTCGAGCAAACTGCATCAGAGAATTTCGCTGGCCGCGGGCCTGGGCCTGATCGCTCTTGGAATTTACAGCTGGCTCGGCTGGATCTTCTGGGGATTCGTGCTGACCGTTCTCGCCCTGCGCTTCCGCCATCCGCCGCTCTACGATCCCTGGGAACGCCTCGGACGCGCGCGCTGGATCTGGGCCGTCGTCGCCCTCGCCATCTTCATCCTCTGCTTCACCCCGTGGCCCGCCTCCAACCCGTGACCGCCGGCTGCGACTAGATGATCAGCGTAAAAAGAGCCGTAACCATGAGAGCGATTCCCCAAACGAGGTTGAAGTTGATCCAAGTTTTCCGCAGAAGTGCGAGCCCGACCTTGCGATAAACCACCCACGCTATCAGCCCGGTCACAGCAAGGTAGGCCGCAGTATGGACTGCTGTAGCGAGCATCCCGGCGACAGGACTGGCGAGGACCGCCATGTGATGGTCTGCCATCTGACCTGCAGCTTCGACCTTGCTGGTGCTCAGCAACACCGGGACCACCATCAAGCCCGCCCCGTGCGCCGAGGCCATCAGAAACGACCACGCTGTCAGGTCTTTGAATCCAACCTGCATGCGCACCCAACGCGGATGCCAATGCCGCGCCAGGCAAAAGAGTCCAAGCGCGAACAGGAGCGCCGCAACGAAGTACCGCAGACCCACCAGCGGCATCACCATGCCGAGAAGCGCCGCCGCCAGAACCACGATGCCGATGGCGAACGCGTGACCGAGCGCGATGGGAATCAGCGCTCTTCCAACTGCGCTGCCCTTCTGTTCCTGCATTCCCAGCGCCACCGCAAAAAGCCATCCCATCCCGGGATTGATTCCGTGGTACGCCCCAAGCAGTAGCATCAGCGACAAGGCGGTCGATGTGAGTCCCGCATGTGTCATTTGCCGTCCGAATAGCAATACGAGTCCGACGAAGCGTCGCCGCCTTCCAGTCGAACCTGATGCGCGCGCAGCCCGTCGAACTCGACGAAGAACTTTTCATCTAGTTTCATGCCGCCCTTGGGATCGGCGTCGACCTTCACCATCCAACTCTTCACGCCATCCGGATAGAACTGCTCGTCCCATGGTGAATACAGTGAATTAGTGAAGTAAATGCGGCGGCCGTCGCGGCTAATTTCGACCATCTGCGGACCGCCATTGAGCGACTGCGCAGGCTTCTTTGGATGAGCGGCGCGCCGGACGATTCCGCCGGTGTGGATCGATCCCGTTTTCTTCGGGTTGGCGGGATCGGAAACGTCGTATTGAATGAACTCACCCGTTCCCCAGCACGAAAGGTAGAGGAACCGGTCGTCGAGCGACAGATTGATGTCCGATATCAGCGGCGGCACTGCTTTGAAACCCTGCAGCAACGGCGGCAGCTTTTCCGGGTCGGCAGGCTCGGCGGGAATCTCGATCACCTTGCGAACGCCCCATTTCCCGTTCTTGCCGCTTTCGTCGCGATACCACATCCAGACCGACGCCGAAAGGTCTTTCAGCGAAACAACGACACCGACAAACCCGTACGCCTTCATGGGATCGTGCGAAGGCCGGAGTTCGAGGACCATCTGCTGCTCCGCCCCGAGATCGAGTTCCTGCAGGTGGCGGCGCTTGTCGAGGTCCCAGATGTGCATCTTGTGGCCGTATTTTCCGCCCAGCAGCAGCTCCGGATTGAGGCCGTTTTTGACCATGTTCGGCGTGCCCCATTCGGAGGTCACCATGGCGTCGCGCCCCAAGTGCCACCAGAAGTCGTAGGCGAGTTGCTGCGGGCCGCGATCCTGTTCCCACCGGCCCTTGAGTTCGAACGTGTTCGCATCCATGAGGAAAATTCCGCCGGGGCCGTCTCCGCTGGCGGACCCAAGCGCACTTCCATAGATGCCGTCCGGGCCGCAATGAATCGTATGCGGCGAAGTGTAGCCCGCTTTCTTGATGAACTCCTCCGGCTCAATGACCTTCACTATTTTCGGCTGCTTCGGATCTGGCTTGGTATCCAGGATGTAAATCCGCGACGAGCCGATACCCGGCACAACCAAATAGCGGCGCTCCATATGCGCATGCGCCGCTTGTGGGCAGAGGCACGCGCTGCACGCGTTCCAGCCGAAATGATGCAGCTCGTTGTCGCCGCGAGGGAAATCCACCTGTCCGACGAGGCGCCCATAGCCCGAGGAACTCTGGTTGACATCAACGACACCCATTGCGTCGTGCTGTCCATTTTTCCCGACGTTAAGCAAAGCGACGTAAGCCAGACGTTCCGGCGGCGCCTGCATTGCCATGCGCGGGGAGGGATAAAAGGTCGGATCGACCATCAGGGACATAATCACTCTCCAGTTCGGAAGGAATCCGCCCAAGGGCCGGGGTGGGCTTGGCAACGTTGACTGGCAGTCTAGCGCAGCAAAGAGCAGCAAGCCAGCGGCAAAAACATAGCGCCCAGCCTGCGTAGCGGCACGCGGGGTGTGGATCTATAGCCCGCCATGCGGTAAGTCTGCCGCAGGACACTGTATAGGTGCCGACAAAACCGCTATACGAACAGACGGGAGAATCCAGGGCGATTTAAGACCGCCTTTCACGGGAACGCAGGAATTACCGGGAAAGCTGGAAAACAAATGCGTCGACACTACGAACGCATCTCAAACAATGGACAAGCAGCCTTAAAGGACCGTTGTAGGGGCGGGTCCCAGACCCGCCCTCGAGCCTCGGCCCAATTGAAGAGTGCGGCTTGGCCGCCACTCCTCGATTCGGTTCTCCAGCATTTTTTGGTCGCCAAGTGATTCGCGGCTCGCAATCTAAATCTTCCTTCAAACTAAACTCGCCGGATCCACATCCACAATCACCGCCGTCTCCGGAATTTCTTTCTTCGCGCAGAAATCGAGCGCCCCGCTCAACACGCCCGACATCGCCGCTCGCTGCTTAGCCTTCAAAATGAACTGAAACCGGTATTCCTGCCTTAACCGCGCTAGCGGAGCGGCCGCAGGCCCAAGAATTTTCACGCCGCTGTTCTCAAATTTTTCGAAATACGACGCGAGGGCGCGCGACCACTTGATCGCGTTCTCAATTCTCCGGTCGCGAATCAGGACGCTCGCCAGCGCCGCGAACGGCGGATAGTGCAGCATCTGCCGGAATTGCGCTTCCTTCTGATAAAAAGCCGCGTAGTCCTGCTCGCGCGCGTATTGAATCGCGTAGTGCTCGGGGTAGTACGTTTCAACCAGCACTTCGCCCGACAGCTCGCCGCGCCCCGCGCGCCCCGCCACCTGCGTCAACAACTGAAATGTCCGCTCTGCTGCGCGAAAATCCGGCCTCCCCAGCGCCAGGTCTGCGGCCACCACTCCAACCAGCGTGACCCGCTGAAAATCGTGTCCCTTGGCCACCATCTGCGTTCCTACCAGCACGTCTATTTCACCCTTCGCAAACGCGCCAAGCACCTGCTGGTATTCGCGCTTCGTCCGCACCGTGTCGCGATCGAGCCGCGCGATGCGCGCTTGCGGAAACTGTTCGCGCAGGTACTCCTCGACACGCTCCGCGCCGTCGCCGACAAAATACAGATACTCCGAATGACATTTCGGGCATTCCTTCGGCGGATGGATCGAAAAATTGCAGTAATGGCAGACGAGCCGTTGTCGCTTCTTGTGATATGTCAACGCGATGCTGCAATTCTGGCATTGCACGAAGGCGCCGCAGCTTCTGCACAGCAGCGACCACGAATACCCGCGCCGGTTGATCAGAATCATCGCCTGCGTTTTTTCTTCCAGGCGCAACGCGATCGCCGCCCGCAACGGCTGGGAAAACGGCGCGGCTTTGCCCGACCGCCGGAACTCCTCGCGCAAATCAATGATGCGCACTTCCGCCAGCGGACGGTTCGCAACACGCTGCGTCAACTCGATCAGCTTGTATTTTCCGCCACGCGCGTTGTGGTACGTTTCGAGCGACGGCGTCGCCGAGCCAAGCAGCGCCACCGCTCCTTCCAGTCGGGCGCGATACACTGCCACGTCGCGTCCGTGATAACGCGGTGTTTCTTCCTGCTTGTACGCGGACTCCTGCTCTTCATCCACAATGATGAGCCCCGGATTTTCCAGCGGTGCGAACACGGCCGACCGCGTTCCCACAACGACGCGCGCCTCTCCGTTCCGCACACGCCACCATTCGCGCGCGCGCTCGGCGTCGGGCAAGCCGCTGTGCAGGACCGCGACGTTTGCGCCAAACCGCGCACGCACCAGCCGCCCCACCCACAGCGTCAACGCAATTTCCGGCACGAGTGCGATCGCCGTCTTCCCGCGGGCCAGCGCCGCCTCGATTGCGCCAAGATACACCTCCGTCTTCCCGCTACCGGTGACACCGTGCAACAATCCCGCCGTGAATTTCCCCGCTACAATCCAGCGCCAGATTTCCGCGAGCGCCTGACCCTGCTCGGTGTTCAGCACATTCGTCGGCGGTGTGAAGCTCGCTTCCCATGGATCTTCGCCCTCGGTGATCGGCTCTTTCCACGTGAGCAGCCGGCCATTCTTCTTGAGCCGCTCGATCACCGCGCGGGAAACAGCCGCTTTCTCAAGCAGTACAGGAAGCGGCACGGGACCGCTCGACGCTAAGAATCCGCGCACGCGGTCCTCCGCAACTCGCTCCCGCTCAGCTCGCGGCGAAAGCCGTACCGTATGCGCTTCGGTGGATGCCCCCGGTGTGTTCCGAACCGCGGGAACCCCTTCTGACACGTCCTGCTTCCACGCCACAATCGTCTGCGCTCGCGCCTTCCGGCGGTGCGTCACCTCGCGCGCCGCAACAAGTCCCTGCTGCACCAGCTTCTCGACCGCCGTTTCGCCTCCCGGCCAGCGTCCCACGCGCCGCGACGACACGAACTCGTCCAATTCGAAGCGTCGCAACAGTGCAAGAACACCGGCCTCAAGCATCGCCGCATCATGCGCAAGGGCCATTTGCGCAAGCTGCGCCCGCCCCGCGCCGGTCAGCGAGTATTCGCGGTCGTGGCGCAGCTCGATCTCTGGCGGAAGCATGGCGCGGAACGTCTCGCCGACCGGCGCCAGGTAATACCGGCTAATCCAGCGTCCCAACTCGATCAGATTTGGCGTCAGCGCCGGGCGCGCGTCCATCAGCTCGGTAACCGTTTTGATCTTGACGCGGCCGGCGGCATCCGGCGGGCGTTCTGATTCGGAGAGAGCCACCCCGATCAATGCGCGGTTACGAAAGGGAACCACAACGCGCCGTCCGGCCACCGGCTCGCCGTTCGTCTCGTCCGGAAGCGCATAGATAAAGCTCGACCGCAGCGGCACCGGCAGGGCGACCTCGCAATAGCGTTGCGGCATGTCGCGTAGTTTAGCAGCGAAGCCTGCGTCGCGGTGGAACCGCTGGCGCGCAGGCCAGTCTCCTGACCTGAGCGTGTTGAATGTTATTACTTCGGGCGAGTCCGGCAGCTCAGCGAATCGTGCAGCTCTTCCCCCTTTACTTCCCCGCTTCCCTGATTTACACGCTCACCATGACGATCCCTGCAAAGATCAGCACGACTCCGAGCCATTGTGACCGCTCGAGCCGTTCGCGCAGGAAGATCCACGAGAGCAACACGGTGACCGCTCCGTAAAGCGAAGCGAGCACGCTGACCACTGATACATGTCCGGTGCCAAGCCCGGCATTGTTCGCGAAATACGCAATCGTATCGGTGACGCCTACAGCGGCGACAAACCACCAGACGGTTCCGCGCGGAGGCGTCAGTGTCTGCCGCGATGGCACGGCTAACAGCCCGAGAGTGCCGATCGTCGACAGCCGGATCATCCACACCGAAAATGCGCTGCCCGTAAGCGGCACCACGTGGAACCCAAGAAACCAGAACATGACGCCAAACGCAATCGCCGCGAAAACGGACCAGCCGACGCCGCGCGAGAGCCACGCGTGCCGCGCGGCATTGTTCGTCGAGTCAACCTTCGCAGTCAGCACCGCGAACGACGTCGCCGCCAGAATCACGCCAAAGATGATGACAATCAGACCGCTCGCTCGATGGACCGGCAGGCGTTCACCGCTGACAAATGCGAGCACCACCGTGATAGCGGGATAACTCGAAGAAATCGGCGCAACGATGCTCATCACGCCGACTCGAAAGGCGTAATAGAGCGCAAGCGAACCCGCCGTGCTCAAAACACCCGCAATCGCCGCGAACACCCACGGCCGCCATCCGTGCACGAGAGGCGTGAATCCGCCGTTCGGCGCAAGGTAAGCCGTCATGATCGCTAGGCCGACGATCTGCATGAAAAACAGCGTGCGAAACGCGCCGATACGCTGCGAGGCAAAGCGCGCGAAAAAATCCGCCACACCCCAGCAAATGGCAGCGGTTAGTCCGAGAAAGACGGGCAAAGATTCCTCGCGCAGACGCTAGCGCCGCAACGGCTTGAGTTTCGGCACGACCATCATCGCCGCGGCTTTGGCTTGAGGTCGAGCAGGGCCATCACCTTCTGCAAATCCTTCCAGACTTCGCCTTTGGCGTTCGGATTCCGCAAGAGATAGGCGGGATGATACGTGGCGATGAGCTTTGCGCCGCGGTAGTCGAACCATTCTCCGCGGAATCGGGAGATTCCCTGGGTGGTCTGAAGGAGCGTCTGAGCGGAGCAGGCGCCGAGGCAACAAATCACTTTGGGCTGGATGACGGCGAGCTGGCGCAGCAGGAAAGGAGAGCAGATTCCGATCTCGTCGTGCTCGGGGAGGCGGTTCTCCGGCGGCCGGCATTTCACCACGTTGCAGATATAAACGTCCTGGCGTTGCAGGCCCATGGCCTCAATCATCTGCGTCAGCAGTTTACCTGCGCGACCGACGAATGGCTCGCCCTGGAGGTCCTCATCGTGGCCCGGTCCCTCGCCCACGAACACGAGCTCCGCTTTGGGATTGCCGACTCCGAATACGATGTTTGTACGAGCCTTGTGCAGCTTGCAGCGCGTGCAGTCACCGATGTCTGCGCGAATGCGTTCGAGCGAATCGTTCTCAATACGCTCTTCGAAAAGCGACGGCTCGGAAGAACCCTGGATGAGAGGCGACCCGGCGCGCGGTGGAGCGGCCGTTACCGGCGCAGAACTCGGCCGGTGGGGAAAGGTTGGAGAGGAGAACGGATTGAGGGGCGCGGGCTCCAGGCCTGTGACACTCGCGATCAATGCCGAGAGTGCGTTTGAATTCCGGTTGAGGTAAAACGGGCTGAGACCAAGCTCGTCGGCGTACGCAAAAAAATTATCGAGGCGACTGCGGGAGTCATCGTTCATCGAGTGCGAATTATCGCGGAGGGAAGCGAACGGCGCAAGCGGACATTCGCTAAGACAGAGAGGAAGTGTGGAAATCTCCTTGCAAGTGCGGCAAGAAGTACTGCGGACAACTGTTCCAAACATGGGCCGTTTTGTGAACGCAAGCCGTACTGCCGGCCGGCTGAGAACAGATGGTTTCGGAGCTCTACTGGAACCTAAAAAATCGAGCGAATGGTTTGCGCGATGAGTTTCAGATCGAGGGCGAAAGACATCCGCTCGATATATTGCAGGTTCAGAGAGAGTTTGTGGGGAAGAATGACGCGGCGGTAAAGCTCGTCCGGATCGGGGCTTCCTTCGAGAAGCTTCTCTTCGTGGCGATAATGGATCGAGGCAATATCGGTGATTCCAGGAGCGACGCTGAGCACGCCGAGCTGTTCCGCAGTGTACAGTGCGACGTAGGAGGGAATCTCCGGGCGCGGCCCGACGAGGCTCATGTCGCCTTTGACGACGTTCCAGAACTGGGGCAACTCGTCGAGTTTGGTCCCGCGGAGAATTCTGCCGGCGGGCGTAACACGTTCATCGCCGCCCACCGTGATCCCGCGGCCGCGGCGCTCGGCATCGGCGGTCATCGAACGAAATTTCATGATCTGGAAAATCCGGGCGTCACGCGCGACGCGGTTTTGCCTGTAAAAAACCGGGCCGGACGACGTGAGTTTCACGATCGCGGCGATGATCAGTAAAATCGGCGATAAAACGGCGAGTGCCAGAAGCGAAACGAAAAGATCGAACGCTCGTTTTCCGAACCGTGCATAGAAGCCGCGCCGCGCAGGATTCGAGAACGGTTCGGCCGGAGCTTTCCGTCGCGGCCTGGTTTCGAGGTCAAACGATGGACTTTGAGAAACCGACACGGAGCACCTTCAGCAACTTGCCTCCCGGCAAACCTCGGTGACCGCCTCGATCACCTGCTCGACGGCCGAATCATCCATCCCGGGATAGATCGGGAGCGAAATGCAACGCGAGAACTCGGTTTCTGCAACCGGGCAGTCACCCGGACGGTAACCATAAGCTTTCTGATAGAAGGGATGGAGGTTGAGCGGAATGAAATGCACGCTGGTTCCGATTCCGCGGCTTCGGAGTTCGTGGACAAAAGAATTACGATCCAACTTCAAACGATCCAGGTTCAGCCGGAGAACGTACAGGTGCCACGAGGAATCGCGATCCGGCGGCATCGAAGGCACCTCGAGGGCGGGGGCGGGGAGAAAAGCCGCGCTATAGCGTCCGGCGACCTGCCTCCGCGATTCACGCATCGCGTCGCACTTGGAGAGCTGGACAAGTCCGAGGGCGGCTTGCAAGTCGGTGAGGTTGTATTTGTACCCTGCTTCAACCACCTCGTAGTACCACGAGCCATTGTGGGCGTAACGCTTCCACGCATCGCCTGCTATTCCGTGGAGACGCATCAGTCGAATACGCCCGGCGTAGTCGTCGCTGTCGGTCGTGACCATCCCGCCTTCGCCGGTCGTCAAGGTCTTCGTGGCGTAGAAGCTGAAAGCGGTCATCTGGCTGAGCGATCCCACTCGAGCGCCGTGGTATTCCGAAGGAAGAGCATGGGCCGCATCTTCGATCACATAGAGGTCGTGCGCGCGAGCGAGAGAATGAATCTCGTCCATATCGCATGGCAAGCCTCCAAGATGGACGGGCATAACAGCCCGCGTCCGTGGAGTGACTTTGGCGGCAGCGTCCAAGACGTCGAGGTTCATCGTCCGGGGATCGATGTCCACCAGTACGGGACGAGCTCCGAGATACTTCACCACTTCTCCGGTAGCAGTGAACGTCGTCGCTGGGATCAGAACTTCGTGGCCGGGACCAATTCCGGCGGCGTCGAGCGCCAGATGCAGCGCCGCAGTGCCTGAAGAGACGGCGATCGCATGGCGGGCTCCTACGTAGGAAGCGAACCGCTGCTCAAATTCGATGGTCTTCGGCCCCATCGTGAGCCATCCGGACCGGATGACCTCGGAAATCGCCGCGATCTCTTCTTCTCCAACCGCGGCGCGATGGAACGGGACCTCGTGGACCCCCTGCAGCATTGAACTCATGTATCGTCGCTCCCCCAAAGCTCTTTAGTGCAGCAAGACTTTCTGCGGAACTCGCAAGATCCGGCCTGTCGGGCGTAAGCCTCGAGTGGCCCTCGACTTCGACTTAGTCAAGAAACAGGACTCGCTGTCCGGGCGTTCCCGGTCACGTTAGGTTCCCGGAGCGCACTCCTAAGCATGTGCAAGGAGGGGATAAGCAGCCATACGGAGTTGTGTGTATTTTCAGCTGAGACTTCAACGAGGCGTTTCGTGCCCGGCCAAGATTAGAATGCCGCAGTTATTTCGAGTGTGAGGACTTCGAACGGCTCGAGAGTCAAGTTCCGCTGCATACCTGCACGGAGCGTAATCCGTTGCGGGTTTGCGATCCATGGAGTCCGCGCAGTATAGCTCTCTGGAGCGCCGGGCGGCAGCTCGAACGCGGCCTCCAGATCGAGTGCGTAAACGCGCGCCACTCTATCGGGATTGCGCACGGTAACGATACCTCCGCGGGGCGACCAGGATGCCCAGCCGTAGATTTCGAGCTTCGCGGGATCACCGCCAATCCAGTGAGTGTCCACCAGAATGTCGGCATTCCGGCGGGACCATTTCGCGGTTTCCGCCAGCGTGTTCCAATCGGACTCCGACAGCAAAGAGTGCGTAATGTACATCTCCTGGAGCTGCGTCCCCGTGCCGAAATATGAGCGCACTTCGTCCCTGAAATCATGTCCGGGATCCGAGTCGAGGCGCTTCGCGTGTCGCGCATAAATCAAACCGTGCAGCATGAGCGAATTCAAAGGATAGAGCGGGCCCCGGCGAACGACGTGCTCGTAAGTAGCAGCGTCTCGATACGTGATCCACTGCTGTCGATCGGTGCCGGTTCCCGCGAAGGAACTATCCTCACCGCCGCGCCAGGTGGAATCGGCATAGCGCAGCCAGAAAGGCGAAGGATACGTGCCGCTCGTGAGATTCACGTACAAGTCCCTTTCGATGTGACGAAGATCGCCGATCAGACTGATCATCGCGTCGAAGTCGCTGTTGAATTTGCTCCCAGGATAGACACTGGAGGTGTCGGCCGTGCCGTCAAATTTGAATTGGTTGACGCCGTACTGCCTGACCATCTCGGTGCAGACTTCGCGAAATCGCTTGAAATAGCGGGGTCCCGAGAGTACGAAACCATCGGCATTCTCTTCGTACCCCTGCTGCTTTCCGTACGCGAGCCGTTCTTTGCGAGGGTCCTCATATCCCCCCCAGGGCGATAGCCAGATTCCCGGCGCGGCTCCGTATCTTCCGGCCGCAGTCCGGATGGGCGCGAACCCGTCCGGAAATCCGGAATTGAATCGCCACAAAGAGTTGTGGTTGTCCCAGCCGTCATCGAACAAAAATGAATCGAGCGTAACGCCGCGATTCTCGCGCAATTCGGTCCCGAACGCGTTGATTGCAGCCAGAGCGCCGGCCTGGTCGTAGGGAGTGAAGTAACCGAGGTCAAACCAGGAGTTGTAATGCAGGAATGTGCGATAAGGGTGCGCTCGTTCGCGTTCGATATATCTCAAGAAGCTGCGCCGCAACTGGCCCGGCTCCGCCACGCCAATCACGGAGGAGTAGGTTTGCGAACGTCCGTGCGAAAGTGGAAGCTGACGTTCAATGCCGCACCTCACGCGGTCATCCTCAATCCTGCTTTCCGATAGCGGATGCTCGAAACCCGCGAACCAGTTTCCGAACGACACGGGCGAGCCTTTGACCGAACCCTTCACCTCCGCCCCACCGGCCTTCAAATCGAGGAGCGTGATTCGCTCGACCGGCAAATCTCCCGCGATTGCCTCGTAGGTTAGTTCCTGGCGGATGTAATGCGAACCATCGCGAAGAATCGCTCTCCACGTGACGCGTACGCGCCCGCTCGGATCTTCAAGTGTCGCCACCAGCGCACGCCCGCGGAGGCGCTCGGAGAAGCGCGAAGCATGCGGTTCGCCGGCGAGAACCTCGATGTGCGGCGATCCCCTCAGCCTCATTCCGGACGAGGCGATTTCCGTGTCGCGCTGGCCGCGCACGGCGATCGCAAAGGCGGGTATCGGCCCCTGAATCGCTTGTCCCGCTCGGCGGCTTTCGATACGAAGAAGCCCGAGCCCCGCAGCGCCGATTTGCCATTCAGCAGAGATTGCGCCGTTTTGCAAAGATACGGATTTGCCGTTGATCCTGCCTTGCACCGCATCGTCGCCACCCGCCCGCCAAACACCGGGTAAGAGGCCGCTCAAAAATGCCGCTGCCGGCAACGTTCCCAGAAAGAGTGAGGACTCGGCCATAAAATCGCGGCGCGTAAGCCTCCGTCGCAGCCTCAAATGCGGGTCGCACTTCTTCGAGTTCCGCTTCAATGTTCCGCTCCTCAATCCGGGGAAGGCGGTCTGAACTGAACCACCCCGGGTCCCGCGCGTGTAATCAGAAACTGGCTTGCTTGCACGCGACTGGGATAGCGCTCGTGATAGTGCGCCGCCCACCGATTGCGGAAATTCTCCGCCTGCTCCGACATTACGAGCGCCCAAACACTTCCGCCGAAACCCGCGCCGAAACCCGAAGCAGCCGCTGCTCCAAGAGTTCGCGCGGAGCGCGCAAGTTCGACCGTCTCCGGCGTTTGATTTCCGAGCAGGGTCTCCGCAAGGCGCTGTGAGCGGTCCGTCAGCCCGCCGGCGCTTTGGAGGTCGGCATTCTCGAGCGCGGCAGAAAGCCCCGGCACGAGTTCGTTGCTTTCTTCCGCGAATTGCGCCAGCCGGTTCAGCAAAAATTCCGGAGGAAACCCGGCGGCCGCGGACTTGCTCAAAATACGACGCAAACGCCCCGACGCATCCGAAGCGGACGCCAAGACGGCCGCGAGCGATTGGTCGTCGCGTCCGGTCGCGTCTCGCCACAATTCCAGAATTTTACGGACGGCCCGCGAAGCGCGGTTGTAGGATTCGAGCGCATTGCCGGTCTTGTCCGCTTCGACGCCGCTGACCGCGATGACAAATACGCATGTCTCCGGCAAGTGAATCTCACGTTCCAAGCGAATGGGACAATACGAATATTGGCGCAGGGAGCCTGCCCGCGAGCATACGATCGCAACATGATCCTCGCTGCCACCCAGCGTGCCGACGCCGCGAGTTTCTGAAGAGGAGCCGAACGGCGCTCCGCTCTCAATGGCAGAGAGATACAACGCCAGATCCTCCTGGCTGTGAATGAAGCTCCGGAAGAAGTCCGTATGCGACAGCGAATTCGCCTCCGCAAGCGCGAAGAAAACAGCAACGATCAATGCGCTCGAGCTGCTCATGCCGGATGCGAGCGGAAGATCACTCGTGAACAAGATGTCTGCGCCGTTGCGAGCCGATGGCACGTCCCGAGCCATGCGCCGGGCAACCGTAAGCGCGTAGTTCGACCAGTCCCTCGGAACGGACTCGGCGTTTCCGTCAAGGCTGAAACGCGCTTCGAGTCCACGCCGCGCATCTCTGATGTACACCTGGGAGTCGCTACGCGGAACCGCAAGCATGCTGATTCCGCGTTCAATCGCGCAGACGAGGCTGCGGCCGCCGGCATAATCCGTGTGTTTGCCGGCCAGCTCGATTCGCCCTGGAACAAAAAAAGCACCCAGCCGATTGGACACTGCGCCGCGCAACTCGCGCAGCCCGTCGAGCAACGTCAGCAGCGCCGCGCTTTTCGCTCTCGATTCCGCGACGCTCATCCCCGCAGTTCGGAGTTGAGTCTCGAATTGAATCACAGGTAAGGCCGAATGTGCGTGAGACGCCTCGCGACCGAGGAAATGTCCGAGCGATAGGAGAGATCGAGAACGCCCCCGCGCATCGGCACAGCCTTAAACCGCAGTCCCAGCGAGGCGATGCCGAGCTGAACCGCTTGCGGGAGTTCGAACTCGCCTCGCGTGGATCGAGGAACTTGTTCGCACGCACGAAAAATGGAGACATCGAAACGCCAGCAGTTCATGCTCACGAATATTTGCCCGCCGGCAGCGTCGGGCATTTCGCCGGGTTTTTCGACGATCTTCTCGAGGAACCCATCCGCTCCGATCCGCAGCAATGCATAGTCACGAATCCTCTCGCGCGGGATGTTGCCCTCTCGGACCAGCCTTTCGCGCTCGAACGCCGCAAGGCCTGGTTCTCTCAGCGCCCGCAGCGACTTGAAAACTTCGACAGGATAGTAGTTGTCCGAGTTCAGAACAAGGAACGATTCATCGGCGGCGAAGGCCCGCGCCGCAAGCACTGCGTCTGCCGTCCCCAGCGGCTTCTCTTGGACGGCAAAGCGGATTTCGATTCGCCTCGGCGAGAGCGAACCGTAGTACTCGCGAATCAACGTGTGCTCCGGTCCTACCACGACGCATGCCTGGCGGATCCCGGAATCGGCCAATGCGCTTAGCACGAAGTCGAGGAACGGGCGCCCGACCGGAATCATCGCCTTCATCCCCGCTTCGGCCGCCGCTCTCTCCGCGGCCTCGAGGCTCGCACACGCGCTCGGCAAACGCATTCGCTTGCCCAGACCTCGCGCGAGGATCACCGCTTTACGCAAATCTTTTTGCTGTTTCAATGCGCTTTCCGCCGCGATTCACACCTGCGCGTGCCACCGCATTCTTGTTTTATTGCGCGCGCATCATCGTACATCGCATTCTCCGGGGAGCTTGTTGTATTCTCGTCGAGCGCGAATCCCGAATGAATCCCGCATACCACCCAGTCGGCAACGCGAACCACCCGAAACCCCGCTGCGCGAAAGAATTTGCGGTCAGGCGTCTCCTATATTGCATGTGCGCGCTGTCGCTCCTGATCGGCGCTTCTCTACATTGGGTGACGCCTGCGGCGCCTCATTCGATCCGCGTCGAACACGGTCAGTTCGTGGTCGACGGACGCCCCTTTCAAATCATTTCCGGAGAAATGCACTATGCGCGCGTTCCCCGTGAATACTGGCGCGATCGTCTGCGCAAAGCGCGCGCCATGGGGCTTAACACGGTCTCGACATACGTTTTCTGGAACCTGCACGAGCCCAAGCCGGGCGTTTACGATTTCCGCGGACAACTCGACGTAGCGGAATTTGTTCGCGAGGCCCAGGAAGAGGGCCTCTACGTCATCCTGCGAGTCGGGCCGTACATCTGCTCGGAATGGGATCTGGGCGGTCTCCCAGCTTGGCTTCTCGCCGATCCCCATGCAAAGCTGCGCAGCCGCGACGAGGGCTTCCTGCGTCCCGCTTCTGAGTGGATGAACAAGCTTGGCCGGGAACTGACGCCGCTTGAAATCACCCGCGGCGGCCCGATCATTGCGGTCCAAGTCGAGAACGAGTATGGATCATTCGGCAGCGATAAACTCTACATGTCGCGCATTCGCGACATCATCGCGAAAGCCGGATTTCGCGACGTGATTCTCTACACGGCCGACGGCGCGGTTGAGCTGCCGCAGGGAACTCTGCCTGAGCTGCCGGCAGTCGTCAATTTCGGCCCCGGCGAAGCGCGGCCGGCGTTCGCTGCGCTGAAGTCGTTCCGGCCGCAAGGTCCCTTCATGAGCGGAGAATACTGGGACGGGTGGTTCGATCACTGGGGCGCGCCGCATCACGTCACTGATTTGAGCCAGCAGGCGCAGGAACTGGACTGGATGCTGTCGCAGGGCTATTCGGTGAATTTGTACATGTTCGAGGGCGGGACTTCGTTTGGGTTCATGAGTGGAGCGAATTTCGAGCGGGCGTACGAACCCGATGTGACGAGTTATGACTATGACGCGCCTCTTGACGAAGCCGGCCGGCCGGCAAAGAAATTCTTTTCGTTTCGAGACGTGATCCAAAGACATTTTAAGGATCAAAAACTACCGCCGCTGCCCGCGGCTACTCCCGTTATTGCGCTCCCTAAGTTCACGCTGGACGAATCGGCCTCGCTCTGGACAAATCTCGGCCAGCCCTTTGTCGCGGAACGGCCGAGGACGATGGAATCGTTGGGACAATCGTACGGGTACATTCTTTATCGCACGACTCTGAAGGGCCCCGCGTATGGTGTCCTGACTGTGGACGAAGTTCACGACTACGCGAGCATTTACGTCAACCGGCGATTCGCGGGCACCCTGGATCGGCGATTGAACCAAAGTCGTTTGAACCTCGATCTCCAGCTCGGTGACAACACGCTTGACATCCTCATCGAGAACTCCGGCAGAATCAATTTCGGCCCAAAACTGCGGGACGACCGCAAAGGAATCACGCGGTCCGCCAGCTTCGCGGGCCATGATCTTACGGAGTGGCGGATCTTTTCGCTTCCCATGCTGGATCCGGCCGCACTGCACTTTGTGAAAGAGGAAGTTCCGGGCCCCGCATTTCACCGAGGACATTTCATGCTGAAACAAGTGGGCGATACATTCCTCGATACGCGCGGCTTGGGCAAAGGCGTCGTTTGGGTGAACGGCCACAATCTCGGGCGGTTCTGGAACATCGGCCCGCAGCAAACTCTGTATTTGCCGGGAGCGTGGTTGCGAAAAGGGAGCAACGTCGCGATCGTCTTTTCATTCCACAATGGCGCGATTCCGACTCTTCAGGGTTTGCGCGGTCCAATACTGAACGAAGTTCACGACGCGCGCTGATTTCGACGGGAGGATTTGAATCATTCGGATACTGTGACCCTAGCCATTGCCGCTATGGATGAACCACTCTGCTGGCTAGCCGGATGCTGCCGGCGCATACGATCAACAGCGCAGGATTTAGAGGTGCAGGGAAGGCGAACTCCCTGCCGGGGCAAAAGCGAATGCAGCCAAAGATGAAAATCGTAGACGTCCGCGCCACCACCGTCGCGGTTCCCTTGGAAGCTCCCTTGCGCCACGCCAACGGAGCGCATTGGGGACGTTTTGTTCGTACGATCGTCGAGCTCGAGACTGACGAGGGCCTGATCGGGTTGGGAGAAATGGGCGGCGGGGGTGAGAGCGCCGAAAACGCGATTCGCGCACTCAAACCCTATCTCCTCGGTCATGACCCGCTTCAGCTCGAACAGCTTTACTGGAAGATCTGCAACCCAACCGCTTCTCTCTACAACAACCGGGCACAGCTCCACGCCGCCGTCGAATTTGCGTGCATTGATCTGGCGGGCAAAAAGCTGGGCATACGCGCCTGCGATTTGCTTGGAGGCGCGCTTCGCGAGGATATCCCGTTCGCAAGTTACCTTTTCTACCGCCACGAAGATTCAAAGACCGGGCGTGGCGGCGAAGAAACCGCGGAGCAGATGGTGCAGCTGGCGAAAGACCTGAAGCATGCACATGGCTTCCGTTCGCACAAATTGAAGGGCGGCGTTTTTCCTCCCGACCATGACGTTGAAGTTTACCTGGCGCTGGCGGCCGAATTCCCCGGCGACTCCTTCCGCTTAGATCCGAACGCCGCCTGGAGCGTCGAGGAATCGATTCGCGTTGGGCGAGCCATCGAAAACGTGCGCAACGACTACTTCGAGGATCCGTGCTGGGGTCTGGAAGGGATGCGCCGCGTTCGTAGCTTCGTAAAGATTCCCACCGCGACGAACACCGTTGTCGTCAATTTCGAGCAGCTTGCGGCGTGCATCCGGTTCGACGCCATTGACGTGATCCTGCTCGACACGACCTTCTGGGGCGGACTCCGCCAGGCGTGGAAGGCTGGAATCGTCTGCGAAAAGTTCCAGCGCGGAATCGGCGTCCACTCGAGCGGCGAACTCGGTATTCAGCTCGCCACCATGCTTCATCTCGGAGCTGCACTCCCAAATCTAGCCTTTGCCGCAGACGCCCACTACCACCATCTCACAGATGACATTCTGAAAGGCGGCAAGATGAAGTACCTCGATGGGAAGATTGCGGTTCCGAGGGGCACCGGTCTGGGTGTGGAACTCGACCGCGACAAAATGCAGAAATATGCTGAGTTGTTTCGCAGTACCGGCCCTTACCCCTATGATCGCGATCCCCAGCGCCCCGGCTGGTTCTCGGTCATCCCGGAGTCCCGCTTCTCCCAACCCAAACAGAGCCGATAGAGAAACGCTTCGCACAGTGCGCTTATAACCCGGGTGACTGTCTCTCCACGCGGCGCCACGCTCGCCGCATCCGGCGGCTCCGTTCGGGAGGACAGCAGCACTTCATGCACCGATAAGACTCTGCGAACCTCGCTCAGCCAAAAACCTATGAATGCCGGTGCTTCGAGGCGTGTCTTTTCGGGTGCGGCGCTGAGTGGTGCTTTGTCACCATATGATGGTTGGTCTGGTGGTGCTGTCCGGATGATTGTGAGTGGTGCAACCAACCCTTGGGACCCGGCGCGGCCCCAAAAGCCGGTACCGCCGACACCAATAGCATTAGCCAGAAAACCGATCTCATCGCCTGCTTCATACGGGCGCCTTCATGGTCTTTGACGCTCCGACCTTGCTCGCAAACCGCTCAGGCCGTGGCCGCTTCCGCTTCCTGCTTCTTGAGCCGCGCAATCTCCAGCCGGTCTCCGACCTGAGTGCGTGAACGGTAGATCGTGTGGGGGGGCAACTCCAAAACGCTCATCGCCTTGAGCGACACCTTTGAAATGCGGAACGGGCGAACGTACTCCTCAACGTGCACTACTTCCTTGTCTTTGCTTAGAAATACCAGATCAATCGGAAACAGCATTCCGATCGTGTGTACTCCGCGGGAGGGAATAATCCAGAGACCTTTCCCCTGTTGGGCCCATCTCTTCGTTTTCCCAAGAAGCCCAATCAGGCGCGGAAAGTACGAATCGGCCACCGTCGCTTCTGTAGCGACGAACGTCTCCCTCGTTTTGTTGTACACATACACTTCGCCGTTGTGACTATTCGTCGACATCTTTCTTGTTGTCCCCCGCCCCGATGCAAGCTACTTCAGGTTGTGGCTTATTCGGTCGCCTTGCGCTTGCGCCGCCAGATAATGATGAACAGCACCACCACCGCCAATACGCCCGCCACGATTCGAATCGTTGTTGGATTCACTTCCGTTGTCCTCCTGAGTCGCAGAGTCGCTGCCTGCGTTTGCAGACAGCGTGTGTTTCCTGTCCTTACCCCGAAATCCTTACGAGCAATCCTGCTGCCGAATCCGAGCGCATTATTTCATGGCCGGTATGAGCTGCCGCATCAGTTGGATGATCGCCGGTCCCAGAATCACGACCATGAGCGCCGGAAAGATGAAGAACACGAGCGGCGGCACCATCTTCACCGTTGTCTTCGCCGCCAGTTCTTCTGCCCGCTGACGCCGTTTGACCCTCAGGTCATCCGAGTGGACCCGCAAGGATTGAGCGACGCTGGTTCCAAAGCGCTCCGTCTGAATGAGCATGGCCACCAGCGCCTTGATATCCTCGAGCCCGGTTCTGCGTCCCAACTCGCGTAAAGCATCGAGCCTCGTTTTTCCTACCCGCATTTCGAGGTTCACCAGTTGAAGCTCGTCGCTGAGCTCCGGATGCGCAATACGCAATTCTTCGGAGACGCGCATCAGGGCCTGATCCAGTCCAAGCCCCGCCTCCACGCAAATCACAAGCAGGTCGAGCCCGTCCGGCAGCGCGAGTCGCAGCCTGTGCTGGCGTGCATGAACCTTCCACGTCAGCCACATTTCCGGGATCATGTAGCCCAATACTGCTGCCAGCAGAAAAATGAAAAACGGATTCGAGTGGTAAACGCCCGCCACGAAGACCAGCCCGACAAGGATCGCGGGGACCAGAATCTGCATGCCTCGCATCGCCAGCAGAGCGCTTGGATTGCGATACCCCGCGCGTTGCATCAACAGCTGGCTTTTCGATTGACTCCCCGCGCCCGACGGAAGCACGGTTCCGATCGAAGCCAGCGTGTCGCGCATCTTCTCCTTTTGTCTCTGCGCGAACCCAGTTTCTTCCACCGGCGCGGCTGTATTCAGCAGTCGTGAAAGCCTGTTGCCGATCCCGATCTCTCCCGGCATGAACGCGAACAGCAGGGCCCCAATCACCGCCACGCTAGCGAGGAAGGTAATTGCTGTGATTTCCCAGACCATATGGTCTCCGCCTCAAACCTCGATGTGAATAATCTTCCAAAGTATCGCGGCGCCGATGATTTGCAGCATGGCCGCGATTGCCAGCACTGTCGGACCCTTCGGATCCGTGAAAAGAACCCCGATGTAGCGGGGATTTATTACGCTGAGCACGAGCATCATGAACGGCGGCAAGCCGATCAAGATTGCGGCTGTCAGCCTTCCCTGCGCCGTCTTTACCTGAACTTCACGGTAAATGCGGAACCGGTCGCGAATCACGTGCGCCAGGCCGTCCAGGATTTCTGCGAGATTACCGCCAGTCTCCTTTTGAATCAGCAAGGCCGTGACGAAAAAACGAACGTCGATCAGAGGCACTCGCTCGGCCAGGTTCAGCAAAGCATCGCGGAGCGGAAGGCCGAAATTCTGTTCGTCAAAAGTCGCCCGGAACTCTCCCGCAATCGGTTCCGCGGACTCCTTGGAGATCATCTCCAGACCCGTCGTGAACGCATGGCCCGCCCGCACGGCCCGCCCCAGTAGATCCAATGCCTCCGGGAAGTGCTCCTCGAACTTTCGCAGCCGCCGTTTGCGCATCCATGCAACGACGCCGATCGGTATGACGCCGGCGGCCACGCCGATCGCGAGATCGATTGAAAAGTGCCGGAAGAACTGCCCGGCGATAAGGTCTGCCGCCACTCCTACCACCGCACAAATCAGGAGCAGCTTTGCCGGTTTCATTTTCAAGCCGGCCTGCCTGAGAAACTCCCGCAATCGCCCCGGCCAGGACCATTGGAGAAGTACCCGGTGGATTAGGGGGATGCTGCTCAACATCTCGTCGCGCAGAAGGTCCACGGCCAGGGATTTATCCCCGCCCCGGCGTTCCGCCTTTCGCACAGACTCGAACCGGCGCCGGACTACTTCCTGGGTGCTGCCGCTTCCGAAAAACAACCAGATCATTACGAAAGCGAGCGCGACAACTGCGAAGGTCAGAATGGAAATCAGTAGCGCCATATCATTCTCGTCCCGTCAAGAATCGCTTCAGCGTGCCGGCTGCAACTCGAACATAGACATCGGAAGACGCACACCCGTTACCATCAATCGCTCTCCGAATTTCGGCCGGATTCCCGTCGGCAGGAACTCACCGATAACCTCGCCGGTTTCTTTAATGCCGCGCTTCCGGAAAACGAAGATGTCCTGCATGGTCACGACCTCGCCTTCCATGCCGGTGATTTCTGCGATGCTGACGACCTTTCGCGTCCCGTCGCTCATGCGGCTGACCTGAATTACGACGTCGATGGCCGAGGAAATCTGTCTGCGAATCGCGCTTTCCGGAATGTTCAGGTTGGCCATCGCCACCATTGTTTCCAGGCGAGCGAGAGCGTCGCGGGGCGTGTTGGCGTGAATCGTCGTCAGGGATCCATCGTGACCGGTGTTCATGGCCTGCAGCATGTCCAACGCTTCTTCGCCACGAACCTCGCCCACGATGATCCGGTCGGGCCGCATCCGCAGAGAGTTGATTACTAGCTGTCTTTGATAAATTGCGCCCTTGCCTTCGATGTTCGCGGGGCGCGTTTCGAGCCGAACGACGTGATCCTGGTGGAGCTGCAACTCCGCCGCGTCTTCGATCGTAACGATCCGCTCGCGATTCGAAATATACGAAGAAAGAACGTTCAAGAACGTCGTCTTCCCGGCGCCCGTTCCTCCGGAAATCAGGATGTTCAGTCGCGCCTTAACGCATCCCTGCAAGAGTTCCAGCATCGGAGGCGTCAACGTATTGTTCGCGATCAAATCCTCGGCCGTCAGCGGATCATGCCCGAAACGCCGGATGGACAAGCAAGGGCCGTCAATCGCTAGGGGCGGGATGATCGCGTTCACGCGCGAGCCGTCGGCCAGCCGTGCGTCCACCATCGGAGATGATTCGTCCACACGCCTCCCAATCGCCGATACGATGCGATCGATAATCGTCATCAGGTGTGTGTCATCGCGAAACTGAATGCTCGTGCGCTCGAGCACGCCCTTGCGCTCGATGTACACCTGTTTATACGTGTTGACGAGAATGTCGGCCACGGTCGGATCAGCCAGCAGCGGCTCTAGAGGACCCAGGCCAAACACTTCGTCCAGAACCTCCTGCGCCAGACGCTCGCGCTCCTGAAGGTTCATCGGCGTGGACTCGCCCACGACAAGCTGTTCCAGAATCTGCCCGACTTCCCGCCGCACTTCGTCGCGGTTGACTTCGCTGAGCCGGTCCAGGTTCAGCTTTTGAATCAGCTTGCGATGAATCGCCGCTTTGACCGCTCCGAAATCCATTCGTGTCGGTACTGTTGAAATTGGTGGCATCGTCCGTTACCTCTTCGTTGGGAACGAAAAAAATCCGCCCAGTGAGCCTTTCTTCGACGCCGCGTTGGCATCCATTCCCGCCAGTTGCGCCGCAATCTGCCGGTATCTCATGCTCAGCAGATTGTTGTGATTCTCCAGAATCGGAGTCCCGAGGTTTACCGCTTCGCTCGCCTTTCGAAAATCGTTCGGAATGCAGGCGAACAAAGGCCGGTTGATGTTCTTCTGTATGCTTTTCAAGACTTCCTCGTCGCCCTTGTGCCACCGATTGATGATGATGCGCGCTCGCTCCGGATCCAGCCCGAAGCCGCTCATCGCCGCCAGCCGGCGGTCCAGCGTCCACAGAGCCGGAACGTTGGCCTCGGCCACCACCATGATCATCCGTGCCGCTCCCAATATCGGACTCCACTCCGACGAAAATTGTGATCCCATGTCCAGGAGCACCAGATCGAAATTGTTTTGCGCGACGTTTACCACTCTCTCCAGCACAGGTACGGGAATTCTCTGCCATTCCTCCGGCTGCGTTGCGCCGCCGAGCACGTCCAGATTCGTCTTGTGATGCGTTAACAGGCCGCTGAAGAAATGGCTGTCGAGCCGATCCAGATTCTCCACCGCGTCCCGGATTCCGAATCGCGGGTGTAGATCGAGCAGCAAATGAATGTTCCCAAGCGGCCGCGCGAAGTCCAGCACGACCACCCGCTTCCGCGCGAACGTCGCCAGTTGCACTCCCAGGTTCACTGTGACCGTCGTCGCTCCAACCCCGCCTTTCGAACCCATCACAACGATCAGCTTGCTAGCCGTCGCCGATCCTTTGATTTCCATTTCCTCCGCGAACCTTACCAGCATCGCTTTCAGCGACTCGGCGTTCACGGGCTTCGAAATGAAATCCTGGACTCCGCTCCGCATCGCTTCCAGAAGAATCTGATGGCTTTGCGGCGTAGTAGCCGAACACGCAATTAGCTTTGTGGCCGGATGGACGCGCCTGAGCAGGGAAGCAAAAGAAAAATAAGGCTCCGAATCACGCCCTAGATCCAGAAACACCACGTCGGGCATGTTGTCGGATGTCTCGGGGATCCGGTCCATAGGAATCGCCCACTGCCGGATTGAGCGCACCAGTCCCGTCTGCTCCAGGCTTGCGACCAGTTGGGCCGAACTCGCTTGGTCTCCACTCGCTATGGCTACCGTTAACATTTTCTAGAAATGCCTTGCGCTCAGTTCGCTTGTCGCGCCGCCCGCCAGCGCTACCGCGAAGGCGGCTTCTGAACCTCCGGAGTTACCGGCCGCAGGAATGGCACCGGAAACGACGGCCCCTGCGGCAATTCGGCTTGGGAAAGAGGATGAACGATATGCGGCGTAACCACAATCAGCAATTCGTTATCCGATTTATTCAAGGTTTGGCTTTGAAACAGCTTGCCGAGAATCGGGATGTCGCCGATGCCCGGGATCTTTTCGAATTGCTTAATCACGCGGTTGTCGAGAAGACCGGCTATCGCGAAGCTCTGTCCGTCTCTCAGATCCATCTCCGACTCGACACGGTCCGTTTGCAGCGCCGGAATCGTAAATCCCTGCAGTGTGACTGCGTTCGAGTAATCGAGTGAGCTGACCTCTGGCTGAACTTTCAAATGTATCAGCCCATCCTGCGTAACGGTCGGCGTGAAGCCCAACCGGATGCCGTACTCTTTGAACTGGATTGTAATCGCTCCCGACGTGCCGGAGGAAACGGATTGAACGACGGGATAGGGGAATTGTCCGCCGGCCAGGAAACTCGCCTCTTTTCCGGACTGCGTCAACAGGTTTGGCTCCGCCAAAATTTGCAGCAGATTATTCGCCTGCAAGGCCTTAATCGTAGCCCCCAGGTTGATGTCCGGCCGGTAGATGAAAATGTTCAGCAAATCGCTCAGCGTGAAAGTGTTTTGCCCGGATGTGGACGTCGTCGTTGTCGACCCGCTCGTGGTTGTGGAAGTCAAACTTCCGAGCTCCGGTGGCGCGAACTGCTGGGTCGAAACAGACATCGGCATATTCGACCCGAACGTCCGGACAAGGTTGATACCCAACTGCTGGATCGCAGAACGGTTGACGTCTGCAAATCGCACCTGCAACGCAACCTCCGCTTCGGGCGCCCGCGGCACTTCCATCAGGCTGGTCACCTTGGGCACGCTGTTCTTCACCACTTCCAGAATCTTGTCAGCCACGGCCGCCGACGAGACTTTCCCGGAGAGCATCACCACGCTCCCGGATGTCTCGATTTGCACCGGCTCGGACGGAAACACCTCGTGAATTTTCTGCGCCAGTCCGAGCACGTCGATATCAACCGAAACCTCAAACGACTGGCTCTGTCCCGCTTCATCCCACAGAATCAGCGATACGCCCCCCGGAGACTTGCCGTTCACGACCACCTGGTACGGCGTGACGACATCCACCTCGGCGATGTTCGGATCCGCCAGAGACACGCGCTTGATTTTCGTCGGAGATGTGATCACCAGCGACCGTCCCACGAGCAGGTGCAGCACCTGCGGCGTCTCCGGCTGCTGGGCTGCCTGCGACGCTCCGGTTTGCGGCGGCTGGGCTGGTGTAGCCGCCGCGGGCATCGCCGGAACTGTAGTCTCGCTCGCCGGCGCCGCTGTCTGCTGCTGCCGCGCTGCTGCCACGCTGCCGGCAACTCCGGTCGCCAGGGCGAGAATCCCTAGGGTCCTTGCGTAATATCCTAGCTGGGTCATTTTGCGCATTCGGATTTTTCCAGTCCTACTGATTTTCGAACGTTCGCGTTTCTTTCTTGGTCCCGCGGATCACTTCCACTTGATAAGGCGGCGGCGCCTTCGGCGCGGCCTTGTGACCGCCCCGCTTGACTGGCGGCGGCTCGGGCCCGGAAAACATCACATCCTGTAGAACGGGAGACGGATTCACAGTTTTCGTATCGACCGTATTCCGCAGCGCGAGCTGAATCTTCCCTTCCGTGCTCGCCATCGTGAGCTTGTCGGCATCCTCGGGCGAAACAAGCAGCGTGATCACCGGCACGGTCTGCGGCTTCCCTTCGCGGTCCTGTTCGATTTTCTGCCCGGCCGCCAGCACTGGGACGTTCTCCAGAATGGTCCGCGTAATGTTTCCACCTCGCCCGCCCGCCACCTGACCCGTCACGAGCACATCCACCATCGTGCCCGGCACCACGAATCCCGCCACGCCAACCACGTCGTTCACTGCGACCGAAAGCGCTCGCATGCCTTCAGGAATCGTCGCCGGAAGGCCTGCGCCCGACCCCTTTGGCGCCAGTTTCGCTTCCAGGATCGGTTCGTTCTCCGCCACCGGGGTAATCACGGCACGGCCGGCGCAGTCCTGGATACGCGCGAACATTCCGTTGATCGGCTCTCCGGCCGGCCACGTAATCGTCCGCAAGTTCGACGGATCAAGTCGCGCTCCTACTTGCAGAGGCTGCGCCGCCACCACGATCTGCTGCGTCACGACCGGCTGCACCACGCTCGCCTTCTGCAGTTGCCGGTACACAAACATGCTGATGAAGAACGCAACCACCACAGCGGCTGCCAAGCCGATAATCAGCCGGTTTCGGTTCATGCCGATCTCCTTGATCCAAATCTCATAGGTGAACGTGCCATAGCGCCGCGCCGTAGCACACCAGCGTGGCCGCCGCCACCGCCACGCCAAACGGCAGCTTCATCAATCCCGGATTGTCGAGTGAAACCTTCGGATTGGGCCGCAGTCCGAACGAAAAGAATCCTTGCACCAGCACAACCAGGTTTCGGAACGTGGCCGTCACTCGCCCCGCCCGCGCCATCAAAATCATCGCCATGACGCCCGATATCAAAATGCTTCCCACCAGAACGAACACGAAGAGCACTGGCCCCAGGAACGCGCCGACCGCTCCCATCAGTTTCCAGTCTCCCGCGCCCAGTCCTCGCAAAACCACCAGCGGCAGCAGCAGCACCAGCGCCAGCCCCGCTCCTTCGAGCGACGCTTTCGCACCCGCCCATCCCCGGAAATAGGAATTGACCCCGATTCCTGTCAGGAATCCGGCCACAGTCAGCCAGTTGGGAATCTTGCGGGCGCGCCAGTCCGTCCACGCCGCCGCCAGCGTCAGACCAATCGCAAGGAACCAGATGGATTGTCCCGAGGTGATCAATGAAATTGCCTGAAAATGTCGCGTCGCTTCTTGTCGCCGGCTGAGAATCGTCGCTTCGCCTCTTTCTCAGCAGCTTACGTCAATTCCGCTCGGACCCTGCGCCCTTTAGGATCCATGTTCCGAATCCACAAACACCGTTTGAACTGGCGCTTCGCCCGTTGCTTAGTCGTTCAGCAGATCCCGTCTGCCGTGGTCCTGTACTTCCTAGAACTTCTGTTTCAGGCCCAAAAAAAATCGAAAACACACGCCACAGCAACGGGTAATTACCCGCAGGGGATCAGGGGCCGCAAGCGCGGCCCCGTCAAACCCGTCCGCGCCTGCAATTTAGGAGCTGAGGTTCGAGGCAGCGCTGCTGAACACGTTGTTGATCGCGCTCGCCAACGTGCTCAGCGAGCCGATCGCCGCCAGCGCAACCAGCACAAGCAAAAGAGCATATTCCGTCAGGTCCTGCCCTTCCTCTTCCTTCCAAAGCCTCATCAGGAGATTCTTCATTTCGGTCCTCTCAAGTAGGTGAATTGCCTGCCCGCCAACAGGCAGGTCCATACCGCAAATCCCGTACCGCATCTCAGCAGAAGCATTCGAGCAGCCATTCTCAGCCACCATCAATAGTTACAGTAAAGCCAATCAAAACAGCAACTTAGGCTCATCGCGGGCTCCCTGGCTAACCCGCCCCCCTGGGCTGACTCCAAAGTGTTACCCATCGTGGACATTTGCTTCCCCGGCTCATCTCTCAGCTGGTGACACCCACATGACTCGGCGGATGCATCCCCCCGACAGCCCTGTCTGAAAGAGCCGGCCGGCAGGCCATGTTCATGACCGCGAGCGCAATGGCGACAATGAACGGCGCCAGAACGTATACCTCGTTGCTGGCTAACAGTTTCAGGTAATAGAAGGGAAGCGCATACAAAATGGAAATCCCCGCAATAAATATGATGTCGGCGGTCGATTTCGCCGCCCACCGAGCAGAGGACACGACGAGGCCAATCACCAGTAGCAGCGGCGTCAAGTCGTGCACATAGAGATGTGGCGCCGTCACGAGAGAAACGGCCAGCGCCGCCCCAAACATCAATTCGAAGTTCTGGCCATTGTCTCCACTCTCGTTCGACTTCCAGCGCCAGACCGTAATTAAGATCATGCACACCGAAAGCACCCCCGCCACCGGCGTGATCCAACCCTCGGCAATGTGCGAGCCCAGGATGCCCATGACGAAACCGCGAACCGTCGGCATGTTCCATGGCTCGATTGTCGCGTACGCTGGATTCGCGGGATGTCTCATGATGTCGGCCAGTAGATTTATGTAGGACAATACGCCCGGCCTTCCGATGGCCATCACCGAAACCAGGCTCAGGGTTCCCGCAGCCGTCGTCAGCCCGCCGATGAACCGCCACTTGCGGCGCAGCAGGAAAATTAGCGCGAATGGCAGAACGATCGGGAACTTGAATAGGCCCAGTCCGAGCGCGAGCCCACCCAAATAGTCGCGACCCCGCTTGAGGCACCAGAACGCAACTGCAAACGAGAAGAGCAGCAGAATCGAGAACTGCCCCTGGATCAGCGCGATCCAAACAGGCAGAAAGAGCGACCAAAGTATGAGCTGGCGAAAAGGCTGAGCACCGGCGCTGCTTTGGTTCCTGAGTATGTGCCACGACAGCAGCAGCAGCACGACGTTGATTGC
>DATEKA010000241.1:0-17786 GCA_035277685.1 Candidatus Acidiferrales bacterium
CCTCTTTTGGTCCTCGGGATGATGCTCTGTCTGTTTGGAGTACAATTGCTTGCAGTGGGACTTGTCGGCGAGTTGCTGATGCGCACCCACTTCGACTCGGGAGCCGACCCGGTTTACCGAATCGAGAAGGTGATCCGTTCATCGGCGGGCGCAGGCTGTGCTCCGGTGGCGAGTTCCGTTACCGCGAAAAACGTGGCCCATTAGCTCGAATCCAGCCAATCGAACACGGGAAGGAAGGGCTAACGCATCGTTCGCCAATTCAACGAAGCGCGCCCACGCAATGGGTTCGCTTCGGAGACGGTAGGCGTGTTTGCCTCGGCCCAACATTGAATAGGGGGTTAGAAATGCGCAGAGTAATCATCGGAGGAATAGCTGTTCTGGCGATAGCCGCGCTCGCTTGGGCGAGCGACCCCTGGAAAAGCAAGCCTTATCAGCAGTGGGACCAGAAGGACGTTCAGAAAATCCTCCAGGATTCGCCCTGGTCAAGGGTGGTTCGGGTAGAAGCCGCCTGGGAGAACAGTGGGTCGGCACTGCCTCAACAAATGCCCCAGCCCGGTACCCCGGGTGGCGGCGGAGGGGCGCCCAGTTCGGGTGCAGGTGGCCGGCCCGGGATGGGCGGTAGCCCACCGCAGAGTCCCAACCCTGGCGGCATGCCGACTCCAGAAGCGGCGCAAGGGGCTCCTCAGGCCGTTTTCGTGATTCGCTGGATGTCGGCGCGAACGCTCCGAGAAGCTCTCGCCCGGAACGCCGTCCTCACTGGACAGATGAACGAAGAACAGGCAGAAAAGAATCTCGCCGGGACGCCTGCCACATACCAGGTCGTGATCGCAGGCGCGCAGATGACCCCATTTGAAACTGCCGGGGAGGAAGGGGTGAAGAAGGAGGCCGTCCTCAGAACGAAGAAGGCCAAACAGAAAATTGAGCCTTCGAAGGTTCAGTTTCAACGCAGCCCCGACGGCAGGACTATCCAGGCCGTGATAATCGATTTTCCCAAGACCGAGAATGGACAGCCTACGATCGGCCAGGATGAAAAAGGCGCCGAATTGTCTCTTAACCTTCAGCGAACGACACTAAAAACCAGCTTCGATTTCTCGAAGATGGATGATGCGCACGGCCGCGATTTGTAGTACAAATTGACCCCTATCTGCGCCTGCACGATGAGGTCAATTTCCTAGCCCGGGGTGCTCCATGAAGACATTGGGGACCGTGTGTTTCGCTCTGATCGTGTCCGCTTTATCGGCCGGCGGCGCTTCCGCTCAGATGGGCCGCATACCCAGCGGGGGAATCTTCGCTTCGCGGGGACTTTCCGGTTTGTGGCATCCCGTCGTCGGCGCCGCCGCCTCGTATGAGGTTAAGGACACTAGGGACCAGACCACTCGGCCATTCGAATTTGCCATAATCAATCAGCAGACGATTCAAGGCAAGAATGCCGTTTGGGTTGAGATGACGGTTGCCGCCCAGCAGCTCGGGACCGTCGTGGCCAAGGAACTCGTCTTTTTCGACCCGGTCAAACTGCAGCTCCAGACTTTCAAGGGAGTCGTTCAGGTGGCGGACAGGCCGCCCATGGAATTACCGGAAGAGATGCTGCACGAGGCCCATCCCTTCCAATTCGACGACGCTCGCGCCGATAGTCAGGACCTCGGCAAGGAGTCGATCACCACGCCAGCCGGAACTTTCTCCTGCGAGCATTACAAGAAAAAGGACGGCTCTGCCGATTTCTGGGTAAGCGAATCCGTTGTGCCAATCGGTCTCGTAAAATCCGTGGAAAAGGGCCAGACGGTAACTCTCGTTAAAACGGTTACCAATGCCACGGACAAGATCACCGGCGCCGTGCAGCCGTTCGATCCCATGATGTTTATGCCGCAAAACCCTCGATAGCAACTGCCATCGGTTCCACGCGGCGTTATTGACTCAGGTGGAGGGAACAGGGCGTCTCGCCTCGATCACGGGACGCCCTTTCTTTTTGATACCATGTGTGTTCGCATCCAAACGTGAGTCGCAGGAATCTCCCGAATGGTTCTGTCGCCAGAAAAATTCTACAGCGCGCGTGTGACCTACCGGCGCGATATCGCGCCCGATCTCTGGATCCTGCGGCTTGACCCGGGCGGCGAATTCCATTTCACCCCGGGACAGTATGCGACGCTCGGCGCGGCTGCCCCTGAAGGCTTCGTCGAGCGGCCATACTCGATTGCCTCTTCCCGGTATGACGCCGAGATCGAGTTTTTCATGGAGTTCGTCCCCGATGGCGAGCTGACAAAGCCTTTGCATGAAGCGCAAGCAGGCGCCGCACTGAGTCTCCGCAAAATCCCCAAGGGCCGCTTCAGTCTCGACCTCGCGAGCGGCCATCGCAACCACCTTCTCCTCTGCACCGTGACCGGTGTTGCTCCATACATGTCCTTTGTCCGCACGCTCTATGCCGACTGGAAAGCGAATCGCTTCCCGGAAGAGACTCGCATCTATCTCATCCAGGGTGCCAGCCGCTCATGGGAATTTGGTTACCGCGAGGAGCTGGAGGGCATCGCTGCAAACGTCCCGTGGCTAACATATATCCCCACCATTAGCCGATTCGTAGAAGATCCCTCGTGGAAGGGAGAAAAGGGCCGCGTTGACGACCTCATCCGCAAATACACGGATGGGTGGGGTCTTTCTCCCGCCGATACAACCGCATATCTCTGTGGCCATCCTCTTATGACCGAGAATGGTACCCGCATTCTCGGCCGCGCCGGTTTCCCCAAAGAATCTCTCAAGCAGGAAGCTTACTGGGTCGAGTAATGCCGTCTTCTCATCCGCTGGCGCGCCGCCTGGTTGAAAATACACAGTTGGTGGTGGAGACCGGCCACAGGCACCCTGTAGTACCAGTCACCCCTTCGATCTCGGCGTCCACCGTAATCTACAGAGAATGGACCACTTGCCGAGTTTTTCAGAGATTGCGCACCGTTTGGCAAACTCTTTGCCTTTCTCCGTGTTGAATCAAACGAAAGCAGGCCCAGCACGGAGGTCCTAAAATGCGAGTTCTAAGGTACGCCGCAGTGATTGGCTTCGCCGTCGTCCTGGCAGGGTTGCTCGCTGGACCAGCCAGCGCGCAGGTGCGTGTTGCGGTCGGAGTTGGGATTGGCGCTCCAGCATACGTTGGACCAGCGCCAATCTGCGCCTACGGCTACTATCCTTATTCCCCCTATGCCTGTGCGCCGTATGGCTACTACGGCCCGGAATGGTTCGTTAGCGGAGTCTTCATCGGGGCGGGTCCTTGGTTTCACGGATTTTACGGGCCGGCCTTTTACGGCTATCCGGTTTTCCACGATCCGGCCTGGGTCTACTTCCACGACCGCGACGGCTGGAGGTACTACCACGATGGCGACCGCTGGCGCGACTATCGCGGCGGCTGGCGCGATCATGATTTCCGGGGGGATCATGACGGGTGGAGAGACTTCCGAGGCCGTGAAGGCTTTCGCGGCGACCATCGCGATTTCCGGGGTGACAGGGACTTCCGGGGCGGCGCAGCGTTCCGCGGCGGAGAAAGCTTCCGCGGTTTTCACGGTGACCGCGATTTCCATGGCCGCGCAGAATCCCACGCCAACCGCGGGTTCAACGGCGGCAATCATGGATTCCGTGGCGGCGGTCACGCATTCCACGGAAACACCCGCTTCCATGGGAACGCTGGCCAGGGGCGAGGCGGGCATGCCGGACACGGCGGGGGGCGTGGACGCCGGTAACCTTGGAGTTTAACGCACCGAGCGGAGGCGGCCGGCGGCGGATGCTGTCGGCCGTCTGGCTTTTTGCCTTAGCTGACGTTTTCCCTCCTTGGATGCGCTCCATCTGAAAGACCTCTGGTCGGCTGGATTCGATTGACTCCCCAAACTGCCGCATGTTAGAAGTTGGGTGGGCGCATGGCCCGGAGCTTCTGCTTTTGTCCCGGTGCGCCATAACCTGCAAACGAGTAGCAGCTTCATAGCGGATCATCGAGGGTCTCATGAGCGACGAAAATTCGGATACGACTCGAGATTCAAAGCGGACATTGACGGATGGCGAGATTAGTACCGAACGCAAGTTCGGAAGGCGGTCTTTTCTAACAGCCGTTGGCACCGCCGTAGTCGGCGGCGCGGCGGCCCTTGCGCTCGGCGAGACGCTCGAAGCGGCCACGCTGGGCCAACAGAGCGATCCCGACTCAAAGCGTCAGAGCGACCCGGACGCGAAGGACGCAAAGAAGCGCCCCGATCCCGATGGCAGGAAGCGGAGCGATCCCGACTCAAAGCGGCGGAGCGACCCGGACGCCAAGGATGCCAAGAAGCGCTCCGATCCGGATGCGAAGAAGCGCAGCGATCCGGACGCCAAGAAACGGTCCGATCCCGACTCAAAGAAGGGCGACCCCGACAAGAAAAAGAAGCCCAGCGTTCCTGACCAGACGAAATAACGGATCCTCGACGCACCGGCCGGCCCTGAATTGCCCGGCGGAAGCTAGCCGCTGCCGCTTAGCAGGCTACGACTGTCCGGTTTGCGTCTACGCTAGCGGCGAGAGCGTTTCGTGAGTTCCATTCCACAGCCGGCCAAGCAGGCGGGTGCGACCGAAGAAGCGGTGCCTGGACAAGTGCGACGCCCTCTTGAATGGCTGCTCCAACCTGTTACGACGGAGCAATTCTTCGAGCAATACTGGGAAAAACGGCCGCTGGTGGTCTCTCGCCGGCGCGCGGCCTATTATCAGCCTCTCTTGTCCCTCGATGACATAGACCGCTGCCTGACCACTCTCGATCTTCGTTATCCTAATGTCGTTCTCAAGAATGCCGCGCGAGACCTGGGCCCCGAAGATTACACGGCACAAGGCGGCGCCCTCGACGTAGCCAAGGTCTATCAGCTATTCGCGGACGGTTCCACCGTGACATTGGCCTATCTCGATACGGTGATTCCGGCCCTCACAGCCTTCTGCCGCGGGCTCGAAGCTGAATTCAGTTGTCCTTTTCAGGCCAACGTATATCTAACGCCTCCCGGAAGCCAGGGCGCGAAAATTCACTACGACACGCACGACGTATTCGTCTTGCAGGTTGCAGGATCTAAGAAGTGGACGATCTTCGGAACGCCCATTGAACTTCCCCTTAGAAATCAGGACTTCGACCCTTCCGAGCACGAGGCCGGCGATCCCACTCTCGAATTCGAGCTCTGCGCCGGGGATGCCGCCTACGTTCCTCGCGGATGTGTCCACCAGGCCCGCTCAGCCGATAACGTCTCTCTCCACATAACCGTCGGCGTTTTAGCCTATACCTGGACGGACTTTCTGCTTGAGTGCGTCGCCGGGGCCTGTTTGCGTGATCCCGCGTTTCGGAAATCGCTCCCGCCAGGATTTGCCCGCGGCGAATTTCCCGCCGGGCAGGCGCGCGCGGTGTTTAGCCGCCTCCTCGATCATCTTTCCGGGCGTGCCGCCCTCGATCAGACGCTCGACCGTTTTGTGGACGAATTCCTTTCCTCCTGTCCGCCTTTGCTGCAGGGCCAGATGGCGCAACTGGCCGCGCTGGACCGGCTGGGCGACGGGAGTGTTGTCGGGGCCAGGCCGCATCTCATTGCGCGCGTAGAGGTGTCGCCAGACTCGGTTTTGGTTCGTTGTTTTGGACGCAAAATCACGTTTCCGCAACATGCGGCTCCCGCCGTGCGCTTTGCTCTTGCAAACGAGCGGTTTGCCGTGAAAGACCTTCCCGGCAACCTCGATTCCGCCGGTAAGACCACGCTGGCTCGACGCTTGATTCGCGAAGGATTGCTGATGGCGCATTCGGTCTAACGTCAGTGCCCGGTGCTCTGCTCTGGCATGCAATTTGACGAAGTTCTTACTCCATCCGTAACGCCGCGATCGGCGAAATGGCAGCCGCCCTCAGTGCGGGGACAATTGCCGCGATGAACGCGCAAATTGCCAGCGACACGACGGCTGTTGAAAGCGCAAACGGGTCCCAGCTCGAAACGCCGTAAAGCTGCGCCGCAATCAGCCGGCCTGCGCCAATCGCCAGTGGCACCCCGATCAGCAATCCCACGGCCACACGCTGGAACGCGCCCTGCAAAACGAGTTGCACCACCTTCCCGCGGTCGGCCCCAAGCGCCATGCGCACGCCAATTTCGTTCGTGCGCTGCGCCACCGAATAGGCCGTCACGCCGTAGAGTCCCACGGCCGCCAGCAGCAGCGCCACAATGCCAAAAAGTCCCGCCAGACTCGCTACCGCGCGTTCCTGGCTGAACACGAGCCCAATCTCCTGCTGTATCGTGTCCACGCGGATGATCGTGAGGTTCGGATCGAGCTCGGAAAGCACTTTGGTAAGGGTCGCTTCCACTGCCCCCGGCCGGCTGCGTGTGTGCAGCAGAATTCCGCCGATGAAGTGCGAACGAACGTCGATTTCCTCCATCAGTTCGTTGCTGTACTTCACGCTTTGCGCCAGCGGCACGTAAAACATCGGCAGTGCCGGACGATACATGGTCCACGAAGCGTACTTCGCGTCGCGCACGATGCCGATGATGCGGTACGTACCTGCATTCTCCGGCATATCGATGCCGAAGTGTTTGTCCATAGGATCCTCGTGCGGGAAGAACCGCTTCACGAACGCCTCATTTACCACCGCGACGGGCGCCGTCGTATCGTTGTCCGCTTCCGTGAAGCCGCGCCCGCGCAGAATCGGCTGCCCCAGTGCTGCGAAATATCCAGGAGTGATGCGGTCCCACGACGCCCCTGAATCCTCGCTGAACTTCGGCGGCGGATGACCCTGCACCATAATCATTTCGCCCCAGTTGTCCGTGAGCGGGTTGTACAGCGCGAGGCCTTCCCCTTCTATGCCTGGCATGGCCCGCAACCGATCCTCGATCTGGCGGTACAGCGACTGGAGTTGAGCCGGCTTGTACGTCGAAGGCGGCGCGTTCAATTGCACTGAAATTCGATCGGCTGTCTCATACCCGAGGTTCTGATGTTCCAGATTGCCCAGGCTTCGCGCCAGCATTGTCGCGCCCGCCACCAGCACCACCGAAAGCGTGGCCTGCGTCACCAGCAGCGCCTTGCGCGCGAATGAAGTCGTGTCGTGCGTGCTGCGTCCCGCCCCCCGCAACGCCTCTACCGGATGCGTGCGCGTCGCAAACCACGCCGGCGCAGCGCCGAAAATGACGCCCGTGATCAGCGACAGCACAAACGCAAATCCCAGCACCAGGAATGACGGAGCCGTGCTGATCGGCAGAAACCGTGCGCCGGTGAACGCCAGGGAAAGCAGTAGCCGCGATGCCCCGACGGCCACTGCCAGGCCCGCCACCCCGCCCATCAGCGAAAGCAGCACGCTCTCGATCAGCGCCTGTTTGATGATCTCCCGCCGCGATGCGCCGAGCGCCAGCCTGACAGCCGTCTGGGCGCGCCGCGAAGCCGAACGCGCGAGCATCAGATTCGCCACGTTCGCGCACGCGATCAGCAGAACGAATCCGCAAACAGCGAACAAAATCTGTAAGCTGCGTCCGTAGTCTTCCTTCATCAGCGCGACGCCCGCGCCCGCCGGCACCACCGTGATCGTCTGCTTTGGCAGCAGACGCTTGATCTCCGCCATCCAGTTGGCGGGATATCCGCTGTCACGCTCCATCCATTGGCGCAGGATTCCCGTCAGCTTCGGCGACATTCCGGCCGTCGTTGCGCCCGGTCGAAGCCTTCCGATCACCCGCAGCCACGCGGACACCGATTGACGCAGCAACGATCCCTGCTCCCCATTGATCAGCGGTTCCTGTTGCAGCGGAAGCCACAGGGCCGGCGGATCGCCCCGCAGCGTCTCGCCAAAAAATCCGGGCGGCGCGACGCCGATCACCGTGAAGTTCCGGCTTGCCACAATGAATGTTGAGCCGACCACTGACGGGTCGCTGCCATAGTCGCTCGCCCACGCTTGATAGCTCAGGACAGCCACAGGCGCCGCCGATGGCTGGTCGTCTTTCGGCGTGAACAGCCGCCCGCCAAACGACCGGATGCCCAGCGTCTCGAAATAGCTCCCTGTGACGAATTCGGTTCGCAGCGGCTTGCCCGCGCGCTCCGTATCGCGGCGGACGCTCATCCGGCCCGGCCCCGCTTGAAACGCGGTGATGTCCTCGAACTCCGGCAGGTTTTCCTTCAGCCGCTGGTACAACGGATACGAATACATGCCCCAGCGGTCCTGCGGGCCGCCTTCGACGCAGCAGTCGGTGCCATCCCCGACGCGGTAAAGACTCGCGGGATCGGCTACCGGCAGCGACCGCAGCATCACCGAATCCACCAACGAAAAAATTGCCGTTGTCCCGCCGATTCCCAGCGCCAGCGTCAGGACAGCTGCGGCGGTAAACACCGGCGCGTGCCGGAACTGCCTGAACGCGTAGCGAACATCCACGAAAATGTTCTGCACGGTACCCCCAAACTCGTTTTGTTTCCTTGATCACGATGACGGCGCGCACCTACAGGCATCCGCCCGCCGTCAGGGAGTCGCCTGTCGTTTTGAGCCCCTTTTGCGATTGTTCGGACTGGGCCGAAGCCCGCCCGCGGATCCCTGCAGTGAGGCCCTTTTGCGATCGTTCGGGCTGGGCCGAAGCCCGCCCGCGGACGCCTGCCTCTCGTCACTAGCGGCGTGTCATTCTGAGGCCCGTCTTTTGGGCCGAAGAATCTCTCTTGTTCTGCCTACTGTAGACCGCTTGCCGCCGCAACCTGATCGACCGTCCCCGTAATCGCGCGAAGCGGAGCCGAGACGTGTACCGTCTCGTCCGGGTCGTCCACGTCCACCACAATCGACCCACCCTCTTTCGCGACGCGAACGTGCTGGTCGCGCTCCTTCACTTCCACCAGCACCACATCGTTCGCCTCTCGCAACGCGTCCAGAGTCGTGTCGATCACGGGCAGCCATGGACGGATTTGCTGCGAAGCACCCTGCAGTTTGCTGGCCGGAACAAAGTGCGCGGCAATCGGTCCGAGAACGGCGGGCGCGATCACGTTGATGTGATGCCCGTTCGCCTGCTTCTCCATGACCTTCACTTGCACGAAGCCTTCGCTGCACAGGACTCCGGCGCCCGCGAAAACAATCCCCGTCATTCCCAGAGCGATTTTTCCGAGCAGGATCATGATTTCACCTTGCCCCCGCGTCCGTTAGAACCGGACGCAGCGTCCTTTACGCGCGTCCCATCGTGAATTCGCAGCTCTTGAGCACTTTCGTCGGCCTTCGGCTACTCGGCTTTCGCCGTAGCGTTGGAGTCCACCCAGATGCGGACGTTTTGGCTGGCGTCATGCACTGTCACTAGAAGTGTGTCGCCCGCGTCGCTCAGCGCGCGCAGCGCCGCTGCCACGTCCAGTTCGTTCTGCTTTGCCGTCGAGAACAGCGCGTTGACCACCGCCATTGGCACGGTCACATCCACGTTCTGTTCTTTGTTTTCATGATCGCGGACGTGTACCACGATGTTGCCGTGGCTCTTGGCTACGCGTACGTTCTGGTTCTTCTCGGTCACCGTGACGAATTCATTGTCCGGGGCTGTGCGCACCGCGTCCAGTATCGCGCGGACGTCCACGCCCTCCATATCTGCCTTGTGAATCGTCACGACGCCGTTGTGCAGCGGTTCGTGGTTGATCGCTGGAATGATTTTCTCCGCCATCGACAGCGGAACGTTCACGTTCACGCTCTCGCCCTTGCTTTCGTCCTGAACTCGCACGTGCAGATACCGTTCGTTGCCCGCTGCAAGGGCGGGCAATGCCGCAGTGACTACCGCCGCCGCAAGCAGCGAGCACGCCACCGCCGCCGCCTGAATTCTCGTCCGCTTCGTTCGCATCTTCGAGCCTCCTCCGGCCTTCCTGCCCGCGGTTGCCCGGCGGGCCCTTTCTGACACTGGATACGGCGCAGCCCTGCCAAATGTTCCGCGAATTTTTCGGGGAAAAGAAAGAATTGGGACCAGCCCGTCTTAGCGGCAAGAAGCCTTACCGGGCAGATGGAGAGAAACAGACAGCCTAAAGCCCCGCCTTCGATATGACTTGGATTTTACCCACGATTTACATTCACCACCGCAGACCGCCAATCTAACCACACGTGTTCGATCCAGGAATGAAGCGATACGAAACTCGGAGGTCAAGATGAATGATTCCGCGAGAAATTGCGATTACTGCCGTTCCTCAATCGCCCACGGCCAAAGATGGGTGCGCCAGAAAATTTATGATCCTCGTCCCGAAAGCGAAGAGCCTCGTTATAAGCACTACCATGCCGAGCCGTTCGCTGGAGAACGTGAAAGCTGCTGGGAAAAATACGAGTTGCAGCGCGAGACGGCTCGCAAAGCCGCATGAGTTCCGCTCCGGCCGGCCCGCAGCGGGTTCAGAGTGTCGCAGCCCCGCCAGGTCCAGCAGGCGACTGGGCGCGCGGACTCCTCACTCTTGCCGCAGTGCGATCATTGGGTCAACACGGCTCGCCCGGCGCGCCGGTACGAACGCCGCCGTCAGCGCAGCTCCGGCAAGAACCAAAAGAACGATGGCAAACGTGACTCCATCGAGCGGCCGCATTCCATCCACCAGGTGAACCAATACGCGCCCGGCGACGAACGCCCCCGCCAGTCCCCACCCGACGCCGCCCAGGACCATTCGCAGGCTCTGCCTCAGCACCATTTGCACGATGTTGCCGCGGCTGGCCCCCAGCGCCATGCGCACGCCGATCTCCGGGACGCGTTGGCTGGTCAGATACGCCAGCACGCCATAGATCCCGACGCACGCCAGCAGCAGCGCCAACCCCGCGAATATCCCGAACAGCGTCAGAAGAAAACGGTGCAGCGCGAGCGAGCCCTGCGTGAGCTGCTCCATCGTCCGCACTTCATACAGCACTTGATCTCCGCTCGCTCCCCGCAGAGCCTCTCGCAGCGACGCGACGACGCTCAGCGGCGCCACATTCGTTCGCACTGCAATCGACATCAGCTCCGACCATCTCCGCAGGAATATCTCCGGCACCTGCGCGAACGGATAATAGATTTGCCCGCGCACCTGGGCTTGGTCGTCGCTCGCCAGTCCCCAATACCGCACGTGCCCGGCCACGCCCACAATCGTGTACGGTTCTTTGCATTCAACCGACTCCACCGTGGTGACCGGCTTACCGTTCGCGCCAGCCGCAGTTTTTTTCGCGGCGCACGGCATGTCGGGAATCCATAGCCTCTTGCCCACGACGTTGTCCGTGCCGAACGCATCGCGCGCCAGGACTTCGTCCACCACAATCACGGGAACGCCGCCCAACCGGTCCGTGTCCCTGAAGAATCGTCCTCGCAGCAGACGTACGCCCATCACGTTCAGATAATCCGGCGTCGCGCTGCTGGCCAGCGCCATCGGCAGGCGGCTCTTTGGCGAAACCGTCGCCGTCGTCATATAACCCAACTGGTTGTTGCCTTCGCGAAACGGCACTATATCAACGGCTGTCACCGACTGTACTCCCGGCACGCGGCGCGCGCGTTCGAGCAGGTCCTGCCACGCCGCGGGAATTCGCGCCGGGTCGGCGAGCGTCGCGGGCGACAGCGCCACGCGCATCGTCAGCAGATTGTGTACGTCGAGCCCCGGATCGAGCGATGAAACGCGCAGCAGCGTCCGTCCGAGCATTCCCGCCGCAATCAGCAGCACGAACGCCAGGCAAATCTCCGAAACCACGAAGGCGCCGTGCAGACGCCGCGAACCGCCCGCTACCGACCGGGATCCCGCGCGCAGCACTTCTTCGAGCCGCCTTGCAGGCAACCGCATTGCCGGCGCCAATCCAAATAGAATGCCGCTCAATATGGACACGCCCACCGCAAACGCCAGCACGCGCGGGTCGAGATGCACTTCTTCCGCACGGGGCAGCGCTCCGGGCCACAACGCAACGAACGGCTGTGCGCCCACATACGCGCACAATATGCCCAGCGCCCCTCCTGCAACCCCCAGCACTACGCTCTCTGTCAGGCACTGCTGTGCCAGGCGCCACTTGCTTGCGCCCAGCGCGGCGCGCATGGCCAGCTCACGCTCTCGCGAAACCGCCCGCGCCAGCAGCAGGCTCGCCACGTTCGCGCACGCTATCAGCAGCACCAGGCCCACCGCGCCCAGCAAGAGCCACAGCGTCGACCGTACGTCCTGCACTTCCGGCCGCAGCGCATGAATGACGAACTCGCGGCCCGCATTCGTGTCTGCGAACTCTTCCGCCAGATGGCGCCCAATCGATGCAACCTCGCCCTGCGCTTGCGTCGGCGTCACGCCCGCATTCAGTCGCGCCACAACGTGAACAGGCTGCGCCGTCCGGCTATGCAGGTATCCGGCAGCGTCCTGACCGGCCGGCGTATAAATGTCCGGTTCCTGTCCATACTGTTTCAGTCCCGCCGGCGCGATTCCTACAATCGTGTACCGTTTCTGATCGAGAACGAGCGACGTTCCCAGAACGTTCGCTCTCCCGCCAAAATGGCGCTGCCAGAAACTGTAACTGAGTATCGCGACCGGCTCTGCGCCGATCCGGTCCTCTTCCGGGAGAAACGGGCGGCCCTGAGTCGGCGGCACACGCAGCACGGAAAACAGGTTCGCCGAGACCTCGAAGTTGTCAACATACTCCGCGGGCGCCGGCTGGCTGAGCGTTCCGTCGTTGAAAACCACCGCGGCCATCTCCATCGTGCGGCTCATGCGCCGGCAATCGACAAAATCCGGATAAGAAAACTTCTGCTCGCCAAATACGCTGGTGTTCCAGCCCGGCGTCTGCGCGTGTACCACCACAAGCCGCTGCGGCTCAGGGTAGGGAAGCGGCTTCAGCAACACGCCGTTCACCACCGTGAACATCACCGTGGTCGCGCCGATTCCCAGCGCAATTGTCAGCAGCGCAACCGTCGTGAATCCCGGGTTCTTGCGCAGTCCGCGCAAGGTGTAGCGAATGTCCTGTGCCAATGACTCGATCAAATGAACGCCGCGCGCCTCACGGCACTCCTCCTTCACCTGATCCAGCCCGCCAAACTCCAGCCGCGCCCGCCGCATAGCCTCCCCGCGCGTCATTCCCGATGCGACATACTTCTCCACGCGCCGCTCGAAGTCGAACCGCAACTCGTCATCCAGCTCGCCCTCAACCCGCTCGCGCCGCAACACCGCCCGCATCCTCATCCACAGGTCACTCATCATTGCTTTCCTTTATTCCGGCGACTTTGTGCCGGCCGCCTTGCCTTCCAGGCGGGCGCCTTCGCCTGTTTCGCCACTATCGCTTTGCCGCGTTCGCGCAGCGGCGGGTTTCAGACCCGCCCGTCGATTTAGCCACCGCCTTATTCGTGCCGCAGCGCGGTCATAGGGGCGACGCTGGCTGCGCGGATTGCAGGAACCAGCGACGCCGCAGCGCTCACGGCGAACACGATCAGAACGATCGCCAACAGTGTTGCAGGATCCGTTGCGGAGATGCCGTACAGCATGCCGGACAATACCCGGCCAAAACCGGCCGTAAGCGTCAGCCCGCCTATACAGCCGATGGCGGCGACCCCCAGTCCCTGAAGCATGAACCCCTTCACTATCTGTCCCGGCAGTGCTCCAAGAGCGAGTCGCAGGCCCACCTCCCTCCGCCGCATCGCGACTGAGTAGCTAAGCGTTCCGTAGAGGCCCACGCATGCCAGAGAAATGGCCGTGGCGGCAAAAAAACCGAGCAGCGCGAGGCGGAGCCGGTTTTCGAAGAACGTCGCGTTGAGACGCTGTTCGAGCGGCAGGCTATCGAAAACCGATCGGGATGGCTCAAGCGCGTGAATCTTCTCGCGAACCGTCTCCGTCAAAGCGGCCGGATCGGTCCGCGTGCGCACCAGATAAAATGGATCTGGAACCGGAGCGCTGTCACACCAGTAAACGGTCGGACCCGGCTCCTGAGCCAGACCTTCCTCTCTTGCATCCCCGGCGATCCCGCGAATCTCGCCCGTCAGCGGGAATTGCCCGGAAAGTTGGATGTGCCGTCCGATAACCGGTGCCCCGGAAAGATACGTGTTCGCAAAACTGCGATTCACCACCACATCCATGCCAGTCAGACGGTCGCTGCACGGCTTCCCGGCCACCAGCGGGATTTGCAAGGTGGCGAAATACCCCGGAGAAACAAACCGGCCCTCGGCAATGATCTTCCGGTTTGGGTCTGCCGGCCCTTCGAGGAATTTGATTTCCATTTGATACTTCTGCGGAATGCCGGGCAGCGCCCCAGCCGTTGCTGCGGACTCGATGCCCGGTAGGCTGCGCAGCCCCTCGATGGTTCGATCGATCCGCTGTTTTAGGCCTTTCATGTTCACCGTTTCCGCGTACGACGCGGTGATATGAAACGTCAGGACATAGCTCGGATTGAATCCAGGCGAAACCTGCCCGAGCGCCTGAAAACTCCGCAGTAGCAGGCCGGCGCCCGCGAGCAGCGTCACCGCCAGCGCAACCTGGATGCTGACAAGAGCCCATTGCGTGCGGTTGCGCGTCGACACCTGTGCAACGCCCGTCTGCGCCAGCGTGGCCGATATCCCTTGACGAACCGCGCGAATGGCAGGCAACAACCCGCAGAGAAGCGTCGCCGCAACAGCGGAAACGAACGTGTAGAGCGCGATGCGCCCGTCCAGGTGAATTTCCGAGCCCCGAGGCACGTCGGCGGCAAAGCTCTGAAACACCTTCAATGCCGCGCCCGCCACAACCAGTCCAGCCGCTGTGCCCGCCAGCACTAGCAGGAAGGTCTCCGTCAGCAATTGTCGGATGATCGTCCTTCGGGAAGCGCCCAGCGAAAATCGCACCGAGATTTCATGTTGCCGCTGTGAGCCCCGCGCCAGCAGCAGCACCAGAATGTTCGTGCATGCAATCAAGAGCAGCAGCGAAACCGAGCCGAAAAGGAGCCAGAACGACTCCCGGATGCCGCCAACGATCGTCTGCTTCAGTGGCTGCACCTCCACCCCCAGGTCAGCGTCCGGTTTAGGAAATTGCTTGCCAAGCGCGCGCTGCACAGTCGAGAGATTTGCGCGCGCTTCCTCGAGACTCGCGCCCGGCTTAAGTCGTCCGATAACGGTGTACCACGTGGATTCCCTGCTTTGCGCAACTGGAGAGTCGGGCGGCACCGGCGACCAAAAATCCACATTGCGTACGGGAAAATCGAACGAGGCCGGCATCACCCCGACCACGGGCAGCGCCCATTTCCCGAACCGCAGCTTCTTCCCGATTACGCGTGGATCCCCGTCAAAATGCTCCTGCCACACTCGATAGCTGATGAGCGCCGCGCCCGGCCCTCCGTAATGCTCCTCCTCGGGCGTGAAGTCGCGGCCAAGGATCGGACTGACTCCCCACACCTGCAAAAATCGCGGCGCCACGAGCGCCTGCGTCATCTTCTCCGGCAACGTCCCCGAAGTCTCCGATTCATCCTCCGTGTAATATCCGGTGATCGCCTGAAACGTGGAATTCATCCTGCTCCACTCTTCCAGCCGGATGGGCGCCACGAACAAGTCGGGACCCTTCACCTTGCGGTCGTACTCCGAGACCATCATCAACTGATCGCCGTGAGGGAAGGGCAAAGGCCGAAGCAGAACCGCATCAATCGCGGAGAACACAGCCGTATTCGCGCCCATGCCGAGGGCGAGCGTGAGAACGGCGACAACAGTGAACACCGGCGATTTGCGAAGTGCGCGAATGCCGTAGCGGACATCCCGCGCAAGCGTTTCGAGAAGATGTACGCCGCGCGCCTCGCGGCATTCTTCCTTCACCTGATCCAGCCCGCCAAACTCCAGTCGCGCCTGCCGCATAGCTTCCCCGCGCCTCATCCCCGATGCGATGTACTTCTCCACTCGCCGCTCAAAGTCGAACCGCAACTCCTCGTCCAGTTCGCCCTCTACGCGCTCGCGCCTCACCACCGCCCGCACCCTCATCCACAAATCACTCAGCATGCTTCCCTTTATTCCGGCGGCCGCTTTGCCTTTCAGGCGGGCGCCTTTCGTCTGTTTTCGTCACTATCGCTTTGCCGCGTTCCGTAGGGGCGGGTCTCAGCTTGCCTGCCGTGGCAGGACCCGCCCGCCTGTCTCGCGGCCCGCCAGTGCGCCTGCCCTTTGCTTCCTTTCTCGCCACTCGCTATTGCTTCTTACGCCGTCCCCAGCACCTGCGCGACAGCGGCGATCAGCTTCTTCCACTCGCCCTCTTCCGTTTCGAGCTGCTTGCGTCCCGCCTTCGTCAGTTCGTAATACTTCGCCCGCCGGTTGTTTTCCGAAGCGCCCCAGCGTGCCTTGATCCACCCGCGCCGTTCCAGCCGGTGCAGCGACGGATACAGAGACCCCTGCCGGATTTGCAGAACTTCGCTCGACACTTGATGAATCCGCTCCGAAATCGCCCAGCCGTGCATCGGCTCCAGCGCCAGCGTGCGCAGAATCAGCAGGTCCAGCGTCCCTTGCGGTAGATCGATTCGTGCCCCGGTCATTCATCGCCCCCTTGTGCTTCGACAGGAAACTACCCTAACTCTTGTCGAAGTGCAAGGGGAATGTGCACGCGGCGCGGCCTCCGCGCTCTCTACGTCTCCGTGGTGATCCTTCAGGCTGGCTCGCCCGCTTGCCCTTGCCATTTTTCATGCGAAAGGGTAACTTCCCGCGAGCATTCCGGGTGAATCACCTCCGCGGAGGCAAAACCATGCGCCGTTTCCTGCTTTTGACCGTGTTACTGCTCTGCGTTCTCGCGGCTTCCTCGTCCCGCCGCTCCGCCTCCGCCGACGACATCGCCGTCCGCGCGCGCAAGCTCCACTTTTCCTCTATCGTCCTCGACACTCACGACGACACCACCCAGCGCTTCTTCTCCAAAACCTACGATCTCGGCAAGCGCAATCCCGACGGCAACATTGATATTCCCCGCATGCGCGAAGGCGGCATGAACGCCATCTTCTTCTCCATCTGGATTGATGGCCGCATCATGGGCCCGCCCGCCGTGCAGAAGGCGCTCGACCAGATCGACGCCGTCCACGAAAACGTCCGCCGTTACTCGAACGACCTTGTCTTCTGCCGCACCGCCGCGGACGTCCGTCGCGCGCACCAGCAGGGCAAGATCGCCGTGCTCATGGGCGTCGAGGGCGGCCACATGATTGGCAACGACATCCGCATCGTGCGCGTCTTCGCCCATCTGGGCGTCCGCTACATGACCCTCGCGCACTTCTACGACGACGAATGGGCCGATTCTTCCACCGACAAGCCGAAGCACAACGGCCTCACCGATTTTGGCAAACAAGTCGTCCGCGAAATGAACCGGCAGGGCGTCATGGTGGACATCTCCCACGTTTCCGACAAAACCTTCTACGACGCGCTCGCCGTCAGTAAAGCGCCGCTTATCGCTTCTCACTCATCCTGCCGCGCGCTCTGCAATCACGTCCGCGACATGAGCGACGATATGATCAAAGCCCTCGCCGCAAAAGGCGGCGTCATCCAAATCAATTACGAGAAGAGTTTTCTCGACCAGGCCTACAAAGACGCTTACGACAGGTTGACCAATGGTGCGGGCGTCGTCGGCTCGCTGTCGGACGCGGTAAAGAAATGCGGCGACGATCCCGAGTGCGCCATGCGCGCGCAGGCCGCCATCGAAAAGCAGTGGACCGCCGAAGGCAAATTGCCCCACGTCAGTTGGGAACGCATCATCGATCACATCGATCACGTCGTCAAACTCGTCGGCCCCGATCACGTCGGCCTCGGTTCCGATTTCGACGGCGCCAGCATGCCCGATGGCATGGAAGACTGCTCGCATCTTCCCCAGATCACCGAAGCGCTGATGCGCAAAGGGTATTCCGACGACGACATTCGCAAAATTCTCGGAGGCAATCTGCTCCGCGTGATGGAAGCCAACGAGCGCGTCAGCCGCGACATGC
>DATEKA010000242.1:0-11169 GCA_035277685.1 Candidatus Acidiferrales bacterium
GTGGGTGATTTCCACGTCGCTAGATGGCAGCGAATCCGGATCGACGCAAAAACCGTGATTCTGCGCCGTGATTTCAACCTTTTGCGTTAGCAGGTTCTTTACCGGATGATTCGAGCCGTGATGACCGAATTTCAGCTTGAATGTTTTGCCGCCGAGCGCCAGCCCACACAATTGGTGGCCGAGACAAATGCCGAAAATCGGCACGCGGCCAGTCAATTTGCGAATATTTCTTACGGCGTAATCGATCGGCTCAGGATCGCCCGGCCCATTCGACAGGAAAACGCCGTCCGGCTTCATCGCCAGCACGTCTTCGGCGCTCGTTTGCGCAGGAACGACAGTCACATCGCAGCCGTGATCAACCAGTAGCCGCAGAATGTTCTGCTTGATCCCGAAGTCATAAGCGACGACGCGGCGCCGCCGTTCATCGCGGCGAGCTGCCTTCTCAGCCTTGCCGAAATCCAGACTCAGATTTCGCCGCGCCAGTGAACCCACCGCCCCGGCGCCGACGCCCGCACCAGCGGCTAGCGGTTCCTCCAGATCGATTGAGCCTTGCGACCAGTTGTAGATTTTCGGCGAGGTCACTCGGCTGGCGAGCTCCTGCCCCGCCATGGCCGGCAGCGCGCGAGCCTCGGCGATCAACTGTTCGGCGGGCGTGCCGTCCGTCGAAACGATTCCTCGCAGCGCGCCAACTTCGCGCAGGTGCCGCACGAGGGCGCGGGTGTCGATGTCCCAGATGACGGGCACGCGATTGCGCTCGAGATATTGCTGCGCCGATTCGCTGGAGCGCCAGTTCGACGCGATCGGAGAAAAGTCGCGCACGATCAGCGCTTCGATGTAGGGCTTGGCCGATTCCTCGTCATCGGAATTGGCGCCGACGTTTCCGATATGCGGATATGTGAGGCTGACAACCTGGCCCGCGTAGCTGGGATCGGTGAAAACTTCCTGATAGCCGGTGAGGCTGGTATTAAAAACGACTTCGCCGCCGCGACGGGTGCCAGCGCCCGCCGCGCGTCCGTTAAAGACTCGCCCGTCTTCGAGCGCGAGTATCGCGCGAACTTCGGGGTCCTGCCGCAGGGTATTTTCCTCCAAAGTATTTCATATTGCCGAACTCATTTCGACGCTGCGTTGACGGTGGACGAGGACGTCGGCGAAAGCGAGCCGAAGTGATTCACCGGCCAATACGCGAACACCGCCTTGCCGTAGATGAACCTCCGCGGTACCGGCCCAAAAACGCGCGAATCGTTCGAACTATCGCGATGGTCGCCCATCACAAAGTACTCGTGGGGCGGAATCTTTCGCGCTGGATAATTCGAGTCGTCAAGATAGCTCGCGGGAACGTACGGCTCCGCCAGTTCCTTGCCGTTGACGTAGAGATGACCGGCGCGAACCTCGATCGTATCCCCCGGAAGCCCGATTACGCGCTTGATGAACGACTTCGACCGGTCCAGAGGATACCAGAAAACAACCACGTCGCCGCGCTCAATCGGCTCGAAGTGGTAGACGAACTTGTTGATGAAGATGCGTTCCTGGTCGGAAAGGAGCGGAGCCATGCTGGTGCCTTCGACTTTTACCGGCTGGTAGAGAAAAATGATGATGCCGAGCGCCAGTCCCAGCGCTATCGCGAGATCGCGCGACCATCTCCGCAACTCGCGGCGCAACTGACGAAGGGCGGCATGCTTCGGCGCGTCAACTGAACCTGGATGGAAGCTGTCGGGCATTCCTTCGCTCTCTTCTTTATATCACGAGGCGTCTGCGCGCGCCAATAAGCAGGTAACTATCTGGTAGTCCATGACGCTCGCCAGATCTACCTCCCGTTATTGAGTTCGGTATTCGCACACCGGCTCCCCGGTCGCAACCGGCGCCGCGGCGGGCTCTCTCCGGCAGGCGCTTCGGACAACCTAAACACACGGTTAAAACATTGAATAGTGATTGACATCAATGCGCGTCACTGCTATTTTTCGCTCGCAAAACATTTCTTCAACTCTTACGGTGGAGGCACCGCAACCCGGCACCATCCATGGCGTTCGTCGCGAAGAAGATTTTCCTCACAAAGGGAGTTGGAAAACACCGCGAGCGCCTTTCGAGCTTCGAGCTGGCGCTGCGAAATGCGGGGATCGCGGCGTGCAACATTGTTCGCGTGTCCTCGATTTTCCCTCCCTACTGCAAACTGATTTCGCGCAGCGAAGGCTTGAAACACCTAAAGCCCGGCCAAGTGGCGTTTACCGTCATCAGCGAAAATCAAACCCGCGAGCCGCACCGCCTGATTGCTGCGGGCGTGGGGCTCGGGCTTCCTGCCGACAAATCCATGTATGGCTATCTTTCCGAGCATCACTCGTTCGGCGAAACGGAGGAGGTGGCCGGAGAATATGCAGAAGAGCTGGCCGCCGAAATGCTGGCTACCACGCTGAACGTCGAGTTCGATCCGGACCTGTCCTGGGACGAAAAGAAAGAGGTCTACCGCATCTCGAACAAGATCGTCCGCACCATGAACATCACCCAATCGGCTGTTGGCGACAAACGCGGATTGTGGACGACCGTCCTTGCCGCCGCCATCCTCCTCGGCGACGATGACTAAAGATCCGCTGTTTTGTCCTAAATACATCGTGATTCTGCGCCGCGCCACTTAAGGGAATTGAGACAACAACCCTTATCAGCCCTGATGCGATACAGTCTTTCCGTTCCGAAAATAGGGTAGATATCGTATTCCGGCCGGACGACACTCAAGGGACACTACAACCCTGCCATCCGTTAGGTTGGGGTGTACCTGGAAGCCTGTACCTATACTGTACCTAGGGTCAGTGGACGCCCCTCCAACAACCCCGCAGTATCCCGACTGCAAGCTTAAACCAACCTTGGAGCCGGGAACTTGGCACACTCGCGTTACGGGATCGCTGAACGTGTTATTGCAACAAGCCGTCGCACACTAGGTGGTCTTTCCGGACAAACACATCGCCAAGCGCACCTTGCCGTTATGCTGATTCTTCTCGCGCTCAGCTGCGGCCGCTCCTTCGGTCAGTACTCGGCTGTGTACGGCTCCGGCATCAACGCCGATGCGCTGAATAACTTGACGGTCGGGCCGTCCGGCCGCCAGGTCAGCTACCGGTTCGTGGCTAATCACACAGGCACGGTCAAGAGCGTGCGCTTCTACCTTATCACCGGCTCTTCAAAGCCCGGCTATAACGCGGGAACGGGTGGAAAACTTCAAGTGCGGCTCGAAACCGATGATGGCACAGCCAATCATCTTCCTTCCGGAAGTACCCTGGGGTCGTACACCATCGACTATCCAAAGGCCGCTTTTCCCCTGATCAGTTTGTCTCCTGCTCCCTCGCTCGCCGCAGGCCATATCTACCATCTCGTGTTCACAAACGTCGACTCGAGTCCGTCCTCAAACTACGTCTCGGTAGACGACCTGTATATGTACCATCCCCTGAATCCTATGCAGGCCCTGTTTTCGAATTTGGATTGCGCCGTTTTGACCCGGAACAGTTACTCAGGCTGGTCCCTCTTCGACTACAACACGCCGGTTTTCCAGGTCAATTTTGCCGATGGCGCTGTGATGGGACAGGGTTACATGGAAGTCTGGCCGGAAGTTCCCGAAAAGATCGGGGGGACCTACGCGGTGCGCGAAATTTTCACCGTCAGCGGCGGCACTCGAACGGTTGTCGGTTTCGCGATTCGCGTAGCACGTACTAGCGGCTTCCAAGGCCTAAAAGTACGGCTGGAAACGGCAAGCGGGGCTCTGATCGAAGAGGGTTATATACCCGCGGCTTCAATTCCGCTGTCGTCTTCTTCTTCACCGAAGTACGTCTGGGCGACGTATAAGTTTGCCACTGTTCGCACTCTTTATTCCGGCGACGCATACCACGTCGACTTGGAAGCGAGTTCGGGAACTACATATCAGGTCTTCCCGATTCGCAAGGGCGCCTATTACGGCTTCCCGACGGCTACCTTTTTTCACGACGGTTACGCTCAATTTAAGAGCGGGTCATCATGGGTCGGCTGGACGCAGTGGGGAAAAACGAACCGCACAGACGCGGACTTGCAATTCTATTTCGTGCCCTGAAAAACCCTCGTCCTCAAAACAGCGAAATTAGGACTGCGGGTCATGTTTCTTGCCGGCGCTCCTTTTGTGTTCCAGCTACCGCCCGTGGTTCTTGAATTCTTGCGCGACAATCTGCTCCATTTGCTCCGTGTTTTGAACACATTCCGACTTGCGCCCCGGGCAAATGCGCGACTCGTCCCATCCTTTCCACTCGCCGATTCTGCCGAAGGAACCCGGCCAGAACTCGATTCCGGAGGCGTCGCCATCTTCAAGAAGCCGGAAGTCTGCATCGAGTCCTTGGCGCAAGTAGTCCCGTTCCTGCTGAGCTGTGCAGGGCGGCCCGCCTTTGGCACACGGGAGATAGCTGATGCGGTCGTAGGCGTAAACTCCGAGGATTATTTTGGCGTTCGGAAAAACCGATTTCGCTTCTTCCACGTATTTAGGCGTGTTCGGCGTATCGGTGCGATAGTGCATAAAGAGGTGGACATAATCCACCTTGGCGCGATCGGCAGAGGAGAACTTGGGGTCACTCAGATAGGGCGATTGGAGATCGTCTTCGTAAACTGTGAGACCAAAGCCCAGATCGGGATCAGCTGCCTTGATACCGTTGATCAGTGAGCGCAGGGCCGAAGGAGGATCCTGAAAGCCACCTAGGAAGAGTTTTTCATACTGGCCTACGAAATCGTCGGCGCCGATAGCAAGCAGCGAGGGGGCCTGCCTGGCAAGAAGGCCGTACTGCGCGCCGTAATTACCGGGGATTGCGGTTTTGAGCAGAATGGAGAGAAATATTCTCCGGTCATTTTGCGACTTGACTTGGTTGATGCAAGCGGTAGGCGTCCCGGAGCAGCCTTCGCGGATAGCGGTGACGCCAAGTTTGTGATTCCACTCCGGCGTGTTTTCGCCCCACGTGATTACCATCCATTTCCCCGCCCCTCGCACACGGACAATAGCGAGGCCGAGTACAATTGTTCCCAGGATTGCAGCAGAGACTATCCGCTTCTTCTTCGTGAAAATCGCTTTGCTGCCCATGATGGCGCCTCGCTTATGACGGAATCGGTTTCGGTGTTCTGGTCGGCGTTGGTCTCTCCTTCCCTGCGCACCCGCAGATGCCCAGGATTGGATGAAGGAGCGCTCGACTTTTTTGGAGCATGCCGAAAAAAATGGCCTGGACCTAGTGCGCCAGTTCGGGCGTGTGGACGGGGCGGTCCGGCTGCGGGCTGGCGTTCTCGAAAACCCGTTCGCGGAAAACAAGCTTCGCAAACTGGAGCCGCGCGAAATGTAACGTTGCGAGAGTCATACCGGACCACAGCCAAAGGACCCGATCGTCGTCCAAATCTCCGCTGAACATGGTCGCAATCAGCGTAAAAAGCAAGAGGCCGGAAAGGACCGCGAAATGAGTGCCCGTTAGGTTCGAAAGGTCTTTGCTGGCTCGGTATATGGCCGCAAGAAAAATCACGAAGGCGATCACTCCAATCATGCCCTCCTCAGTGCTGATTTCCAGCAACAGATCGTGCGGATAGGCCCGTTCGTCTTTTCCGAAATAGTAAACGCTCCAGCCGCCAACCCCAAGACCCATCAGAGGCCGCTGTTCAATCTCCCGAAACGCCGATTGGTAAAATGCGAGGCGTTGCGCCGCTGTGCCCGACGAACCGTGACCCTCTACCATCTCGACAATCTCGTCGGCCTTTTCCGTGTATTTCCCGCTACCCATGTTTCTCAAAAAATAGAAGGCCGTCGCGGCGCAAACCAGCGCGACGAGAGCTATCACGCCGACAATCGCCTTGCTTCTTCCCTTGTAAACCTTGAACAGCAGGTAAAAGCCGGCAATGGACGTTGAGAAGATTGCCCCACGGGACGCTGAGGTAATCAGGCCGGCCACGAGGATCGGCAGCGACGCGATGGTCAACGCCTTGCGCCAGAACGGCGTTTCGCTGACCCGGCAGAAAAGGAGAAGAAGGATCGCCATTCCGATTACCCAGCCGGCGCCGATACGGGTCACGTCCGTGTCCTCCATCGAAGAAACACGGCCGGCGCGCACGAAGAGCACGAACGATTGCACGATCGCGAGCATCACGAATGCAAAGCTGAAGTGACGGAAGTCGTCATCAGAATTGATCAGATAGAGCGGCCCCAACAGAAAAAACGCACCGATTAGCAGGAAGCGAAGCAGTTTCTCTCCACCGTACTGCGGCGCCGGCGTATAAAGGTAACTTCCCGCCACAATTAACGCGAAGAAGAAGAACGCGGTGATCTGCTTTGACGAACCTGTGAACCGTCCCGGCACCAACTGCACGCGCTGCGTGCCCAAAATGGAGTGCAGAACGATCACGAAAGCCGCTAGACAGAGCGACAAGAGCGTGAGGTCCACGCTTCCTTCAATCGAGCGCAATCCCGGCAGGCCCTTGAACTGGGAGGCAAAAATGGGAACGGCGAGAAAAGCCGCAGGACGGTAAATCGCGCTGGCGATCAATGCGAAGAGGCCGACAAGCCCTGCAAAGAGCAATAGGGGGCTCATTTTCGAAGAGAAGAGGATCACGGCAGGGAGACAGATGGCGGCGACAATTATGACTGGAGGCAGGCGATGGGATAGAGGACGCATTTACATGCTATTGGGGGCAACGTCCTGGGAGCAGCAGCGGACGCCCGTGCGTGGGGCTAGAACTACGGAGCCCCAACGCGCCGAACCGATCGGTTGAGCAGAGCGGAAGGAACCTGCGAGGCGGCCCAAGGGATGACGAGAAGTGCGATGTGAACCTCCTGAGGGCGGTTCGGCGCCCGGAGCAACAGGATGCGACATAGCGACACTCCTAATGAATCACTTCGGGAGCGCTTTCCGAATACCGTTGATTCCCCAGCCGCTGGAGGGAATTGCTGTATGCGGAGACCGCTTGGAATTACACGGACATGTGGAGTTACATGGACTTGTGCTTTCACGTCTGGCCGGATTAAGATGCCCGCGAAAACTCTCCGTCTAAGCAGCTGAACAACAGGCCATTCCGGAAGGGCGCGAAGGGAACATTTCGGGCGTAATCTGCGTTCCATAATTGAGGCCGAAGACGGAGCAAGTGCCGTTCAGGGCCGCCCCGGCCGCCAACCGGCCGACGGGACTGCCACGCGCGGTTTCCCGGGGGCCAGGGCCCAGATACGATTTCCAGGAGATGGGCCTGGAGCGGGCAATGAGCCCGAACGGCACGTGTTGCGAGGCTGAGAGCCATTGGAGCCCGACGCCCAATTGGTGCAGCGCTGTCTCCGGGGCGACGGCTCGGCCTGGGAGGAACTCGTACGCCGCCACACGCAACGAGTCTACAACCTATGCTACCGGTTCACGGGCAACACGGCGGAAGCGGAGGACCTGAGCCAGGAAGTCTTTCTGCGCATCTACAGGACTTTGCCGAGCTACCGGCCGGCGGACGGCGCGTTCCCAACCTGGCTTACGAGTGTCACGCGCAATCTGTTGGTGGATCATTACAGGCGCACGCGGCACGACCGCATGACACACTCGATCGACGATGCCATGCCGCAGCTCGAGGAAAAGCACTCTCCGGCGCGTTCGCCAGACCGTTTGGCGCAGGCCGCCGAATTGAGCGCGCAGTTGCAACGCGCTCTGGCCCGGCTCTCGCCCGAACTGCGCGAAGCGGTGATCTTACGCGACTTGCAGAGTCTGGAATACGCGGAGATTCGAACGGTACTACAGGTGCCCGAGGGCACGGTAAAATCGAGAATCAACCGGGGTCGCGTCGAACTGGCCAAGATACTCGAGCAGATGGGCGTGCGGCCACAATGAAACGGCCGGCGGGACACGGGGTCTGATCGGAACAAAGAGAAAAACGAAACGCCGGCAATAGGGGCTCCACAAAGCCGGTGCCATTGCGAGAAGGAACGATGGATTGGAACTGCACATTGACGGAAGAACGGTTGAGCGATTACCTCGAGGGGCAGCTCGGGCAGGCGGAATCTTCCGCGCTCGAAAGCCACAAGCGGAACTGCTCCCTCTGTTCCGAACTTGTCCAGCGCGTCGGGGCGCTCGTGGGTGAGATGCATCGCCTGGACCCCGTAGAAGAGCCCGCCAACCTCCGGGCCAGAATCATCGAGGCCACGCTGGGGCGGCGCCCGAGCGCGAAGGGATGGCGGCGCTGGTTCGGGTGGACTCCTGCGGTCTGGCAGCCGCGATTCGCAATCGGAGTGGCTACCGTTGCCGCCTGCGCGGCGATCGTCGTACAGGCCGGCGGCGTGATGCCAAACAAGTTGCACAAAGCGAACCTCAGCCCCACTTCGGTGGTGCGCTCTGTTACGCGGCAAGCTCACTTGAAGTATGCGGATGGAGTCAAATTCGTGAACAGCTTGCGCGTGGTCTATGAAATCGAATCGCGGCTGCAGCCGCAGAATCCGCCGCAGGAGAATCCTGCTCCTCCGGAGCGAAACGAGTTGCAGCCCGATCGCAAGAACCCCGAGGAGAAGTCCGACACGCGGCCCGGCCGCAGCCACGCACGCAGCGACGTCTTCTTTGCCGGAGCCGCAACGCCCGGGACTCTGGCCGGCGGGGGCGCCCCGCTTCAACCTCAAGCCAATCGCAACCAGCCAATACTCGAAACGCACACGGATCGTAACTGCGGGAGAACTCGCGATAGTCAAGACGTCTTCGCAAGTTGCGAGCCAAGCCTTGAACAGGGTTCCATCCAGTCGGCCGCCCAAGATTTGAGGGCGGAGGGCCGGCCGAAACCCGAATGGAGCGCGCCATGAAATGCGTCGTGCATCCGGAGGTAGAAGCTACCGGCTTTTGCCGCAATTGCGGACGAGCGTTGTGTCCGCAATGCACTCGTGAGGTGCGGGGAGCTCTGTATTGCGAGTCATGCCTGGGACCGATGGTCGCTCCTGCGCAAGGCGTTGCCATGGCACCGCCGCCGGGCGATTCGAGACCGGCGGTCGCCGCCGTACTTGGGTTCATCCCGGGCTTGGGCGCGGTTTACAACGGCGAATACATCAAGGCCCTGATCCACGTGATTGTTTTCGCCTCCCTGATCGCGGCCATGGCCGCTGATTTGCCGGGTTCTTTCGAAGCGTTCGTCATTGTGTCGTTTATCGCGTTCTGCTGTTATATGCCTGTGGACGCGTATCGCGTGGCGAAGGCTCGAAGCACAGGCGAAGCCGCGCCGCCCGACCTGGTGCAAGGACCGAACAAGAAACCAATCGGTGCGATCGTGCTGATTGGACTCGGCGTGTTGCTGTTGCTGGCTAATTTCGGGCTTCTCGAGCGCGACTGGTTTGCCAGGGCTTGGCCGATCGGCCTAGTGGCAATCGGCGTTTGGCTGCTATGGGATCGTCTGAAAGAGAGCGGGAGCACAAATAGCCAATAACCGCCAGGACGGAGCGGAGAACATCCATGAACGATGCGCAAACAAGCGCTTGCCGGTGCGCGCAGTGCAAGGTGCGCGGGCTGATGTGGCCGGTCGTCCTGATCACAATCGGCGCGCTTTTCCTGGCGGGGCAATACTCGCGGTACGGCTTTTTCGATCTGTGGCCGGTCATCCTGATCGTAATTGGAGCGGTGTTAGTGGCACAAGCTCTCGTATCCCGGGAAGGACATGTCGGCGCGTAAGCGGAGCCGCTCGCTGAGTTAACCCTGTGAGGAACGCTTGAGCAGCCGACAACAACCTCCACTCCCGCCAACTGTCACGCCGCCGCATCTAGTGGCCACAACGCCGCTTCCTCCTCGCTTGCCACAAAGGCGATCGATTTTCTCGGGACTGCTGCTGGTTTTTCTCGGAGTCCTGCTTCTGCTGTTTCGTTTTTACCCCGAACTGCGGCTGGGCCATCTGATTTGGCGATTCTGGCCTGTGCTTATCATCATCTGGGGAATTGCGAAGCTGGTTGACCATCTCGCTTCCCGCCGCACCGGCGAGCGGACACCCGTGCTCACGGGCGCGGAGGCGGGCCTTCTCATCCTGGTGATCTTCTGTCTCGCGGGAGTGGGCTTCGCGGACTGGCTGCGTCACCGGCACGACTTCCGCTTCGATTTCAATCCGTTCGCTCAGCGCTATTCACAGAGCGAAGGGCTACCGGCGGTAAAGCTTCAACCCGGGGCGCACGTCACGATTCAGACAGGCAGCGGAAACATTTCGGTCCACGCCGGCGGGGGCAACGCTCTGCGCGTCACCGTGAACAAATCGGCCACAGACCCGCACCGCTCGAGCGCCGAGCAACGGATGGCCGCAGTGAAGACTTTAATTGAACAGACTTCCGATGGATTTCTCGTCCGTCCGGCACATCAAGAAGACTGGGAGGGCACAGTTGAGGCAGATCTGGACGTCGAGGTGCCTAAGACGGCGGGTGTGACCGCAAAGGCCGACCACGGCGACATAACCTTCTCGGGGCTGAGTGGTGGAGTTGTCGCCAGCACCAGCAAGGGTGACATTGATGTCCACGACGCCGGCTCGGACGTTTCTGCGAGTCTCAATGGCGGGCATTTGCGCATTTCCGATGTGGCCGGGAATGTCCGCGTAACCGGTCGCGGCAACGAAGTTGATGTTTCTGATGTCGCCGGTGACGCCAGTATCGACGGCGAGTTCTTCGGTCCTATTCGCGTGCGCAATGTCGCCAAGATCACGCGCTACACTTCCGAGCGGTCCACGCTGATCCTCACTCATCTGACCGGCCGCCTGGAATTAAACTCCGGAGACCTCGATGTCTCCGAAGTGAGCGGTCCGGCAAAGCTGACCACACACAATAAAGACATCGAGATCGAGGACGCCACTGGCCCCCTCGATGTAGCGGACTCGCATGGCGATATTGCGATTCGCTATTCCCGCCCTCCGACTGCGCCGATCAACGTCAGCGACGACTCGGGAGGGGTCACTCTCACGCTTCCCGCCAATTCCGAGTTCGAAATCTCGGCAGCTTCGCGGTCCGGCGAGGTCGATACCGAGTTTCAGGGTCCGGGTTTGAGGCAGGTCAACGACGCGAACGTGGGACGTCTCACCGGCAAAGTCGGCGTCGGCGAGCCGAAAATCACCATTGTGACGTCGTACGGCACTATTTCGATACGCAAGTCTTCGTAACGGCCCGTCCAGCACCAGACCCAACTTCCCTTCGCGGGTACAGCGATTCAGTGGGCATTCTACGGCACGAGT